>NZ_JAOWDM010000093.1:0-20135 GCF_030334645.1 Citrobacter sp. Cc139
TGACCAAAATCGCACTACACCGCACCCGCCTGCGGTTTTCATATCACTAAAATTTTTCAGTTGTGATTTTTTACAAACGATACCACCAGCCCGCGCCCGTTCTGGGGATGCTCTGCGAGACAGGAACTGAAAAGAATGAAAAGAAATTCAGCTTTTTTCAGTTTTACTGTCCGTCGCATTTGTGGCCTGAATACATAACACTATGATATTAAATGGATAATTTATTTTAGGTGTGTAATTTTATGGAGGTTCGTGAAACACGAAAAATATAACAATATGAAAAATAATAATTTTATGTCCGCATAAACTGAAATCCTGTGTTCAGGTTCCGGGAACGGATCGGCCATTCCCGACGCATACTTTACCCATTCTTTTGCGCAGCCAGCAGCAACTTTAAAGCCTTTTCCCGCTCCTCGGGTGGAATGGCATCAATTAGCTCTTTAACCCTCCCCTGCCCATTCAGCGCGCTTGGACTAACGGAATGGGAGAAAGCAACATTCATCACAAACGAGTGACCGCACTCCACATTAGAGCAATAGCAGTACACATCGTACAGTTGTGGGTGTTTCCTGTTTGTTTTACCTATCCGCGCTACTGCCTGACATGTGGGGCAGTACATTCTCATCATCTTCATCGTTCTGTGCCCTATACTGTTGCCCGCCAGAAGAAGGGATTTGGATCCCTACCTCTTGTTCTGAACGTGTAACACTGGTAACACGTGTAACACTATTGATTTAAAAGGATTTAATCTGTTACCAGTTAGCAAAATCAAGAGGTAACGCGTGGTAACACACCATTTTTTGTTACCTCTGTTACCAGTCAGTATTTTTGACTGGTAACACTGAAGAACCGTATCAGTAGCGGGTGTTACCTCTGTTACCAGTGTTACCTCATAAAAATAAGACTCACGCGATAATTACTCAGGTTCGGCGCTTCCCAGTACCTGTGTATTGAACTGGTACACACGTTTAAGCCCTATTTCTGGCAGGCGAATGCTGTTTTGCGTCCGGCCATCTTCACCGGGTTTCAGCCAGCCCGCGTCCACACACAACCTGGCCACCTTACGCGAGTCAAATCCCTTACAGATCTCCTTCCAGCCTGACGGGAGAACGTAGAACGTCACAACCGGCTCTGTCACGTTGTCTCCTTTATCGACTTTTCTGAATCCCATCATTGAAACAGGCCGGTTCCTGTCGTCATTCCAGTCAGCAAACCGACTGAACTGATTACGCGTCATGAAGTCCCGTACCTGTTCAAGTGCCGCTTTATCTTCCTGATTAGCTGTATGGCCCCGGTCAGCCATCCATGCAGCCAGACAACTTTGAGCGGCACGAAAGGCCTCTCCCTCCGGCCATCCTGTGATGCCCGCTTTTGTGGCCAGCTCCCCGGCCATAGCAACCAGAGCAAAACGGGTTACAGCCCGGCCAACCTGATTCCCGGCATTTTCCGGCGTCAGCCTTCGGGTGTACTCTTTCAATAAGGCTTTCGCCTGGCTGGTCAGTTCCGGCAGATCAGCGGTCAGGCAATGCAGCCAGTCGCGGAATGGTGCACCATGATAATGCGCTACGTGCTGCTCAAGATGCTCAGCCAGGGTTTTCCCGCTACTGAAGCCATGAAGTTCTTCAAACACGCCATACTTGCCCGAATCGCTTGGGATCTGGATCATTCTGACCTCAACCCCGGCATACGTACGTTCCCCGGCGCTTGCCGCATGTTCTACCAGTGACAGTTCCCCGGTAGACAGAAACAACAGATTCCAGCGGTTGGTTTCCCTTACAGAACCATCTGTTCTGGCTCTGGCTTTGCCCTGCCCGTTAGCCAGCATATAAGCGATATTCCCCGCCTCCCTGCCGTCAACCTCCCGGATTTCATCCAGCATCAGCGTGGCATCATTGCGGCGGCTCGCCGTCCCTTCTAATGCATTCCCCGTCGCCCGCCACGTATGCCAGAAATCTGTTCCACCACATACCGATGCAGCCACTTTCATCGTCGTGGTTTTACCGTCTGTTGATTCCCCTTTGAGGTGATAACCTCCACCGCCGATACCAACCAGTTTCAGAAGGGGGGCAGCAAATGCCAGACTCACCGCAAAGGCAAGACGAGCATTATTTATGCAGTAACGACCTATATTTTCACGCCAGTCCTCTGATGTGCCGCTGACACGAAAATCACGCCCCTGCACGCTCGATGTTTGTAAGATGACTGACTGGGCCTCGCGCCCTATCACTTCATCCTGGAGAACGTAAACCCCGCCGTGCCAGCCCGTTTTATTCACACAGGTTACTTTTCTGTCCGGTTTACACAGCGAGATATATTCCATCAGGAATGCTCTGGCCATGCCGTTAATGTTGATGTAAGAAAGCCCGTTAACCAGCAGAACGCGGCGCAGCTCTTCCCCGCTGCCCCCCAGCATCTCCATCGGCATTGCCCATTTACGGCTGTTTCCGTTGGTATCTTCCCATTCCAGCAAACGCCCGTAATTACTCCCATCAGCATCACTGGTGATTGCCGTCACCCGCAACGGACTGGAAATTTTGATATTACGTATCTCCGTATCGCCATCAGACTTATTAACCAGCTTGTCGTACCACAAATATTCTTTTGTCAGCCGGAACCCTTCTGGTAAACGGGTCTGCCCTTTACCATGCAGCGTCATTTCTTCCCGAAAGGCATCTCTCGCCCGTTCTTTCCCCACTTCCTGCCGATAATCATCCCAGTCAGCCTTATGGCGTACCGGAGGGAGCGTTACCCAGCCATCCACCGCTTTGGCGGCTTTCTCTGCCTGAATACGCCCGGTGTTTTCTTTCCCGTCAGCCAGATCATTATCTCCGGCCAGAATGATCCGGGTTTCCGGCCAGCGTTTTCGGATCTGCTCCGTCACCTTCAGTAAATTGGTGGCAGCTACAGCCGCCACGATCCATCCTTCAGTCAGCAGACTGACGGTGAGCGCCGTGGCAAAACCCTCAGTGATAATCACCTGTTCAGGTGTTTCAGCGGGTATATCGGTCAGGGCAATGAATGCGCCAGACAGGTGGCTACCTGGCAGCAGACTTTTATCCCCGTCAGGATTGATAAGCTGACCACCGGTAATATTCCCGGAGATATCCGTCAACGGCAGCAGTAATGAACCGGAGGAAAATGTTATTCCGGCCAGATTCAAAGGTTGTGACAGCAAGGGAAGTGAATACCCGTGTAAGCCCTTGTTAGTCAGATAGACCGGCTCACCATTGCAGGACTGCTGTCTGAGTCTGGTATATCGCTCCGCACCCGCTTCTTTTCCTGTGGCCTTTTTCCTGGCGGGCAAAGCGGGCTTCTCCTGTATTTCTGGTAATGCAAGCGCCTCAGATACCATCCCGGCGGCTTCTTTTATCTTTCTTCCTGTCACCAGACGAACCAGATCAAGACCATCGCCATGACCGCACTGATTACAAAACCACGTCCCACGCCCCGCTTTATCGTCCAGTCGAAAGCGATCTTTGCCACCACATGCAGGGCAAGCCCCATGATGTCCTGCGGACGGTACTTTGATACCTAATGCTGACAGGATATAAGGCCAGCGCCCAATCGCAGCCCCGGAAATAGTGGATACAGACAGTGTTTTCACAGCAGCACCTCCTGACCTTCCGGCTTCACAAATTCAAAACCTTCGGGTAGTTCGCCATCAGGTGCACCGAAAATAATATCCCGGTAAACCTCACGCATCTCTGTGACACCAAAAACTGACAGGCGAATATTTTCTGACATAAAGCCCGGTTTAAGCATTTTTTCCAGTTTCTCTGCGGCCAGTATGCAACCAGCATCAGCCCCAAACTCATTCACCCACGGCATTTCAATATGATAAATAATATTGCTCACCACTTTTTCGTGGGTGAGTTCTATTCGTTCGCCATCTTCAATATAAACAGGTTCATTATGAACACGCGCCATTAAGGAAATGAATGCATCAGCAATGTAGTACCGTAAGACTGCTGTTCGTAAAGCATGCGTCTTTAAATTTTGATTATTATTCATCGCGCATCTCTCCCTTAATTGTGCTGGTTTCCTTAACAACGCCATCCAGTTGTTCGGCAATACAGGCCACTAAAGCCGCAGCGCCTTCCGCTGAAACCGTTCTCGCTCCATTAACTGTGGGAACGGACAGGACCTCTGCAAGAAACTCACTGGCCAGTGCCGCCCGTAACAGACGACTCTCACCCAGTTCGCTCAATATGCAGCCTTGCTTAAAATTCATGGATTTCATGCAACCACCTCCCCGGCACTTTTCACAGGGATACGGGCAGCAAAGCTCAGGATAAATTCAGTGGCAAGTTTAAGGCGTGCAGCATGCTCGCAGTCTGCGATTACACGCACAGGACGTGGACGGGCATCACGGTCTGTACGGCGAACAGCCAGAAAGACAAAGGTAAATTCAGGGTGAGATAAAGCAGGGACTGTAGCCATAATGGCAACCTCCTTCAGATAGCGGGTAACGCTACCACCGGAGTTCCTACGCTCATGGGTGGTAGCCCAGACGGGGGTAGGAATACCGGCTCTGAAGGATACCGGCCAGCCCGAAAGCTGCCCCGCCTGGACTACCATAATACTGATGATGTGGCGTAAAAAATAAAAAAATACAATCAGCCACCACACCATAAATTTTAGGTGAGTCAAAGCTGCGACACAAAAAAACACGCCTGGCGCGTGTAGTATCGCCTTCAGATAACACGGGTTCCTACGCCCGGCTGCCGATTTTGCGGCAACCTTTAAACTATATCCCGTGCATTCCTGGTGAGGCAAGAAATTTATAACCGAAAACTGATCATTGCCTGGATTAATTAACGCTGGCATGCTTAAGCCTCTGCTTAAAAATAGTTCTTCATTTTTTCCTGATGCTGTAAACGAGACCCGCCTCTGAGCGGGTCTTTCTGTCGCTAAGTCAATCCGCAAACGTCAGAGCGCTCTCATCGACAGCCGCGTACAGTTCTGGTTCACCGAGTGCATAACCTTCATTGCGCAGGTAGGAATGTACGTATTCACTGTTTTCATCATCAAACTCAGCACGAAACCAGCGTGTTATCGCCTGGGTGTAAATATGCAGATTATCCAGCGTCGTTACTGCCAGACGCTTACCCGGCATAAACGGGGGAATAAACGCAAAGCGGCCAGCAACAGAACTTGTAGCCATCTGCGCAGCATTCACATCAGCCGGGCGGTCTGCGGCATTAAATAACTTCAGGCGTTGATGTGCTGCCAGCTCTGCCCCAACCAGTACAACCAGGCGGAGATCTTCACGAAACTGCTCAGCAATAAGCTCAGTAATCAGATGGTTGGCCAGAGAATCAATATTTTTCCAGGTGCCAGTCTCTCCCAGAGTGACAGGCTCAGAGATGATTTGCTTCCCGTTTCCGTAGGCTTTCGCCAGTGCATGCCAGCCAATATTGACATCCTCGCCTTTTTTATTGATTTCCGGGTTTGTAGTATTTGCAATCGACACACCATTGAAACCGACCCGCAGCATGTCCAGCGCATATGCCTGAGCAAAAAAGCTCTCAACCGTTTTCTCAAACTCATCCGGCACACCGGTATGGTAAATATGAGACATATCGGAATAGCTGATCCGGGCGCAGGTATCCGTCTCTGTCAGAAAGAACTCCGTACCATTGATTGCCATTTTTTTGTGGAAACGGCCACCATCCACACGTCCGGTATGCAGTTCACTGGCACCAATATTGACGGCATTACCTGACACGGCGTTAACATCACGTAGGGTGATATTTTTAATAAGCCACCCGGATTCCAGAATTGAGGTACGCAGTATATTTTCAGTGGTTTCGCTTAATGCAAAGCGTCTGTTTGATTCCTCCTGATAGTTAGTGCCAGTGACGAATTTATTATGATAACGACGTGCTGCGTCCGGCCTTTCAGTTTTGAAGGCATACATAGTTTTTCACCTTTAATAGTATTTAAGAAAAGATTTTATTTTTGTACTCAGTAACCCGATTGTGTTTCATTACATGCTCAACGTAATCCCGATCACTTACGACTGAACGTAATACATGATTATCTGCTCGATAGTACTCCCTGTAAGCCATAGTTCTTGCCATTCCACCGTTATTTAATACATAACGATCAGTTGGAACGCTACAACGGCTAATAATTTCATTAACAGAATCAGACAAGGATTTGAGTGCATCTGTAATAAATTTAATATCACGAACAACGTCACCGTCATTAAACACAGAAATAAAATCAGCAGGGATCTGGCCGGATTGAGGAAATATGCTCAGTAAACGCTTCTCAACTCCCTTACCTATGTAGTTAACTTCATCGGCCAGTATGCCCGGTAAAAGCTTGATTGTGCTCAGTCGGCTATGTTGCTCATTCAGCCGGGAAACAGCCAGATGGTAACACCGTTCAGCATCCGCTCGTTCAGCATGCCCCGTTTTATTCGTTTTGGCTTCAGCAATGCTACTGACGCCGTTTTTTGAGAATGTGCTTTTCCATGCAACTTCCGCATTTGTCACTTCACGCTGCCGGAAAGATAACTCTTCCTCTTCCTGACGACACAACTGGGCATAACGGCTTAGGAGCAGGTTGATCTCATTCGCCACAGCTTCCGTATCAGGTACTGTTAACCCCGTAAGTGAATACAGCTTTTCACCTTTAGCGCGCAGCTTATTCAGTGAATAGATTTCGATAATACGCACAATACAGGCTATGTCGCTATGAGTTTCTTTAAATGGGCTTACTTTGTAACTGTCTAACACCGACACATGTTCGTTCTTAATTGATGCCAGTTTTTTCTTAAAAACATTGTCAATCATATAATTGCCACCTCAATTTAGGAGTTTAATTTTCTATTGAGAATATTCTTCTCTATCCATTCATTAACTTCATGCTCCACCCATGCAACAGAACGAGAACCGATAGAAACTTGGTTCGGAAATTCATCATTCTTTATCTTTAGATAAATTGTTGACTTGGGTAAGCCAGTCAAATTAATCACTTCTGATATTCTCAGAAGTCTATAGTTTTTTTGGGGTGCGTTTTCCCGAGGCAATAAGCTCATGGCTATGTCCTTCACATTAGATATTTATACTAAGACTTAATTAGTCTCTATTGGGTGTATATATACTTGCACAGAAGAATTAATACGTAAAGAATGACACTTTCAAACTTATTCAAATAATTTGAATGGTGAATAATGGTGAATAATAGTGAATGTTAGGGAATATTACTGAGTGACAACCTTTGCCAGTGCTTGTTAGTCCCTGATAATAATGAAATTTGATGAACAATATATGTAACAATTTGTAAATAAAAGGCTACATTGGCTGGGCTGGGCTGGGCTGGGCTGGGCTGGGCTGGGCTGGGGAAAATACACCTAGTCCATAAAAAGCACTAATTTTTTCTTATGTGTATAACTAAGTGTATAGGATTTTAATTCCAGTATTTATATATTCATAAAAATCAACTCATTAACTCATCAATCACATTCCTGCAGGGCATTCCGAACGCTTACATCCCCTGCTAAATAATCCTACGAAACCCGTACCACGCAAGGCTTAGAGCCGAAATCAGTATCCAACCATTTCCAGCCAATAGCTTTCGCAGCCACGAACAAAAGTATCTCTTTTCGTTACTCTCACACGGTCAGAACGTCGGGAGAGATATCTATGGCCTTAACTAATATTCAGATTAAAAATGCAGATCCCGACGAGACGGACTACACCCTTTCAGATGGGTCAGGATTATTCATTACCATAAAACCTCAAGGTTCCAGGCTCTGACGCTTCCGTTACCGACAGGATCAACTGTTCTTTTTTGCTGACGATATAGCTCGGTAACTCCCCATGAAAACTGCTGGTAAGCAGTTCTTAAAGAGAAGGTGAATTTCTGCGCGTGTAGACTTCGTTTTTCTGTTATGGATATGATAAATTCATTTCATCCTATCAGCCGCAGAAGTAATGTGCGCCTCCTGTTCAAGACTTGCGATTAAAGAGGCCCATATTGCTGTAATATATTCATTTAGCATCGCATCATTTAATGGTTCTTCCGCACACTGATTCTGAGCACAGAGATTCTCAATATAAAAGTCCAGTGAACGATAAAAATCTCCGACATTATATTCCAATGCAAATGCCAGCAGGTAACAGGCGCTAATCATTGCATATTGAGCAAATGTTCCTTCTTTAGCAGGGAAAGTGTCCGTATCAGGAACTCTCCTTATACAGGCATCCCGTAAATGGCATAAGGATGAAGCAGGCAATCCAGAAGCCGAAGTTAACTTCAACGCATTAATCATATTTTCATAAAACGGGAGAAGCTTCTCATTATAAATACCATCAAAGTGCGCAACACAATTACTTAGATCACGCAAAACTAAAACACCCAGCATTAACTTTCGGTGAAAATCGAGTTTCTCGATATCTTCAGCATACTTACCAAAATAGTGATTGCTATACATTTCAACTTCCTGACTATATGATGATTCGTTAAGAGTAAGTTACCGTGTCGGCTTACAATAATAGCACTGAGAGACATTGCCCCTTTCTATTCTGGTAACGGGCGCCCTGTCGCGTTCCATGCGCTGATAAAATCGTTAATATTAAAATCGATTTCTTCCTCTTCCAGCACATCCAGTATGTCATGGTAAGAATGTTGACTCATACCGGGTTCCTGAAGCCAGCGAAGTAATCCTTGCTGATTAAGGCCCTCCGATGCTACGCGAATTTCACTTCGCAATGAAGACTGCATGTGCGCACGCGTGGTGTGACTGAGCCCCTGCCGCAAAGCTGCTCGTTTACCTGAGGTCGTAGGCATGGCGTAGTCAGTATTCTTTTGTTTAGACTCTTTTATCCACTGACTTATCTTGGTTTTTGAAGTTTTGAGTTTTTTTGCAATTTCATTCTGGCTAATCCCCTCCAGGGACATTGCTAATGCCTTAGCTTTCCTTGGATCACCTGCTTTACGTTTTTTCTGTTTCTCCACCCAGATTTTATGTTCTGGCCATGAAACCATAGTACTTTTATTAACTCCGGTCTGCCTCCCAATATCGGTGAGAGATAAATCACCTTCGACTAAAAGGCGTCTTGCTTTGGCTACATTATTTGCTTTTGTCGAAGATTCTGCCTTCATGGTTTTAGCGAACTGGCGTTCTTCCTCGGTATAAGACTTTCCGGTGCGTTGGCCTTTGCTAAGTTTATGTGAAAAAGGCCGACTGGTGGTGACATGATGCTTCAGCATCTTATGCTCGCATTCAAGACAAACATCCCGGGAGGGTTCAATGTGTTTTATTTTGCTGACCTTATTAACCAAAACGGCCTCGGCATGCCCGGCATCTTCCACAACAGTGATACGATGGCTACGTGCCCAGATTTTTAATTTCTGACAAACAGGATAGCTACTTGATGAAAGGTAATATTGATTGTTGTTATCCACCCCAATTGCTGTTGTTGTGCAGTCCCGAACAAAGGGATCCAGTTCGTCAATAGCTGAACTCAATAAGGCTTTCATTTTTATCTGAACAGATTGAACAGCATTACACTCCTTGCCGACCACCTGTTTTATTGTCGCAATTTGCTTCATCAGTACATTTTCTCTTTCAGAGACTGAGGCAGCAACATCATTTGTTTTTAAATTCTTAAGATCATGCTTCCAGTTATGCAATGTTCTTTCGGCAACCTGAGTCTCTTTTGCAATCGCTCTCACTGACCGCTTTTCAAGCAAGAGTTTCTTCGCTTTTTCTTTATCCTGTATCCTGGTTTCTTTTTGTTTCTCAGGCCTCCGGGCGCGATATTCGTCCATACGCCGCAAAGTGCCCGTTGGAATACCGGTTTTCCTTGATATCACGACAAGATCTTTATGGGTAACGATATCTTTATTACACATAAGTTGAGCGGCTTGTTGTCTCCCCTGGGTTTTCTCTGCTTTGGCCTGATTTTGTTCTTCTATAATTTTTCGGTAGATGGGCCATTTAGCGATACGGGAGCGAGGAATCCCGGTTTTCTGCTCAATAAGTCGGGCAGCTACGTTTAGTTTCACCAGACGTTCAGCCCACTGAGTATCGGTTTCTCCTGGTTTGCGTAATAACATGTCGCTGCTGATTTTTTCGTCCGATACTGCTGCTGGCAACGCTACTGGATGTTGCTCCAGAGTCGCGCTGCCAGCCGCCATCGTTTTTTTTACCTTACGCTGATAGGTTGCAGTCGTACCGTATTCAACCTTTCCAGCATCAAGCCGCAGGTAGCTGCCGCCGCCAATTAATGTAATTCGCTTCTTCCCGGTAATGGAAATATCACTTGCCGAACCCAGAGTCAGCTTCTTCTCTGCAAACAAGCTCATGCTGGCGTTTTGCGCCTGTACTTCTACTGGCCCCTCGCCGGATTTCAGGCTCAGTTGTCCGCTCCGGGTAAACACCCCCAGCTTATCCCCGGCAAGCGCTGTCATATTGCCCATCGCTCCGACACTGATATCACCTCCTGCGTTGACAGCAACATTCTTCGCGGCTGTCATTTGCAGATGCTCCCCGCTGGTCAGAGCCACTCCTTCAGGCGCCGAGAAAAGCACGGCTTCATTGAGCGGTTTCAGTCGTTGCTCAAACATCTGTATCTGGTTGTCGATATCCGCCTTCAGGGACTGCGCCTGCTCTGCCGCCATTCCCAGCTGTTGCAGATGCTGATTAAGCTGACCGATTTCCTTCAGCGCGGCGTCCCTGTCCAGCGCGTCACCCTGCGCCTTTGCCTGTGCATCCGCACTGACAAACAGCCCCTTCCCGGCGCGTATGGTTCCCCACTCATCGGTACGCAGCTCAGCTCCTTTGCCGCGAAGTTGTCGCTGGCTGTCCACCAGGTGCCCGCTGTTGAGCTGCGTCCTGCCATACTCCGTGGCGAGCTTGATGTGCTCCTCACCGCGCTTGTCTTCCATGCGTAATTTTGAGTTGGCCGGTGTCCGGAGGATGTTCCGGGTGTGATTGTCCCGGTTCACGAGGTCGGGATGTTCGGAGTCGTGCAGCGCATATGCTATGTACGGCAGGTCAATATCACCGTTGCTGTACGCTATCGCCACTTCTGTCCCGTCAGTGAGCGGCGTATGCCAGCCCAGCATTTTACCGGCAGTCGGCTTCGCCATTCGCAGCCACAAATAGCCGTAACCTGGCTCCGTATTTTCACGGTCGAAGTCCAGCTTCACCCGATAGCGCCCCTGATCATCCATATGGGCGTAAATGTCATTTTTTTCCCGGCTTTCAATCCGGGCCGGAAGCGTGCCGTGAATTTCCGGACGCGGGATTTCCGCCGGGCGGAAACAGTAACGCTCAGTGTAAGGCATTCCCCAAACAGACACGTGAAGACGGGAATCACGAGCCCCCTCGAAGGTCACCAGGGTGAGGATCATGCCTTCTTTCAGGTCGGCTATCACATTCCCCTGCGGCTCGAGTACCTGCCCGGGGGTGAGTTGGGCAGCGTTGCTGTACAGGTGGATGCGGGCTGATTTGTTGAGCTCCCGCTCGTGGTGGATGCGGGCATAAAAGGCGCCGGATTCGGTCTCCGGCTCCGGACTGGTGTCATCACCCGCGTCACGGTAAGGCGCTGCGTAGCGGTAATGCTCCCCGGTGGTGACAGCATCACTGCGCACGCTGACCGCCGCATCCATCGGCGTGGAAGCCTTGCTGTAGTTGTAGTCACGTGTCTTGACCTTACCGGTGACCACTTTATGCGTAGTACGAAAATCCCATACCGACTCTTCGGCGCCGTCATTCAAACCGGACGGTTCGCTATACGGCAGGCGCAAACCAAACCGGTAGCCAAGCTGGCTGTCAGCAAAAACGTACGTATCCAATGCACGGGCGTTATCCATCTCCGTGCGCCAGTATATCCCTACCTCAGAAAGAATACGCTGGATGAACTGCAAATCGCTTTCCCGCCATTGAGTTATCAGACGCCTATCCGGGTAGCCTCGTTCCAGCTGAAACTCGAAATCGGCCCCTTCCAGCCCATGTTCGCGAAGCACCTGTTCTACCACCTCCGGTACCGACTGGAACCGAAACAGGCGACACTGCCGGGTTTCCGACAGCAACGCCAGGCGGGAACTGAGTGTGAGACTGTAGTGAGACTGGTCTTCTGAGGTGGAGAGCCATTCCAGGTGGGTCACTATTCCATGGACATTTTTACCGCCACGCATCAGCAACGTCGCATATTTCATCAGTACCTGTTCCGGGGGAATGTTCTCCTGCGGTGTGGTGAATGCAATCTCCCACGAAAACGGCTCGCTCAGAGCTTCCCTGCCGCGAAAACGCAGAACATCCGGCTTTACCGGGCTGTCATTGATCATCAGGATATAGCGGTTTTGTCCGTCAAATAGCGCTGGCCAGTTATCCATCACGTCACTCCTTTACCGGCACGAGGCTGAGCCAGCCATCACCCAGTTCAATCGTACGGGGTGTGTCCGGGTCGAGCTCGTCACGGGTCAGCACCAGGCGCCAGCGGTTCTCCTTCTGATCCGGTCGATTAAACAGCCCCACCACCGCCACGAAGTGAGCGTCTTCATCCATAGGCATATTGAGCGTCACGCTGCCTTTGGGCATTACCAGCAGCTCTTTCGCCGCCAGCACATCCTCTTTAAGTACCGTATCGGCCTGGCGCAGCAACGTCTGGTAATCGGCGGCTTCAACCGCTTTACGATCCCTGAGTTGATAGACTCGCACCATTGTCGCCAGCGGCGTCTGTGCGCCATCGGCGTTTACGGCCGTGCGCGGAGTAAAATCCAGATGCAGCGTTTTAATTTTCTTGTAGAAGATGGAATTCGTGATGCTGACCGTACCGTCCGTGACGGTCTGCGTCAGACCGCAGCCAGCGAGCAGGCTACAGGCAATAAGTGTCAGCGCCCGCCAGCGGGTTACTGTTGTCATTCAAAAGTTCCTTTTGTGAGAGAGGGAGTACGTAATTATTCGAAGCGGTAATGTCCGTCTTCAGCGGGCGGGAGCGCAGAACATTGCAACCCTTCATAGCAGCCCAGACTGACGGTGAGACTCTCCCGGCTATTGCTGAATTTGCCTGCTTTCAGGCCCAGCAAACCGGTACGGCCCAACTGGATACGCCTGCCTTTGCCAAGTCGCGGCTCAGGCAACAACCGCACGGGTACGGTGAGGCTCAGTCGGGCGTCGCTACGGTAGCCGAGATAGACACGCAGCAGGACCAGCAAATCGGTATGGAGGACACCTCCGGGTAACCAACCTTCCGCCTCATCCGGGTCCGCTGTCTCCAGCGTCACCAGCACACGACTACATGATTCCTTTGCCGTTTTACCCAGCGTGGCCCGCTGCGAAAGACGGACGCAGTTTTCGGTGCCCAGCCCACTGCGATTTTCGATATGGACCTTAACCGGATCGGGTTCGGTGATGAATGCCCGGGTATTCGGTGCCAGCAGGCTTACCAGGGCCCGGATACCTTCGGCATTGCGTGTGGGCAAACGCATGGTGCCCAGCAGGGCCAGGAAACGGGAAACCGGTGTCGCCACCTGTTCCGCCGTGCCTGGTATACCGAGTCCCACCAGCCCCAGCAGACACTGTGATGTGGCATCGCGGCCACCCGCCTCGAACGTCGCCGGATACGCGTATTTTCGCCAGATCCGGTAATACTGCGTGGTGATGCGGTGGCTGAAAATATCCAGAAATGAGGTGACAGCCTCGTGTCCTTCGCGGCGCTGCGCAATATCATCCAGCCAGGACGTCGGCAGAGGGGAGTCCACCCCATACATCCCGAGAAATGTCGTGCGGACCGTTGGGGGTAATGTCGGATGGTCTTCGTCGGTCTCCACCGCTTTGAGGGTACTGACCGGGAAACCCATACCAGGCCAGGGTCTGAATCGTACCGGATCATCGCCCGGATGGCTGGTGGCGCCCAGTTTTGGCGCGTCCGGATTTTCCTGTTCCAGCAGCTGGCAGAAACGATAGAAATTGGCCCGCCAGATGTCTTTGTTAAGGGCCTGCGTCAGCCCGGTACGTGCTGGCTGTGATTCTCGCGCCATCTCAGTCGTTTCCCTGTCGGTTGCAGTACCAGCGTGAGCTGGTTAAAAAGGTGAATATCGGCATAGAGCGCGAAGAACCGGTGCAGCATCTCGCCGAAGAGGTTTACATCGCCCTCGCCTGCAAAATTATCCATGTTCAGCGTGACCTCTATGTCCACGCCCCGAAGCATAAAGCCCTTCTCAAAACGGCGGATCAGGGTGTGCTTCACGGCAACAATTGCTTCAAGCCGACGTCGGTTCATTTCATCGTCGGTCCAGTCATAGAGCGCCAGCGTGCCCCGCAGAACCTCCGGATTGTCCATCATGCTGAGGAAGTTTGAACCAAGGTGGCTCATCACCCGCCAGTGAAAACGGTCGTTTGCCGGGGGATATAGCGCCGAATTTCATCGTTTCGGAAGCGGTCAGTACCGAGCCGCCGTAAGTGGTTTTATCGCCTTTGCGGATTATTTGAAGCATAAATTTACCTCATATCTGTGAATTCCCTGGAAAGGTGCCTATGCCTTACATTTGCAATATGCGTTTCTTACCAAGTGCTTTTAAAGTCAATTTGTCTCAATGAGGCCAACTCAACCCAGTCTGTAACTGTAGTTCCTGACTTTGTTTGATAAGAAACTTGGGTGTATTTGCCCTGTATTTCTAATCGTTTAACATAATCTCCAGACAATGAAAGTATTTGTTTTTTCATGCCAGAATCAGTTTTCTCATAAAAGCACACACGTCTCTTACTTTGAACCAGATAAACAACCTCACCTGAAAGACAATATTTTTGAGCTTTTTCGTATTCATTGTTATAGGTCAGCTTTATTGGTTTTTCTGGATCAATAGTTGTGTTAAGCAACTCTGACTTGATTTTTTCAAATAAAACCCATCCAATTATGCCTGAACCATCGGTATCAACCACTAATTTTACTCTTATGATTGAATTGTCCTCTTCATCAATTATTAAGTTTACTTCTTTGGTTTTTAAATTCCACTCATTAAAAGAATAGTTACTGCTTCTCACTAATTCAGTAAAATATGAGTGGCACTTTTCCGGGATTGCAGCAAACGACATAGACAACGGCAACAACGAAAGTAAGAGAACCGTCAATCTTTATAAGACTTGATTTACTCTCCCCTTTGATTTCATAGACAAAAGCATGCCTCACTTTCGAAATGGTAATTCTATGATGTTCTTGCTCTGTAGGATTTCGTGAGTGCCAACCCGCCCAATTACCTCCACTCTAGCGTATATAACCAATTTTATATTGCATCGTAACTGATACTGAGGGAAATATAATAGCCAACATGCTTTTTTAGATTTTCAGCAAGTTGGAATTCAGCACCCCT
Organism: Citrobacter sp. Cc139; assembly: GCF_030334645.1. NCBI lineage: Bacteria > Pseudomonadati > Pseudomonadota > Gammaproteobacteria > Enterobacterales > Enterobacteriaceae > Citrobacter > Citrobacter sp. Cc139. The sequence goes on from NZ_JAOWDM010000093.1 coordinate 15,334, forward strand.
CATTAGAAGATGTTTATAGTACTAGCTAGTCTGTATCATATTCTTCACCGTTCCAGCGAAGGATATACTTTGGTCCACATAATATGTCTTTCATTCCATTATGACGTTCCTTGGATACACCTAGAGAAGTACACATATATGAACCATCGATAGACTTACCATCATGCATTTTTATCTGGAATGTTAATATTGGAGAGTTGTCCAGACTAGACATGCAATCTGACTGAGCACAAGTGCCAGGTGGTGTCGTACTTGAAAAAGTATATTCAATAGTATCTTGGTATCCATCACTATTCAGATCAACATTTACAGTACCCGTTCGCCCATCCTGAAAACCTGTGTCCTTGAGCTTGTCGGCATTGACTAATACATCCTTGCTATGAGCACAATATGCTGAAGTTGATATAACTAACAAACATAATGCTGTTGTAACGTGTTGTAATATTGCTGCCATATTACCCTGTCTCAGGAATGCCTGGTTTGTAATATACTCTAATGTTTTCTGCTATTTCATTTTTTGTGATCTTACCATCATTATTTCTGTCGTGATATAGGTTCTTACTATAGTAGTCCCCGTCACTTCTTTGATAAACAATATCATTTGGCCCAAGCAATATCGTTTTAGGTCTGAATATCGAATAATAAACATCCTCAAGAGTCCATTGTTGTGTTGGAACTCCGACATTGCCCGCCTGCATTTTAAAGTATCTCTTGACATATTCCATTTGTTCTACGTGGTCCATTGCTCGGAGTTGCCGTGTTGACGTTCCTAGATCTTTGGCCGTATCGTCCATAAACTGAATTAGCCCCGTTGCAGATGAACCTGGTTTTTTAATATCTGTTCTAAATGTTTTTCCTGTTTCTAGTACGATACAAGCCATAATGTAGTTCGGGTCAATACCTAACTCCCTGGAAACATCTAATAACCTGGTCCTAAAAGCATCTGCTATAATTAAATCAAATTTTTCTGTGAATTTTTTCATCCATATAATTTATATCTTTTTTAATAAATGAACCTGAAAACATAATCGGATGCATATGCCACAACGAAGGCCCAAGCTTCTGAGTTGTGACATCCTGCATCCAGGCTATTTTATCGAGAAAATCTTCTCTGTACTTATTCCATTCGGGGCTTCTTTCTTGAGAGCATTAAGGAAAGGTTGCCAGATAGCTTATTTACAATGACTAATTCTGCTAATTCTGTTGAGTAAGGAAACGTTGTTGGAGCATTGTAGGTCTTTTATTGCTGATGACCACGGTAAAAGTAAATACACAATAGAGTCGACTTTGTTAGTAGCGTTAAATGAGAAAGTCAAATCCATGTCAACATATTGGAAAATCAACGTTTTAACCCCACTATTCTGAATATCAGTAATACCATCATAGCCATATTTTTGCAAAACCAAATGCAAGTCATCGCCAATCTTGATGCCCCTGTTCGTTTCATATTTTCCTGAATATATATTTATCTGCGACACGGACTCTTCTGCATTATTACGCACTGAGTGGTTCAAATCAGACACATAGACTGACGCATCTCTATTGTACGGAAAATCAATGCCGAACACGGTGGCGTTATCATCACTACCTATCATATTAAGTTTGACTTCCTTCCCTGTTTTATCCAGCACTTCGCTTTTGACTATAGATACAGGCTGTCCGAGTGATATATTCACTTTGTCTAAGTTTACGATATAGTCACTTGCGTTTATAACCCCATCAGGATATTTGACGTCAAATATTTTTTCGCCTTTCACCCAACCATTGACAGTCGAACCTGATTTATTAATGTATGCAACATATTCAAAATCATTATGCCTTTTGAACGATATTAGTCTGTCATTATTGATAACAAATATTTTTGTTTTACACTTTTCTTCAGGTTGCGTGTAGAAATAAACCCTCTCAGTACTCTTAACTTGATTTATCTTTAGCGCTGTTTCGGTTTGGGGGACCATTGATTCAGGAGATGAAGAACAGCTCGAATCAGCAAAACATGAATACACAGTGAATAAAATAATAGCACTAACTATTGTTTTGATTTTCACGCTCACCTCGCATAAATTGGGCAATCGAAATAGATTGTATTGTCTGGGGATTTGACTGCCATCTTATATATGAGGCTGGCTTGCGTCTCTGCCCAGTTAATCGCAGTGGCGTATTGGTGCTCGCCAGGAGATTGTGGATTCCATCTCATTTTATAAAGTGTATCCTGACCTCGGGAGAAAAAATTCGTTGATGTGAATGCAGCTCCGCCTATAATTGCAGCTTCTGGAGTATCCCAATTATTTTGTGCTGCAAAACGAGTACCCTCTGAAACTGCCACCCCATCATAAGCCCCAACCCCATACATATTATAATAAGTCCGACCATTATAACGATTGCCAGTTGCAAGGATGCTGGTCCCATGTCCAGTTTCAACAATTGCATGAGCAACTAAATACATCTCGTTCACATTATTTTCTTTTGCAGCCTGAATAAAGGCATCCTCTTTACCATCTAATATCCCTTGACCTTTCAGAACTGATGCTAATGCTGACTCAGGAATTCCAATATAAGATGTTAAAATCATAAATTGGAACATGTTAGGGTTTTCAACTATTTCATAAGGTATTGGATCCAAATAAGATGATACCCTTTCTCTACTAACAGGAACAAACCCAAGGTTAGTACCAATCTGTGGTCCATGTAATGGGTTTTGGCTACCTAAAGCCATTTGTTTATCGAGAGCCGAATCAAGAGTAGAAGAATAATTCGTATATTTAATGATGTATCTTTGCCGTTGAAGTATGGTCCCCAAAAACATAATCGGATGCATATGCCACAGCGAAGGTCCCAGTTTCTCAGTTGTCACATCCTGCATCCAGGCCATTTTATCGAGAAAATCTTCGCTGTACTTCTTCCATTCTGGGGCATCTTTTTTCAGTGCATTCAGGAACGGTTGCCAAATAGCATCATCTTTTTTGAAATACCAGTCGCTGGGATGTTTTACTATTGTTTTCTGAATAACGTCGCTATAGTCGGGGTTATGGAGTGCTCTCAAGTATTCCATTGGAGAATAACGATCACTTCCGCTGTCAATTTTACCCAGCAGCCGCTGATAATTATGCTTCACCAGTGCATGGCTGGTTCGGGTATCATCGATCGCGGCCTGGTAAAGTGAGTTGATAAGACTACGGAAGAACCCAACAGGCTGATTCTTTCCATCAAGATAATCGAAGCTGGTAGGCTCTGCGGTTTCAGTTCTGAAACCCAGTTTGGTCAGATCATACTGTGACAAAAGCTGTGGTTCAGCCTGCCCTTTGAGGGCATAAGCATTTTCTGGTCGCAGTTGCCAGTATTCTTGTTTAGTCGTCTTATCTATTTCAGTTTGCACCTGACTCAGTGGCAGGATCCCGGTCACGGTAGTCGCTTTGGTATCTTTTGTGAAATTTCCGGTAGCGACATCTTTTTTATAGAGAGCAAGACCAGGTCCGTACTTCAGCCAAAGTGGATTCTTCTCTCCCACCTGTTCTGGGTTAGTCAGGAATTTCTCCAGATTATCATCCATGCTCGTGCATTCGATATGCACCTGATAACGCGCCTCATACCCACCATCTTTTGGTGCCTGATAATACCCCATGTGACCAACAGGGTCACCGGCGCTAATGGCATAGGGTGTTGGGCACACAGCCTCATCGAACTTCATTGTCTCCTTCGCTGGTGGCATAAGCTTTTGCCACCAGGAAGGCTGAGAGACACCGCTAGTACCCGGGGAAATATTGTCCTTATCAACCAATATCCAGTATTGCTGACCGGGTTTAAAGGATGTTTTCTTGCCTTTGTTCAGCGCATCCTCTGACAAACTGACAAATGTCACCAGGCCGTACTCACGGTTATTGAACGCAACAGTATGGAGACTTCCGTCAGACTTATTCCATTCTACAATTGCACCTTTAGGCATCGTGCCTTTTGAATAGCTGTCGCTGACATCTTTGTTCTTTGTGCTGGCAGACATCACCCACTCTGGATCGTAGGCTGAAAGTGAGTCCTGTAGCGTCCACTTTGTTTCTGCCGGATTGACGGTGTAAGCAGAATAAGGCGCCAGGTGCATATAAAGTGTATAGAAATGCAGCCCGCTGGATCCCGTTTCACCCGGTTGAATATAGTGTTTGACCAGAACAAATGAACCCGAAAAACTCAGCGGACCGGATTCCCAGCCAAGCGTCAGATAATCCCTGCAGACACGATAGGCAACCACTTCCCCGTCAGCCATACATCGCACCGCCTGCTCACCTTTAAAGGGAACTGGGAAATCTATCGTTTCAAGAGGAGATTTACCGCTAAGCGCACACCACGGGGTTGTGGCTTCGGTGATATGGATCCCGCCATGCCACATTCCGCTGCGGCCTATCGCATATTGCCCGGTAGACTCCCCCGCTAAATGGGCGAGAATATCTTCCAGGTTACTAAATTCCTTCCCCCGGTTGTTAGAGGGAATTGGCCAGACTATTTTGGGTATCACAGACATGATTCACACTCCCTGTCAGTCGCTAAACGATTTACAGACCACCTGCTTAAATTTCGTAACCGCCGTAATATCGAAAACCGGCAATAATGCTTCCACTGTTAACGAATCAGGTTCACCTTTAGTTGGACCAGAGTTCTCATCCTTTTCAAAAGCTATGTCTGCATTTACATAAGTATCTAAATTCATATAAATAAGCTGACTCCATTTTTATATTAAGGGCCTGCGTCAGCCCGGTACGTGCTGGCTGTGATTCTCGCGCCATCTCAGTCGTTTCCCTGTCGGTTGCAGTACC
>NZ_JAOWDM010000093.1:20262-310802 GCF_030334645.1 Citrobacter sp. Cc139
GTCCATCATGCTGAGGAAGTTTGAACCAAGGTGGCTCATCACCCGCCAGTGAAAACGGTCGTTTGCCGGGGGATATAGCGGCATCGTCGGTGCTGTGACGTTCAGTACTCTGACGGGCACTTTGCCGGTTTTGACCACTCTGTCCAGGAGCGTACTTTCCAGCGCTTTGCGCGGAAGCTGGCCGTTGGTGCCAGTTATTCGCATCGAGAGGGATTCTGATTTTTCGGACAGTTGCTCCAGCTCGAATGAACGTCCCCCGAGAATGAGCCAGGTGTCATACAGGCCAGAGGGGCCGCGTTTCACGCGGGTGTGGTAATAACGTTCAGGGGCATCGTGGCGCATCATACCGCCCCGGTGCCGGAAACTGGTGAACGGTACATAGGGGTGTTTACCATTCTTCACCGCACCGTGGATGTTATCGACGCTGTAAATCTCGGTGTGACCATCCTGAAGACGCAGCGGCCTGAGCAGGTATTCGTTATCCAGCGGATCAAGTGTCAGCGGATCAGCTTCGAGGGTAAAAAGATTGATGACCGGGGCACAGTGCAGCCGGAAGTTTTCTGTCTCAAAAGGCAGATCGGATGACCAGGCTTCACTGAGCACAATGTCGATTTCAAACCAGGTGCTGGCCGCAGTGAGCCCGATGGCGTCGAGGCCACGCAGCTCAACGAACATAAACTTTGGACGGAAGCTGAAATATTCAAGCAGCAGTTGGTAACCACTGAAGGCAGTATCGGCTTTCTTCCACAGGCCATCATTGTCATCAAAACCCATGGGTTTGCACCAGCCATCAAACTGATAACGTTCAGTATGCGTCCCGGCATGACGGGCATACATTGCATGTACACGCCGGGTCATTGCCAGATGCAGCGCAGAGCTAACCGGACTCTCTGCGTTAAGAAAAATGGCGACTTTGTCTACCCCGGCTTTACTCCAGTCCACTTTTTCAGGGCATTCGAAGCGCAGACGGATAGCAGAGCGGCCATCGGTTTCAGTATGGAGGCGAGCATCTGCAAGGTGCAGTGGTTGTAGCGGTACATCGCGGGTCGTCCGGTACTGACAGGCGGTTCTATGCGGCCCGACAGGACGTGACAGAACGGAGAAGCCTTCCGCCAGCATTTCAACCTGACGCAGACTACGCCAGTCAGGAGAGAACTCGACGATGGCCAGCGACGGGATAGTCCGCATATAATGCGGCCACAGCAGACTTACCAGCCCTTCGGTCATTTCCGGCAGATCATCGTCCAGCTTTTCACGCAGACGGCCTATCAGGAAGGCAAAGCCTTCAAACAGACGTTCCACATAGGGATCGCGGGCGCCGGGTTTATCCAGATTAAGCATTGCTGCCCGATCCGGATGGGCTCGGGCAAACTCTTTACCCGCCTCACGCAGGTAACGCATCTCTGCTTCGTAATAGCGCAGGGTCAAATCATCCATGCACGGCATTCCTGAAAATTTTTAAATAGAAAATTAGCCACAGAGCACCATGGCACGGGTCGGGCGGTTCAGTTAACGCGAGATACTCTATCCTCATCGGAGTGTGCTTCCGGGAAAGCGGATCCTGAGCGAGCGTCATACAAACGATATGCGGTGGGGAACGTTACATAATCATGGGACAAAGGAATCCTTCCTTTGGCGCGAGATTATGCTTCAGCCAGTCACAGAGCCATGCCTGACACTGCCGAAAGGCCATAAACTACCACGGGGATAAGTTTGCCCGCCCATCGTTACTGGCGCTCTTCTGCGCCAGCGGCGACACTGAAGATAGTATCGGGCAGCGTGAATCCCTGTAGCTTCAGTAATGCAAGAGGGCCATTGCCGAGCTCGCTGCGCATCACAAACTTCAGAGGATTACCATCGGCAGTGATCCACACCAGTTGCGTACGGCTGGCATCAAGAGGTGTGATCCGGGCTTTGTTCAGCAGGCGAATGAAGCCCCAGTTACCCTGATTACTGGCGTAGAGTTGCATGCCACTGTTTACACTACGCCAGCTGAGCGAGACGCCTGGATAGTAAGTATTCCCCGGCCAGATAAAACTCTGCCAACTTTCCATCTGATTGAAGTAATCCAGGTGCTGCTCATCGAGGGTCAGTTGCACCCTGGCAACATCCCGTGAAGGACGCGCCATCAGTTCGAAGTTAACACCGGCATCGCCCTGAGAAAACACGATATCAGACAGCTCAGCCAACTGATTAATCGCCCGGAGAAAATCCGGACTGATAACCATCCCCTGACTTGCGGAAGGGTCAATGACCCAGCGATTCCCCTCCTGGTGGAGGATCCCGCCAAGATTCGTTTTCAGGAAGGTAGTGATTCGACCCGAGTCGCTACGCAGGAACTGAGCCAGTAATGGCAGGGAGGCATCGCTGCCAGTGGCTTTAAACGGGTACCGTCCCGCAAAGGCCTTATTCCACTGATCGACAATGGTTGCCTGCCAACGGGCATTGAGGCTACCCGCAGCCGGGACAAGTACCTGCCGCCAGGCCAGATCAAGCGGTTGTACAAACAACGACTGGCCAAATCCATTCCACTCCTGCCCCAGACTCGCCGCAACCAGACTGCCGTAGTCGCGGGTATCGGTCAGATCGATGGCTTTGCCCTGGAATATGGTCTGAGCCAGCATCTGAGACATGGCCTGCGGATCCGGGGCGCTGGTGACCAGCTGAAGCTTGAGCCGCACCTGAGTTACGCGGGCCAGCCAGGACTGGAAACTGAGATTACCGTTTCTACTGGTACCTTCTTTACCTTCCATCACCCCCATAAGTGGCCCAAACACCCCATCGAGCGGCCCTTTAGGACCCTGAGCTTGCTCTATAAACTGTTTTGCATTTTTTTTCTGACCGATCAGCTTCTTCGCTGAGTCCACTATCGAGTCGGCAAGTAGCTCCCCCTTCTGCCCCGTTTTCCCCTGGAAGTTTAACGTGTTCATCAGGGCAACCAGCGGGGACTGACGGACATCACCAATGAGACTGAGCTGGGCAATCGCCTCAGACAGTGACGCAGCTTCCTGCCACTGAATGCTGTTGACCATTTTCAGCCAGGCATTACCAAAATCGGAAAAGTAGCGTTCAGTCAGACGGGCCTTCAATGCCTCCGGGGAGATATCACTCCCTGTCTGATGTGTCTTCTCCGTCAGCACCCAGTCAATTTCATCGCGGCGGGCTTTGACGACGTCGTTAATCGCATCCTGTACCTGCTCTTCCCAGGCCTGACGCGTAAACATTCCCGGGACGACTTCGTCAGTGCGGAATACCGTTGAGGCATCAGTATCGCCGGTCATATCGGCAAGCGTTAAATCAGGCCAGTTGCTGGCCACGCGCTTAAGCATCTCCTGATATAACCCGGACTCAGCGTTCCGCTGGCCTATTTGCTTGAGCAGGATCTGACGGACCGTGCTGATTAGTTCAGCATCAGGCTTAATTTTCCATTCCGGGTGTGCCGGGAGGTTCTGCGCATAGAAGCTCAGCAGTTTCGGGGCCAGCGCCTGCCACGTGCCATCCGGCACATTCTGGCGTTTCGGTAAGGCTTTCAGCACGTTTTTTGCCAGCCATTCTGCGTCCGCTTTGTCCGGACGAGCCATCATCAGATAACTTTTGAGCACGTCGTAGGTATACTGTGTACCCTGTGTACGGGCATCACTGGCAGGAGGAAGTTGCACAAAGGCATTCAACTGCTGCCTAAGACTATCTGCTGTGGCATCCCTCATCAGCTGTGCGTTATTTTTCGCATACAGCGGCCAGAGTGCGGCCAGCGTGTCGCCGTCCTGGTTAAGACCAAATCGTGTGTACCATGGAGCGCCGGTCGCCTCACGATGTTGCAGACGGGCAATGGCTTGCTGTAGTACGAGCTGGTTGTGCAGGCGTACAGCCAGTGGTTTTGCGGTATCTGCTGCCTGCCTCGCGGTTTCCTGCGCCTGATAAATTTGGGTAGGGTTAACGATCAGGGACAGCAGTGTACCGGCCCCCCACAGAACAATCAGGGAAAGCAGAATTAACCGCAGCATCTTCAGCCAGTCGAAGCCCAGCTTTCTGCCGCTGGAGGCATCACAGTCATCAATGATGGCTTTCCAGGTCGGTGTGTCGAGGCGTGTGTTTGGTATCGTTCCGGCAACAGCCAGTTCTGGGCTGAACATGACACCGCGTAAACGCCAGGCTGTGGCTCCCTGCATCAGCCCGCTGAGCAAAACAGCCAGACTGTCTTTCAGCTCCTGCCGTAGTCGGAGGGACAACTGAAGCAGACCGAAATCAGCCGGATTAGTCAGTATCTTTGCCATACCCACTTTTTGCAGGTGTAGCGCCAGTGTAGAAAACCCTTCACCCGCGCTTTTTACGGTGCATTCCGGCCCGAAGATAACCCCTGTCGCCGCCGTTTCCTCGCCCTGCTGAGCACCGGTAGTGTTGTCAGTCAGCCACAGCCAGACAGGCGCCTGCCAGCCAAGCTGATGGTCGGCTTTCTGGCGGCAACGCAAGAAGGCATCCCGTTCACTATCCGTAGGGAGAGCTGAGGTACTTATTACCTGAATGATGCCATCAATCGGTTGCCCGGATCGCAGGCGCTTCAGTTTTGAAAGGAAGATCTCATCCGGAAGTGACTGCGCGTCACCACCATAAATCAGCACGTTGCCGTCGCCTTCCTGCCATAGGTCATGACACAGGCCCGGGGCCGCTTTTTGGACGTCATCCGGATGACCCATCACCAGCAGGAGTCGCACCTTATGTTGCCAGCGACGTCCATAGCGAAACCGCAGATGCTCAGACACCGCGTCTTCGCTGAAGACAGGTTCTTCGTCGTCGTCTTCGCTGGCAATGGCATTCATCACCGGAGAGACACACTCCGCTTTTTTCTGCCCCCACTGGAAATACAACCCGGATTTACCCGCGTGGTCGAAAGCCTTCTCAGTCAGCCAGCCGAGTAAAAACAACGCAGCAACCAGTATGGCGCATAATGTGAGTATGCGTTGGCGGTCATAGGGTCCGAAGCCGGTGGCCGAAGCCACGCGTTCCGGAAAGGCATAAAACAGAAATGCCACGATGACCGTCAGAAAAAAGGCGACAGTTACAACGGAGCCAATGAGAGTTTTTACTTTTACCTTAGACATTCCTGGGCGATTCCTTGCGAACTTCTTCTTTGGTGATGACGGCGATCCAGACGTCGTCTTTGTCAGCGGCGGGTTGTGCGGCGATAACCTGCCCCCCTCGTTGTTCAAAGACTGCATCGGCGAGGGTGATAGCAATCCATGGAGCCGCATGGCCGGAGTAACCCAGCACAGGGTCGATACTGAAGTTGTCTTCTGAAAGGCTAAATTCAACTCCGCTCTCTTCGCAGGCATTATTCCAGCTGCTGCCTTTCGTCAACGTGGGGCCGGAGATCCAGCTTCCTTTAAGTTCGTCGGGCCTGGTATTTGCCCAGAGCAGCGCCCGGGTGAGTGACTTTGTGAGCGTTGTTTCTGCTCCCTTTTCGGGGCGATGAAGGCGGAGCGCATCCGGCCAGGCGTGAGTTTTGCGGTTGCTCAATACCACCATCGAGACGGCATCAGCGTCTTCTTCCCGGGGAGAAGGCGGTAAGGACAGCGTGATAGCAACCAGAATGCCCGGGTTGTCCCATCGCTTGTCCAGCCAGACATCAAACGCACCCAGACCTTTTCCAGCCAGCAGGCGAAATATCCTACCTGTTTTGAGTAAGAGCTCGGCTTTTAGCTGCTCTTCAACCAGGGGATACAGGTCACTGTCACAGTCCAGCATCAGCCAGTATGGCAGCTCTGAAGGAAGTGGCTGAACGATTACATCTACACGCGTGGTCAGCTTGGTAACCGCTGCCGTCAGCGCTTTCGATAAATCCGTCTGATATTCTGTTAATGCCGCGTATCTGACCGGTTTGTCGCATCCTCTTGGGTGTGAGAAATCGATAGCGGGAGCAGCGACCTTCATTACCTCCAGCAGGTCGCCGGTTTTGTTTCCGGCCGGACTCTGAATATATGTGCCGAGGATCCAGGCGCAGCGCTGACCGCGCAGAATTTCACTGTCGATGAGTGCTTCCCGCGCGGCATTGCGTGATTCAGCACCAACCTGTTCTGCTTTATAGGCAAACCGGCGTAAACCGAAAATAAGCCCCCAGGTGCAAAATGGAAGAGCCAGAGCGGTGAACCAGAAGACAAAGCCGCTTCGCTCTGACGTCCAGCACCATAGCGTGAGTGCTATGCCCGCCAGCATGACAAACGCGAGAAAAAGCAGCCAACGGCCGGTGCTGGGACGCGCTATCTTAGGAGCCTTTTCAGGGATGGCATCCAGCCAGACGGGCATAATCAGGCAACCTTTGCTGCGGCAAATGAACTAATCAATGTGCAACCACAGGCACATTTGTGGCCGTGAAAGGCAACCGGGATACCATGATCAAGGTAATCAGGGTTTCCTTCTACGATGGTTGTAGGTCCATGTCCCGGAACCGGGCAGGACACTTTGTCGCCTTTGCGGGCAACGCCGATACCGCCAAATGTCATCGTTTCTGAGGCGGTCAGTACTGAACCACCGTGGGTAGTTTTATCGCCTTTACGGATAATCTGGAGCATTTTATTCCTCTCCAGGGATAGGTATCCCCATGTTAATTGATGCTACTTTGTTAGCTTTTAGTGTGAAATCCAGATACATATCACCTGGCGTGTAACTGATTTTTTCAGGTGTTATTTGTGTCTGATTCGCAGTATAGGCTTTAAACACTTTATCAGCAGGGTCGCCAACTTTTATTCCGCGTAGCGTAGAATACGCTGGCGTTTCTATGTTAATTGCCGAGATTATATAATCATCATCAATTGTATATTGTCTCTTATCATAATTGGCATTTGAGGAAACCAAACTTATATCTTTATAATTATGCATTGTGTATTTATATAACCCTCCGACACCATTAGGGAAGTCTCCTATATAAGAAGAACCTGTTTCGTCTTCATCTATGCCAGAAAGTTTATTGCTATAGAAAGAACCAATCCCAATCCATTTCTTATTTTTTATGACGATAAAGTCAATAATATTAATTTGAGTGCTATTATGAAGTGTGGTGGTTGGATTGAATTCTTTTAGTTCTGATTGGGGAATCCAGCCGAATACATCTTTTCCCGAAGTTGTCACATACTGTGCCAAAATGAAATCTGCATATTTTTTGAGGGCATATACATTGTCACCTTTAATAATAAAAGTGCTTTCTTTTGGGCAGTTTCGGTCAGGCGCATTATAGAGCATAACCTTTGTCTTAACCGCTGTTGCGAATGCATTGCTTGGTGTTTTGAGCCCTCCGCTAAAAGCCTGAGTCGCCGCTAAATCAGAAACTAATTCACAATGATTTTTTATAGGGTGATTGCTTTTTATGTTGATGTGTTTTAGTTGTGATTTGTCAAGCCATCCAGTGACTGACCATGATTCATTTTTTGCATAAGAAGCAGAAACATAGCCGTTGTATTCTGTATGCCCGGTTATAATATCTCCTGGCACCAAGAAAAGGTCTTTTATTTTGCAGGTTTTATTCGGGGAGCTAAAGAAATGAAGCCGCTTTGTGGATATCACTTCAAAAGAATTGTTATCCGGATTAATTTAAGTTTGCGATGCTTCAGATTCTCTTCCATAATTTCCGCAAACGTCGTTCGCAAATGCAACACTGGAATATAAATAAATTGAGATTAGGAAGATAAACTTCAGAATTATGCTTTCCTTCATTAAAAGTCCTTTTATCGCTTTGAAGTATGTATTTTTATTAAGGCTCTACCTTGAGCCAAGTATGAACCATCCATGTCTATGTATGCTGAATCAGCAATACTGCTATGGTTTTTTCGGGTAGTTTTCAAACGAAATAGACTGCACAATATTCGATGAATCAAGGCAGAAGCTTAGCTTCATATCAAAGTACTGATAAAATCTGCAACCGTCCTCAGTATCCTTATGACTACTCATTCCATATTTTGAAGTTACCATATTCCAGCTGTCGCCGACTTTTATGCCTCGTGTGGTTTTGTATTTATTATCAATAAATGTGATCGCTGACACATATGTATCATCAAAACCTAATCTTTTCGCTATTATCTCATTGGACTGAGATATTGTTACAATTTCGTTTTTAATTGTTAAAGTCCAGGATTCGAACCCATTATTAAAACCGTGATTGTCGGGATCAGGAAGGTTTACACCAAACTCTTTAGTCCACTTATTTAATTCAGGTGTGGCCTTTCCTAAAAGAACGGTTTTTTGACCATTTTCTGTCCATGCAAAATCATCGTAGGTTAACTCATTATTCTGTTCATCACCAGGGGAAATTTCTTCGTTCTTTACCCATCCATCAACGACTGCGCCATTTTTATTAACAAAGTTTACGAAACTATATTCTTTGTTTTCTCTATACTTAAGCACTTTATCATTATTGATGATGAATATGCTCGTCTTACAATCGCTATTGGGTAAGGAGTATAAATAAACTCGTCCCTTTGATGTAGCTTCTTTGGGTACTGGTTCTTGAGAGGGATTGTAAGAATAATAACTATTGTCTGCTTTGCAATTAGTTGAAGCGATTGAATTCCCTGCAAATATCGACAATGACAAAAACAAATTTAAATTGAGATGCTTCATTATTTGGTCCCTTTAAAACTGGATCATCAAAAATCAGTTCATTGTCGAAATAATGGTAGTCATCGCAAAGCCCTCCAGATACAGACTCATTTCTCAGAACCATTATTTAGGTGGGACATCAGACATTTCTATCATGCTAACTGAATCGTCTTTTTTGCAAAAAGTTAATTTCATCCAAAAGTAAGGGTAAGATAAACATGATTGTCCGTCAACAATCCCCTTGCCTTTGCCATATTTATCTAACATATCATTCCAACTGCTGCCAATTGAGATACCACGATATGTTTCGAACCCCGCGCCAGATATGTTAAAGATAGCTAAATAGGTCTCGCTATCATTATCGATCCTACCTTCTATGGACTTATCAACTTCGTTAAGTCCGACATATCCTCCATCGAATGATACTGTCCAATTGTTTTCATCAATTCCAGCCAATGATGGGTCAGACAATTCCAGTCTGCTTTTCTGTGCCCAGCTATTAAATTTTTTAGATGAGGAACCTAATAAAATAGGCGATTTGCTTTTATAGATTACTAGAAAATCATTTATATTTATAACATCTTGTGTGTTATTTTGAGGTGCTACCGTACTCACGCCATTTGAATGAACCCACCCGCTTGTTATTTTATTTTTGTCACTTAAATAACTTACATATGTGAAGTTTTGACTTTCATGATATGCAAGCAAATGATCACTATTCACAACAAACAAATCTTTAATTTTGCAGTCTTCTTCCGGAGCAGAATAGAAATACAAGCGATTCTGTGTGTTTACAATCATTTCTTTTGGAGGTGAATTTATTAAGATATTTTTAGATGCTATATTGTCAAGGCAAGCTCCGTGTGCGCCTGTGATCATTAAACATGTTAAAATAAAAAATGGTAGGTAGGTTTTCACAATCACTCCTTGTATCTAGGGATATCAAATACTATATCGGAAGATATTGCAGAAAGGTCATGGCCACAAATTTTTCGGATGTTTTTAGATATTTCATTTGCCCAGTTGACAGACGATGCGTATTCATGACTGGCTGGGGCTTCAGGATTCCATTTCATCTTGTAAAGAGTGTTTTGGAATTTATATTTTGTACTGTTAACAAAATTTGCAGATATATATTGAGCACCACCATCAATGGCAAGTTCAGGGGTAAACCATCCTTTATAGTAAGCTGTGCCGAGTCCGCCCAATGTAGCATTGTTGTCAACGGCCCCAATCCCGTACATATTGTATACTTTCCTCTCGCCTTGATTTTTATAATTGAACGTTCGTCCACCCCCCATTCCTCTTGGACTACCGTTTCCTGTTTCAACTACCGCGTGAGCAGCGAGATAACATTCATTTATATCGTATTTCTTAGCCGCTTCGATAAATATCTTCTCTTGGCCAGATAGTGTTCCTTTACCACTTAAAAAAGCCTTTAATTGTTCCTCTGGAACTCCCATATAGCCTTTGATCACCAAGAACTGAAATATACCACCCCCCTCTTTATCTTCATATTTCTCTGGGTTGATATATTCCCCCACAACACGTTCTCTTGACGCGGGTGATATTGGGTCATTTCCATACATATTTAACACTGTCAGTTGCTTCTTCAACATTTCTTGTAGTGTAAGTTTATAATCAGTATATATGTATTTAATTTTGCTATTGAGCTTCATCATCCCCAAAAACATTATTGGATGCATATGCCATAATGAAGGCCCGAGCTTCTCAGTGGACACATCCTGCATCCATGCCATTTTATCGAGAAAATCCTCACTGTATTTCTTCCATTCCGGAGTGTCTTTTTTCAGCGCATTCAGGAATGGTTGCCAGATAGCATCGTCTTTTTTGAAGTACCAGTCGCTGGGATGTTTTACAATAGTTTTCTGAATGACGTCACGATAATCAGGGTTGTGAAGTGCTCTCCAGTATTCCATTGGCGAATAGCGTTCACTTCCGCTGTCAATTTTATCCAGCAGGCGCTGATAATTATGCTTAACCGGGGCATGACTGGTTCGCGTATCACCGGTCGCAGCCTCATAGAGTGAGTTGATAAGGCTGCGGAAGAATCCAACAGGCTGGTTTTTTCCATCCAGGTAATCAAAACTGGTAGGCTCTGAGGTTTCAGTTCTAAAGCCTAGCTTCGCCAGATCATACTGTGACAGAAGTTGAGGCTCCGCCTGGCCTTTGGGCACATAGGCATTTTCCGGCCGCAACTGCCAGTATTCTTGCTTTGTTGAGTTATCAGTTTCTGTTGTGACCTGACTCAACGGTAGAATTCCTGTCCGCGTTGTTGACGTCGCCCCCTTTGCGAAAGTGCCCTTCGCAACATCTTTTGTGAAAAGAGCAAGACCAGGAGCATACTTCAACCAGAGCGGGTTTTTCTCCCCCACTTTTTCTGGGTTGGTCAGGAAGTTCTCCAGATTATCATCCATGCTCGTGCATTCGATATGTACCTGGTATCGTGCCTCATAACCACCGTCTTTTGGTGCCTGATAGTAGCCCATGTGGCCAATCGGGTCACCGGCCTTAATAGCAAATGGAGAACTGAGACTCACTGTCTTATCGAATACCATGACTTCCTTTGCGGGAGGAAGCAAATGCCGCCACCAGCCTGGAGCGGCCCCCGGCGCTGGCTTAATATTGTTGTTATCCACAACAACCCAATAGCGCTGACCAGGTGTGAGGATACTGCTGGTTTCTTCTGGTAATCCTTTTAGTATCACAAGGCCATATTTTCGCTTGTTATTTCCTGTGGCGTTAAGATTGCTGTCTGCTGGGTCCCACTCCACTCTTGCCCCTTTAGGCATGTGTCCGGCAATTTGTGGTGAAGTTTTATCTGAAGTCAGTTTCGCCGTCAGCCAGTCCATTTCAGAATATGCTCTTAGAGTATCCTGAATGACCCACTGATTTTCTGCTTCAGCTTCATAAGCTGAATACGGCGCAAGATGCATATACAGGGTGTAGAAATGCAGCCCGCTGGATTCTTTATCACCCGGTTGAATGTAGTGTTTTACCAGCACAAATGAGCCGGAAAAACTCAGTGGGCCGGATTCCCAAGCAAGCGTCAGATAGTCCTTGCAGATCCGATAAGCAACTACTTCGCCGTCAGCCATGCAACGTACAGCCTGCTCGCCTTTGAAAGCAACCGGGAAATCGAATGCCTCCAAAGGTGCCTTGCCACTGAGAGCACACCACGGTGTCGTGGTATGTGTTATATGAATACCGCCATGCCACATCCCACTACGGCCAATTGCGTATTGTCCGGTTGACTCCCCACCCAGATGCGAAAGGATATCTTCCTGACTACGAAATTCAGTTCCACGGTTGTTAGAGGGGATCGGCCAAACGATATTTATTTTCCCCTTAGTAGAGGCTGTACTTTTATTTACAGCCGTTGCACCAGCATAGCGATAAAGTTTATATGCAACACTATTTTCCCTGTACGCTTGGGCAGGATAGAATCCACGGTCCTGCACAAAGTCAGACACCCATTTGGCTCCATCGAACATGGTCATATGGCCATCGGTATGCTTTCCCACGGCCTGAATGACTGCAACATCACCGGCTTGTTGTCCTGAGATGGAATAAACGCCACCACTAATTACCGTTGTTACACCTTCAACAGGTCTAAAATTATTTTCAACCAACCAAGGCCCGTAATCTTTTGCTGAGTTAATTCCGGAGTTTTTTGCCGACAGCCCACCAGAAATCAATGCCAATTTTACATAATGCGCACATCTGGACTTTCCATATCTCAGTTTTTTATCTTTGCCGCTATCAAAATTCTTTTTGTTTATAGCAGCAATAGACGCCGCATTTGATTTTAATGTGCTCAGAGCAGTGTTTTGATTGAACATTGTCTCTCTCCGTTAGCTCTCGTTGCAATGGCCTGTTTTTCTGGATATGAACTTCACCGAATTCATTAGCCATTTGTCATTCTTGAGAACAAGGCCGATATCATATTTTGATTCACTATCAGCATGTCCAAGCGTTAACTCAGCTGCAACCTTATTACTGCTCACGGAAGATGTTTTAACCTCGATTTCATTAACCCAGTCAGGACATATTTCCTGAGCGTTGATAAAATAATCAGCCCCAGTATCATTGTCACTGTTAAGTTGCTGAAGGTATTGCGTCGTATAGCTATCAATTGCCTTCTGACTTTTCTCTGCACCACTCTCCACATCAGGGTCGTTCCACGCGGTGAGATAGTCAGAGTAAAACTTTTTAACAACGAATTCTGGACTTTTCGCATCGAGTGTCGGGTTGTTATTTTCTCCAAAACTGAAGTTTAAAAATATTGCGAAAACAAAAGTCAACAGAAGCAATAAATTTTTAAGCGTTGATTTCATAGTCTATGTTCCCTGTTCACTATTTTTGTATCAGTCATTGAATGACTTACTGCTGATCTTATTTTCCTGGATAATATCCGTCAGGCTGAAATTGGGGGTTTCATTTGGAAGATTCGCGCCAGTACCCGGTACCATATAATTCGACGTCTTCATAATGAACTCACCTGATGAACCATGCTCAATGCCGTTCTTACTCAGCCTCAGGTAAGACCCACCACCGTTAAGCGTCAGCGTTTCCGGGGTGCTGATAATTATTTCATCTTCACTACTGGTCACCGTCAGCTGCTTTTCGGAAAACAGGGCCATCGTGTTGTGCTGCGCCTGAATCTCGATGTCTCCCTGGTTGGCAACCAGCTTCGCCCCGTCTTTATGCACAAACAGACCGAGGGCTTTTTCAACGCTCACGGACAGATTTTTCATCGCACCGATATCAAGATGCTGGCCTGCATTGATCATGGTATTGCCGGTGCTGCTGAGCTGAAGGTGTTCACCTGAGGTCATTGCCACCCCCTGCGGAGCGCTACCCAGCAGGACCGCTGACTGGAGGGCTTTGATTTTGTCGGTCACAAAATTAATCTGGGTGTTGATGTCACAGACCAGGGCTCCGGCGGCTTCGGCGGCGCTGTTCAGGGCCTGCATCTGGCTGTTGGCCTGGTGAATCTGGTTAATGGCTGGGGCCATTTCCAGCACCGGGCCCTGCGCTTTGGCCTGGGCATCCGCCGTCAGGAACAGCCCTTTTGCCGCACGTACTGCACCATATTCATCCGTTCGCAGTTCAAAACCGGCGCCGCGCTTTTCACGCTGGCTGTTGACCAGGTGCCCCAGGTTCAGCTGCGTTTTGCCATATTCCGTCGCAAGCTTGATATGCTCTTCCTGGCGCTTATCTTCCATCCGCAGCTTATTGTTCGCCGGCGTGCGCCACACGTTCCGCGTATGATTATCGCTGGTGACATGATCCGGATGATCTGAGTCATGCAGGGCATAAGCGATGTAGGGACGATCCGGGTCTCCGCCGTCAAATACGACAGCCACTTCCGTTCCGTCGAGAAGCGGTGAGTGGAATCCGTATGTATCACCGGCATAGGGTTTCGCCAGCCGCAGCCACAAATACGCATAGCCCTGTTCGGAATCGTTGCGGTCAAAGTCCAGTTTCACCCGGTAGCGGCCCTGTGCGTCGAGCCAGGAGTACGTATCACCTTTCTGTGTGCTTTCCACCCGGGCCGGAAGCGAGCCGGATATTACCGGGCGGCTGAGCAGTGCCGGACGCCAGCAGACGGTTTCGCTGTAGGGGATACCCTCAAAGGTCAGCGTAAAGCTGCTTTTGCGTGAACCGCTGGTGCATACCGTGGTGATGACGATGCCTTCCCTGACAGCATCGGGTAACGTGCCGTCCGTTTCCAGTACCTGACCCGGAGCCAGATGGGGGCTGGAGGAATGCCCGCTGACGCGGGACTGCGCGTTCAGAATACGTTCATGACGCAGGCGGGCGAAGTATGCCCCGGTCTCAGTGCTTTCAGCGTCATCTGCTGTCAGGAAAGGTTCCGCATAATGGTATGTTTCCCCGGTGGTGATCCCTTCCTTGCTGAAAATGCTTTCGGCACTGTCCTGAGGTTTCAGCGCTTCCCGGTAGTTGTAGTCCCTGGTGACCACACTCCCGCTCACCACCTTATATGCAGTCTGAATATCCCAGATGCTCTCCTGCCCGCTGTCGCTCATCCCGGCCTGGTTGCGCAATGGCAGGGTGACACCAAATTCATACTGCTGCTGGCTGTCCTGAAAAATCACCACGTCCTGCTCAAGACGGCTGTCCATTTCATAGCGCCAATAAATGCCCACCTCCGCCAGCAGACGCTGGATAAATTCCAGGTCAGTTTCCCGCCACTGGGTGATGAGCTCCCGGGAGGGATATTCGCGGGAGAGCCGGAACTCAAAATCATGCCCTTCCAGACCGTGTTTACGCAGTACCTGTTCGACCACCTCAATCACTGACTGACTGAGGTAGATTTCGCTCCCTTTCGTATACTCCAGCAGGGCGATACGGGGAACGATCGTCAGCGCGTAATGGGTCTCATCATTCGAGGTGGACACGCGGCGAAAGGATTCCACCACGCCGAACACCGTCCTGACCGGCAGCGCCGGTGTTCCGTCAAACACCGGGGTCTGGAAAGTAAATGACGCGGGTTTCAGCAGTAACGCGCCGCAGGCAATATCCACAGAGGAGCTGGTGACCGCAACGTCATACCGCCAGGGCTGACTGAGGGATTCCACCGCGCTGTAGTGCAGAACATCCAGAAATTCGCTGCATTCATGCACCTCAACCCGGTACCGCGACTGCCCTAAAAGCTGCGGTACCACGCTAGTTGCCTTGTTGATCAGGGAACTGCTCATGACGGCTCTCCTTCTGCCCGTTCATCAAACGCCAGCACAATGCCCTTTTCGTCATCCCAGGTCAGTTGTAATGAGGAGGGCTTTTGTTTTGCCGCTATATGGCTTAACAACTGTTGACTCAGAACCGGCAGGTCACCTTCACCCTGATCCAGCAACTTTAACAACCAGTGCTCAGGCGTGATTTCTGCATCCGCACGGATCTGACATAAAGAAGCCGCCCCCTCCAGTGCTCTGGCGCAATAAGGGTTAAGTCGTCGTAGCAGGACTGCTGAATAATGTTCCATGTCGTTCCCTCTTGTTCAGGCACGCTACCGCCCTTGACCGTCAA
This sequence comes from Citrobacter sp. Cc139, assembly GCF_030334645.1. NCBI lineage: Bacteria > Pseudomonadati > Pseudomonadota > Gammaproteobacteria > Enterobacterales > Enterobacteriaceae > Citrobacter > Citrobacter sp. Cc139. The sequence goes on from NZ_JAOWDM010000093.1 coordinate 35,923, forward strand.
CCGATGCCCATAAGGTTCATGCCGATAAATTGTGTGACTGCTCTGCAAAGCGTCCACCTGACAGGCGCTGTGCGGAGCAATACAAAATGGCGGACAGAAGGGATATGTCTGCCTGGGGCTTACGCCGTGGTACGTTCGTTCCAGGAATCGGAATGAATGATGTTGCCGTCTTTGTAGGTCCAGGAGATTTTTTCGTAGCGCAGTTCGATCTGCTCAAGGTGGTTATGCTTCTCAAAAGAAGGCTCCTTGATGTCAGCGCCGCCATCGTCTTTCAGCCGCAGAAAATCCGGGATTGCCATGTTTACTTCTCCATTTGTTTAGTTGAAACGTCACTTACATCCTGTGGCGCGAGTTTTGCATCTGGCAGACGACAGGCGTCAGCCTGCGGTACCAGGCTGATCTCGACACGCCGGTTGTGCGCACGGCCATCAGGCGTGTCGTTTGATACAATCGGTCGGCTGTCACCGTAACCCTGCACGGCAAAACAACTTTCCGGTATATCCCCGGTATCACGCATCCAGTTACGGACGGCCTCCGCTCGTTGCAAAGACAGGGTCTGGTTGAGTTGTACGCTGCCGGTATTGTCTGTGTGGCCGCTGACCACGATGAGCCAGCCTGTTCTGGCTTTGATCCCCACCAGTGCGTTGACGAGTATTTTGGTTGAGCCGCCTTTAAGTGCTGATTTGCCAGAATCAAACAGCGACATGCTGTCGAGCCGTACAATTTTGGGTACCGGTTTTGGTTTAGGGGCAGGTGGGGGAGTCCAGGTATCGATAGCCTGCTGCAAGGCCAGCCACAGGCGTTGCCCCGGATAATAGCCCAGGCTGTAACGTAAAGGCTCTCCCTGACGCTGCCACCGCTCAAGCAGGAGCACATCCTGTTTCAATGCGGCCAGTGATTCTGCTTTAGGACGGTAATGTTTCATTGGAATAGCATTCCAGCGCTGTAAATTGGCACTGACATGACGAATAAGATTACGATTATTGAGCGCGGACATGCCCATAGCCGTCAGAACGCACAGCCACATCAACAGAACCAAACGGCGGGTACGCTGGCCCCCCTGAACTGTCGAAGTAAGCGGTACCAAAAGTGGCAGAACGGCATCCGGGAACAAACCGGTATGAAGTGGCTGCAGGGATTCCCGTGAAAACTGCAAGCAAGTGCGGGAATAGAGCCAATCGGACCAGACAGACTGAGTCTCTGGATTGACTACTCCGAGGCGCATGGCCACGGAAAATACGCGCACAGGCGGTGTTAACCGGTCAGGTTTCTCCAGCTCATCGGCCAGCATATTACGGATAAAGGAAAATGCCTGGCTGACTGCTGGCAGCGCCAGGATATTGTCTCCCGCCTGCTGCCAGTCAATGAATGCCTGAGGCGAATCATTAACTTGGCATACAATCCGCTTATCACCCCGAACGATTATCCACGGCGTTTCAGGCCCGGAAAATTCGGCACTCAACACAACCGGCAGTGTGAAACCCGTCAGGGATTTAATCTGTTTACACTGCTGGCGGAGCGTTTTCAGTGCGGAACGCAGAACGGCTTCATCCTGATGATGGTCTGGCAGGCAACGGTACATCACCGAGAGCTGTCCGACCTGGCGCGGGAACTGCTTCTGTATGCTGCGGACAATGTCAGTTAACCAGCTGACGTCACCGGCCCGTAGCCACCATCCCTGGGCTGTTTTACGCAGAGGACCTCCCTGAAACAACGTTTCCAGCATGTCACCACACACCAGTACAACGGGGCCCTGGGTGTCGAGTAATGGCAGTTCAGCAACCGGGAGGGTAACGTCAGAAGTAGGCTCTTCACTCCGACAGTTTTTAACAACATACCCGCCTGCCAGAAGGAGGAGCAGCAGAGTGATCAGACCGTTAAAAACATTGCCTGTCGGGATAAAACACCACAGCAACCACAACAACGTGGCAACGGCTACCAGGGTGTGCAGAACTACCGGAATGATGACTGTTCTACGCATTAGCCATGCAGCTCCGGTATTTGTGCTGACAACAGAGCCTGAAGCCACAGATGGCCCCCCCACCAGATAACGCCGGTAAGAATGACGGCAAGCGCTATCCAGAACCAGACTGAACGGAACAGACTCCAGCGATGTTTCCCCATCAGGTCAACAACCAGTGACAGACCTGCATCAGGCGGAGAAACGCGTTCAGAAAGGGCTTTCACTACCTCATCACGCTGCGACTGGCTGACCTCTTTCAGGCTGTATAACCCCTGAAAACCCAGGGCAATCACCCGGTGATAACAGGTTAAAACGGCCGGGTTCGGTGAGGGCTGACGCAGGACTTCTGCAATGCGATCCCATAACACTTCACCTGCCCGAAGTGATCCAAAAAATCGGGCCTGAAGCGGCGCTTTACGCCAAGCTATCTGGCCTTCATCAACTTTCGTCTCCTCTCCTTCCTCGCTTTTTTCAGGCTTACGGCTCATCACCGTCTCGTCGAGCAGGGCGCATTGTGCGTAGGAAATATGCCCGACACTGGCCTCGTCATAACCGGCACGCTCCAGCGCTTCCCGCACACTTTCAACCTGTTTAACGCATTTGTGGTAAAGCGCAGAGCCATTAAACGTGACAGCGCCGTTCTTCAGCATGGTGACGGTGAGCCAGGTCTCCGTCATCAGTTGGTCGATATCAATATCCTGTCTCATGAGCGCAATACCGCAAACAGTTCAAGTTCCAGAGCGCCAAGTAACTCAGGCACATAGAACATACACACCCCCTGCTCCAGCATTTCATGCGCAGCGGAGCTTTCCATATCAAGCGCGAAGTACTGGTTCTCCATACGTACAGGCAATGCTGCCGGGACTCTGCTCACCGGAATCAATGGAATCCCCCTGAGCGCGGCGCCATAAATGGTATTAACTTCATCAGGTGACCCCGCCTGACAGAGTGCCGGGAATTTGTCGGCAACCTGCCAGGCCGGGATATCTGAGCGCACAGAGAGCCAGAGGTCGGCCTCTTCACGCAGACGAATATCGTGAAGGTTGGCCTTCCATGTCTGTCCGTCCGGGCGGGACATTTCCAGTGCAATGACCCGGGATGGCAGACTTGCCTCCAGCAACCCCGCTATCAGGTCAAACAGCGGGGGAAACGCATTGGCTGGTTCCTCGTGGTCATACCCCGGTATAGCGTCAAGGTCATGGTCCAGGGAAAAGGTCAGCATACTGCCTGCCAGACGAGCGAGCTCCGCCCACACCTGTTCAGGTGGACGGCACGGAAAACGTTCGTATTCCGTCAGCACTCTGGCGTGAGAATTCAGTGCATTCAGCAACCAGAAAAGGGAAACATCCGCGACAGCAAAATCGGCAAGTCTTTCGTTGCTTTCACGACGCATGGTCATCAGACGCTGGCGTCGGGAGCGTAACTGGCGATTGAGCAGCACCAGACGTTCGCGAAGAACCGGACTTGCTCCGAATGACGCCACTGGAGGAATAAAAGACGGATCCTGTCGCCACGCATTTTGTCCATCCCGGAGCAGTCTTGCTACCGGGCAGACTTTCCAGGCCTCATTACTTTCATGGGCAAACCGGATGGTGAAATTAAACCGGGCAACTGCCATGGATTCTTCTTCAGAACCAAAAACATCCGGTATAGTTACCCATTCCTCCCGGTAACGAAGCGGACGGTCAGCGGTCATGCCTTCCTGTTCAACATTAATAACACCGGGCTGCAAATGAGGGAGTGCGATAACGACTGTTACCGCATCCAGACCAGCCAACAGATCCGGGTCTAACTCGCGAGGAGGGGGAAGCAGATCGCTCCTTTGCGCATCAATCAGTGAACCATCTTCCAGCCAGAGGCGTAACTGCGTAATCTGGATCAGGCCGGACGAAAGAAAACTGTCATTAAACTCAATCTTTTCCACGCCCCAAGGGAATGGGGTGGCTAGCGCTGATGCACCGGCACTGCGAAAAGATTCCCATTCAGCCTGCTGCTGGAACTGCTGAGGGGACAGCAAAGCCCCCTCGTTCCACAGTGGACGATAAATTTTCATCCCTGTCCTGCCTTATGCTTTTGCTTTAGGCATCCGGGATGCCACAGACAGATTGACGTCCATGCCATCGACCTGGAAATGAGGGATTGCAAAGCGTTTCACACGGAAGAAACCCGGCTTGTCCTCAATGTCTTCAACAATGACTTTGGTATCGCGAAACGGATGGGACGCCTGCAGATCGTCGCCTACGCTGTCGAAATTGCTCTTCGAAATGTTTACCTTTTCGCGTTCAGACAACGGACGATTTTCCCGGCCATGACAGAAGTCCCTAACTGTCAGCAGTTTCAGCGGCAGCTCGGTTTTTTTCTGGGCCCCACCGGTGTGCAGGGCTAAATATAAGTTAATACGAGCTTTGGGTATTTCTTCCTGGTACGAACCGGACATGCAATGTTCCTTCATTTGACGTGTCTACGACAGCAGAAGAAGTGAAAGCCAAAGGGGCTTTCCACAGAACGACTCCACCGCCCTGACAGCGATAAATAATGATGAATAAAACAGAGGGTTACGATGAAAATCGTACGCCGGTTGATGGCGTTAACAAGTCTGCACGCCCAATGCAAATGTAAATAATAATTTCACTTAAAGTCCGTCACTGCTATTTTCCATTTCAGAAAATGAACAAATATTTCTTTCCGGATCCATTGCCCATAAAGGATTTAAGCGTATACAACCTGCCATCGCGCCACTTAATTCCCGTTATTAATTATTTCGGTTAAGTAACAATTTAGCGCCCAGCTCCGATTAAGTTTTGCCAATCTGATGATTATTCAATCCGCAAACTTCACCCCATAAATACAAACAACATAAACAATATCTTTTGACAATTATTAATTACCCACCATGTACATCAGGCAGAGAATTCAGAGTGGGTTTTATGTATATTTTAAATGTTAAACCATTTTCCAGAAAATCAAATTATTTATTCCAGAAACTTATTCTCCATTGAAAAATAATTCTTCACAACAATAATCATGAATGCGTCAAAGTATTTATAAAATAGATATATATTCCAGCAATCATTGATTAATCGCCGAAAAAGATCGAATTTTAAAAATTGAAGTGTGAAAATGGTCTGGCTTTTCAAAATACCTCTGCCAGCATATGCCATAAATGCCCATTAAGCCGAGAACGGTTATTAATGAATCCAACTTTTACGCTGCCGGCCAAACTGTCGCCCCTGGCCTATCGTCAGGTTGCCAATCAGGCCTGGTGCCCTGCCACAACCGGCGAGCCATTGCTGAATTCTGCCCGTGATATTGCCGAAAGCTGGCTGAATGCTGTCATATCTGCTGCAACGATGCCATGATTCAGTCCCACATCGTCCGGGCGCTGTCTCCCCAGGATGCGATTAACTATCTCATTGAACGTTGCAGGAAAATATCTTTTTAGCTCAGCCCTGAGCCAGGCGATAAAACGGTACAGGCCTCATTGTTGCAGTGAGATTATCAGACACCAATATCTGGCCCGTCGCTACCCGCATCCCTGATTTTCTCAACCTCAGTACGTCAGCTGCTATACGTTGGCTACCAAACCAGAAAAGCCCGTCCAACGCCGTGACATCAAGTCCTGATTCGAGCGCTATCTTCAGGCGTTCCCGTGGAGATTTCACCGCTTTTGCGATCTGCTGGTAAGGGGCTTCGGTCAACCCTTCTGGATCTATGCGCCGGATACGATGCGACAGGCGATACTGAAATTCATCCGGTATACCGTCAAGGCTCGCTTTCAGGGTATACACACACCCAAAGCGTTTACCATTAAAGATGACGTTTTTCTGGCTAAGCTGTAGCACGTCACGCACGCTGGCAATCAATTGCGGGGTGCGAAGCAATAACAACCGAAAAGGCAGTTCAAAGCTGGTCACATAGTCCACGTTCAGTAAGGCAATACGCAGACGCTCTTCCGGGCCGGCCTTCATTTCCCGACATTCAGCAATGACGTCAGCCCATTGGCCGGTAAGACGAGAACTTTCAGCAGCCTCTGTAAAGCTGTACTTTTCAGTCTGATAATCAATACGTCCGCTCACACGGCATTCCCTTCTGGCCACATTTCGGTATTTGCTGCTCACTTTACCAGCGACAGACGACTACCGAAAGCCCGGCAACCTAACAAATATTGATTCAACTCATATACTTAATTGTTATCACACTGATAATCTCATGGAATTCATTGGCTGGCGGACAGGGTCACCGTGTTAGAAATCTTTTCTTAACCCACTGAAAAATATCTAACAAATATTTTTCTCATATAAAAACGATGGTTCGTTCAATACGGATCCGAATTTATTTGGGTTAAAAAAGGTACGGTATGAAAGTCACATGGACTGTCACTCCTGCCGGGTACCAGCGTATTACCAAACGCTGTCCCGCATGTAATGTAAAACGCGAGTTTGCACCTTCCGGGTCCTTCAGGGTCAATTCACAAAAAAAAGTGCTCGATATCTGGAGCATTTATAAATGTACGCATTGTGAATATACGTGGAATATCTCGCTGTTCTCACGGCTTCACATCAGCAAAATTAACCGAGAGCTGTACCAGCGGTTTATCACTAATGATGCCAGTACGGTTCACTATTATTCTCATGATAAAGCCACTCTGAGCCGAAACAACGCTGAGCTTGCGGGTAAGCCTGATTTTCGTGTTCATGAACAATGGCAGGCCAGCATCAACATTGACCAGCACTTCGCCGTCAGCATCAGGCTTACCTGTGCTTTTCAGATCAGTGTGCTATCGATATTGAAGCGCCAGCTTTTACTCAGCACGGCGGAGATTAAGAGCCTGATAGATGAAGGTCATATTCGCGGTATCACCATGAAAGAACTCAAATCCCGAAAGTTACGGACAGCAAATGTCGATTTTCACTTGTCTGCGGTAACGTTGTATGCCCGGCGAAGGGTGGTTCTGGCGCCACGTTAATAGAATAAGGCTCATCCTGAGGTAATGAGCCCTCCCGATCCGACACCTTTGCCGGATCGGGATAGCGGTGTCATGTCAGACAACAAAACGATTAACCAGATCCCTCATGGTTACTGAGAGATTATCCAGCCGCTGGCTGTCATTCGCGGCCTGAGAAACCAATGCCGCGTTTTGCTGTGTAACTTGCTCCATGGGTCTCAGCGCCAGGTTTATCTGGGAAACACCCTGCGATTGTTCCGTCGCTACCCGGGCGATATCGCCGATATATTGCTTCATACTGGTGGTATTATCCGCCGCCGCTTTTAGCGCGGTAGCTGATGCGGTAACCCGCTCAACGCCCTCGCTGATTTTTACCATATTCTGCGCCACCAGCTCCCGGATCTGATTCGCTTCTTTAGCACAGCGCTGTGAAAGGTTACGCACTTCACTGGCTACTACCGCAAACCCCCTTCCCATCTCTCCGGCGCGAGCCGCTTCAACAGCCGCATTCAGCGCCAGCAAATTCGTCTGAAAAGAAATATCATCAATTGAGGTAACGATATTTGAGATTTTCTCACTGGAGGAGCGAATATCCCCCATGCTCTGATTTGCCGCGCTGGCGACGTTACTGGCCTGGCGAACCTCTTTTTCCAATCTTATTGTCAGGAGCTCCGCTTCGCGGGCATTGTCCGCCGTTTGCGTAATCGTCGTTGAGAGCTGTTCCATACTGGCCACGGCTTCTACAATCGATGCGGCCTGTTCATCGGTGCGCTGGGCCAGATCCTGATTTCCCGCCGTAATACTACTGCTGGCATCGTACAGCACCAGAGAGCCTTGTTTAATCTCCTGTACGATGTGCTGAATATTTTCCAGCATCGTGTTATAGGCGCGATTGAGCGAAGAAAGCTCGTCTTTCCCTGGTGTCGCCAGACGTTGAGTCAGATCGCCGTTCATACCCGCAATCTTGTTTAGCGTGTCGCTGAACTGACGGTGCATATTGAGTGCGATGGCCCCGGCGAACGCCAATGATGCCAGTAGCGCCAGCAGGCTCACGGCCATATATATCTGCCAGTTCTTACGCGCATCCTGCGCGAGTTTTATCGCACTTTCCCACAGAAGATTCGCTGCCACATTTTCAATCTGTCGCATCACTTCAATACGCTGGGTTTGTACTTTAAACCAGACGGTAGGATCGACGTCAAATCCACCATTCGCCGCATGACTAAACGCAGCTTCGCGTAATGAAAGCGCTTGGGTAGCGTCGGTGGATTGTAAGCGACTTTTGAGCATGGCGGCCTGTTCAGGTGGACTCAGGCGCAAAGATTGCGCCAGCCAGACATTCTGTTTACTGACCACATCGCTAAGCTGATGTAATTGTCCGTCGGCGAAATGACCAGAGGAAAAGATATTTGCCAGCAGCGCCCGCTCAATACCCGCTTGCTCCTTCAAATTCAGCAGGTTGTAGTAGGCTGCGAATGAATTCGCCATCTCGCCGGAATCCGTCAACGTCCCTAACCGGCCCACAAAATTCAGTACATCAGCAATAACGTTGGTATAAAACTTAACCACCTCAGAGGCTGGCAGACCCAATTGCGTCACCTTTTCCCGGAGTGTCGCCAGTGACAGAATATTTTTCTTAAACGCGGCGACAGAGGTGGTGACATCCCCTGCCTGTAAGGCGGTATCGGACAGCGAATCCACAAATACCTCGATCTCGCGATCGGTTAAGGCCCGTTGTGCGTTTAGTTCATCTTTGAACGTCTTCCCTTCGGCCCCAAGAAACCCGACACTCATTCCACGCTCTTTTTGCAGTTCATGCACCACATTTCCGGCACTGCGCGCGAGGGCTGTCAGTTGGGCAATATTCTCCATCTGTCGTTCTGTTTCGATGCGCGTCCATATTCCTGAACCAGCAAACCAACATAACGCCAATAATAGTGGTTGCAGCGCGATTATTAACTTCATTTTCATCGGCATTCGATAAACCCACCACATGCCACTTACCTCCCTTATCCATATTTTCGTCATGGTTATCGGCGTGACATAGCTGCACTTTAAATTTTTTCAAAAGAAGGATGGGTATTTTTAGGTTTAAAATCAGAAAATACACCTCTATTTAATTACTCATAACAGAGCAAACATCTGCACTATCAATAATTTCAGATCTATATTTTGTGATTTCATAATTTATAGAATATTATTCTATCCATCAAAATAACGTAATTACTGTTCCTGGCCAAGACCGCTAACAGGAAAGTCTCAGTAATCAGTTGAAATCTTAATTACCCCTGCGGATATAATTAGTTCATAGAGATAACAATCGATATTCTTTGCAGATCGCAACTGGAATCCAACGTTAGGATTATTATATTAAATATCAATTCATCAAAAAATACTTTTAGATCAACTAATTAATCACCTCTAAAAATGTGGCATCGGTAATAAACTCACTTTCGCATTGAATTAAAAAATAAATTATCTAACATAATTATTGTTCACCATTACTCTATAAGAGAATCAACTTATGAAAAAATTTAGCATCATGGTATTGTTAGGTTCGGTAATCGCATTTTCAGCATATGCCGCAGAGCAAATTACACCAGAACAGGCAAGCAAATATACCAAAATAGGAGAGATTAGCGTAACGGAAGATGGATTCACAATGACTGATGATGGGCTCAGCAAAAAAGTAGATGAAAAGGGTGGCAAATACTACGTAATTACATCAACTGAAGGGCATGCTGAACACAAAACTATCAATGCGGACATTTACAACTAAATGCCATGATACAAATAAGTCATTTATAAATTATTCCTACCTGAAAACTCGATTCTCCTGATAAGGGAGAATCGAGTAGCTTTATTATAATGCTTTTCTATTTAACCTTACATTTAATCTGTTTAAGGAGATAATATGTTAAAGGTTTATCCCTCTGGGAAATTACCATATATCGCGGTCATCGCGATTACACTCTTTCTCTCTGGTTGTAGCACTATTCCTGCATCGATTAAAGGTAATAATCAACCAGACTTGCAAAAAGATTTTCTAAAACTGAAGCAAACCCCTGGTCTCTATGTTGGGCAAGAGGTTCGACTGGGAGGCCTCATTATTAATGTTGTTAATCAGCCTCAAGAAACGTTGCTTGAAATAGCTGTACTGCCGCTTAATTATAATGCGCAGCCAGAAATTGGGGCACAATATCAGGGACGGATACTGGCCAAAAGCTTAATGTTCCTCGATCCGGTAAATTTCCGCAATCACTATGTTACCGTACTGGGTAACCTGACGGGGAGTCGTACTGGCCGGGTTGGTAATTCCACCTATTCTTTTGTTACAATGAATATTGTTGGTTATCAGGTGTGGCAAGAAGAAACGCGTATTATGCCGGCCCCAGGTTTTGACTACGGTATTGGGCCAGTTTGGCCTGCCGACTGGAATGGCATGATGTATCCCGGTTGGGGATGGTACGATCCACCACTACAGGTAGAGAAAACCCTGTATCCTTAACATTCGATAATTATCTTCTGTCCATTCTATTCAATGCCTGGAAAACTATGTTTCCAGGCATTACCGCATGAATCTCTCACCTTTTCTCTGTTGAATATAAATAAAAAAGCTGGCGAAGTTATCGCCAGCAAAAGTCTGTATAGGAGTCTCAAGTTCGTCACTAATACAAGTGACATATTTATCCTAATGTTCCAGAAGATATTGTACAAGCTAGCTTTATATAAATTAATCCTGGATAACATAAAACATAATATTTCATACCAATATCTAGTTGGCATTTTGCACACTAGGAATTTTCTTATACTAAAATATAAAAACCAGTTATTTCATAGCACTGAGAATTTTACTTAGGATTATTATATAGATTTACATCTGGATTAATCAGAAAAATAGATTATGTTTATAACATTAAATAAACATAGCATGGAATAACTGCCTCCTGCATCTTCAATCTCAATAACCAATGTAAAACTCTATTATTTACAAATATTATAACTAGATATATGCACCAAAGGAGCATTGTTATGATTTTCATCATCACAAAGGATTTTTTCCTTTTCCAGGGTATTATTCACCTACAGGAAAAGGAAAAAATCATCAAGATTAATCAACTTTCAGACATTAACTTTAATGACATCGATCACACTGTAAGAATAGTTATCGATACTTATCACAATAATATTATAGATGAAGTTACGGTCAGACTGCTTAATCACATTGATGTGCAAAGAATCATCATCCTTGCCCCTTTTCAAATTAGTAAATTGAAAAGCGCATCGCCTTTACTGTTTGTAAACAGAAAAGAGCCACTTATGAACTTACTCTCACTCATCATAGATGAAAAAATTTCATATCAGAAACCGAATGTGGCACTTTCGCATAACCAGCTGAAACTTGTTAATTCGATTATTAATCAGCAAAACATAAATGACATCACCCAATCACTTAACATCTCTGAGCAGACGATGCGTATTCAAAAATTCAACATTATGCTTAAGCTAAAGCTTCGGCGAATAAGCGATCTGGTCACTCTAAAAATATCACCTTACTTTTAGCATACAAGTGAGTAATATTTCAATTTTATCAGGAAATTAATATTATATGCTAACATCATTAATTGCCATTATGATTGGTGGCGGTATAGGAAGTGCGTTACGTTGGGGTATATCTCAGCGATTAAATGCTTTTTTTCCTTTATTGCCGCCGGGTACTCTCATCTCAAACATCATTGCTGGATTCATTATTGGCTTTGCTACGGTCTTTTTTACACGACTTACATCATTCTCACCGGCAGTTAAACTGATGATCACAACTGGGTTATGTGGTGGTCTGTCGACCTTTTCAACCTTTTCAGAGGAAGTTTTTTCACATTTGCAAAACGAAGATTATATCTGGGCCAGTACAGAAATTGCCGTTCATGTACTGTTTTCCTTGCTCGCCGTTTATACCGGCTTCTTAGTTGCGTCGTTTATTACCAATTGGTGCCGATAAACCGCAAACTCTCGTGACATTAATGTGAGCGATATGATGCAGATAAAAAGAAAATTCGCGGTAATTGGTCTGCTTAATCTTCTCTTCATCGGGGGATGTGACGACAGTAAAAATACGCTTCCACATCCCGCCGTACCGGATGTGGGGGTTATTACTCTGCAGGCTGAATCAATAAATATCACCAGCAAATTACCAGGACGCATTGTTCCTTTCGAAATTGCCGAGATACGCCCTCAAGTTGGTGGAATCATAATTAGTCGTCAGTTTAAAGAAGGCAGTAAGGTCAATGCAGGAGAGCAGTTGTTTCAGATTGATTCTGCCCCCTTGCTGGCAGAACTGGATCGAGCGAAGGGTAATCTGGCGAAGGCTCAATCCGCTGCGGATAACAGCCGTTTAACGTTAGATCGTTATACAGCATTACTAAAATCAAATTATGTCAGCCGACAGGACTATAACACGGCTCAAGCTAACGCAAAGGAAGCGCAGGCAAACCTCTTAGTGGCAAAAGCGGCAGTACAAAGTGCCAGAATCAACCTGAACTATGCCAGTGTCACTTCACCACTGAGTGGATTAAGCGGAAAACCCACAGTCACCATCGGTGCGTTAGTCACCGCCAACCAAACACAAGCACTGGTCACGGTTCAACGACTTGACCCGGTTTATGTCGATGTGACCCAGTCCGCCAATGATTTTCTTAAGCTAAAAACTGACATGGAACAAGGCGTAATTGAGCAAAGCCAAGGGCAGGTGACGGCCTTGCTGGAGTTTGATAACGGTAAGCGGTATGCCCACACGGGAAAATTGCAATTCTCTGACCTCACGGTAGATGAAACAACGGGATCAGTTACGCTCAGAGCTATTTTCCCGAATCCTGATAATACTCTTTTACCCGGCATGTATGTTACTGCTGTACTCAATGAAGGCATCCAGCACCATGTATTGCTGGTTCCGCAAGAAGCGGTCACCCGCAACGCCAGCGGCAAAGCGACAACGCTCATTCTCGATGCCGAGAACATCGTCCAGTTGCGTGAAATCACAGCTGCAAAAGCGATAGGAGATAAATGGCTGGTGACGTCAGGATTACGCCCTGGCGACAGAGTAATTGTCTCTGGTCTCCAGCAGATTCGTCCAGGCATTAAAGCCCATGCCCTTTCCTCCCCCCTGGAATCAAATCCCCCTTTACCTCAGTAAGGCCGGGTAACAGGAGTCTTCCTTATGGCGAATTTCTTTATTGAGCGCCCAGTCTTCGCCTGGGTTCTTGCTATTATCATGATGTTAAGCGGCATTATTGCCATCACTCAGTTGCCCATCGCCCAATACCCCAGCATTGCTCCACCTGCGATAACAATCACCGCGACTTACCCAGGCGCGGATGCACAGACCGTGCAAAACTCGGTGACGCAGATTATTGAACAGAATATGAATGGTCTGGATGGATTAATGTATATGTCCTCTACCAGCGATGCCTCCGGTAATGCGGTCATGACCCTCACGTTCGAATCGGGAACCAATCCAGATATCGCTCAGGTCCAGGTACAAAATAAACTCCAACTGGCGATGCCATCACTTCCGCAGCAAGTACAACAACAAGGTATCAGTGTTGATAAAGCAAGTAGCAACATTTTACTTGTTGCCGCATTTATTTCAGATGATGGGTCGCTTAACCAATACGATATTGCCGATTATGTCGCGTCAAATATCAAAGATCCTCTCAGCAGAATCGCAGGGGTGGGTAGCATTCAGTTATTTGGTTCACAGCATGCCATGCGTATTTGGCTAGATCCGATAAAACTCAATCAATACCAACTTGTCCCTCAGGACATCATTCAAGAAATCAAAGTACAAAATAACCAAATATCCGGAGGGCAATTAGGTGGTGCGCCTCAGGCGAATAATCAGCAACTGAACGCCTCCATTATCGTTCAGACCCGGCTGCAAAATACTGATGAATTTGGAAATATTCTTCTGAAAGTTCAACAGGATGGCTCGCGAGTTACGCTGAATGACGTTGCCCATATCGAGCTGGGTGCTGAAAGTTATGGCACCGTTGCGAAGTACAATGGGAACCCCGCAGCAGGAATTGCGATTAAATTAGCGACCGGCGCGAATGCCCTTGATACTGCCAAATTAGTAAAAGAGGAAATATCCCGACTTTCCCCCTGGTTTCCCTATGGGCTCAAAACAGTTTATCCCTATGATACAACCCCTTTTATTCAGATATCGATACAAGAAGTAGTTAAAACTCTGGTTGAAGCTATTGTTTTAGTTTTCATCGTTATGTATCTATTCTTACAAAATTTTCGGGCAACACTTATTCCAACAATTGCAGTCCCGGTTGTCATATTAGGCACCTTTGCAGTGCTCGCCATAGCCGGCTTTACCATCAATACTCTGACCATGTTTGGCCTTGTTCTGGCTATTGGCCTGCTCGTTGATGATGCGATTGTGGTTGTCGAAAATGTTGAACGCGTGATTGCCGAAGAACACCTTTCGCCAAAAGAGGCCACACATAAATCGATGTCGCAAATTCAGGGGGCGCTGGTGGGAATTGTTCTTGTCCTCTCAGCGGTATTTGTACCAATGGCGTTACTGGGTGGCTCCACCGGTGAGATATACCGGCAATTCTCGGTAACTATTGTTGCCGCCATGGCGCTTTCCTTATTAACCGCCTTGTCATTAACCCCCGCACTGTGCGCCACATTGATCAAGCCGGTTCATCCAGATTACCCTCACTCTCCACCACGTTTTTTCGCGTTGTTTAACCAATACTTTGAGCGTTTTACTCAACATTACAGCGACAGTACATGCAAAATACTGCGAGTAACGTCTCGATATATCTTTTTGTATTTACTGATTATTATTACCATGATAGTGCTTTTTCTGCGCATTCCAACCTCGTTTTTACCTGAGGAAGATCAGGGCGTTTTGCTGACCATGGCACAGTTGCCGCCTGGCGCGACACTGGTAAAAACCAATCAGGTACTTGCAGATGTAAGCCGCTACTACCTGGAACAGGAAAAAAAGAATGTGGAATCGGTCTTTACGGTTAGCGGTTTTGGATTCAGTGGGCAAGGTCAGAACAATGGCCTGGCTTTTGTCAGTCTGAAACCCTGGTCTGAGCGCACAGCCAGTACTGACGGTATTAATGCAATTATTCAACGTGCGGTTAAAGCACTAAGTACCATCAATCAGGCTATTGTCTATCCTTTCAATCTACCCGCCGTACCTGAACTTGGAACGGCCTCAGGGTTTGATCTGGAACTTATTGATAAAGCCAATCTGGGTCATCAAAAACTCACTCAGGCAAGAAATCAGCTCCTGGGAATGGCAAAACAGCATCCCGAACAGGTAGTCGGCGTTCGCCCCAATGGACTGGAGGATACCCCCATGTTCAGGGTACAGGTCAATGCAGCAAAAGCAGAATCCATGGGAGTCTCTCTCAGCGATATTAATCAAACGATCTCAACCGCTTTTGGTAGCAGCTACGTTAACGACTTTCTGGATAACGGACGCGTCAAAAAGGTCTTTGTGCAGGCAGCCATCCCCTACCGCATGCTGCCGGAAAATATTAATAGTTGGTATGTTCGTAACGCATCAGGAGATATGGTTCCGTTTAGCGCTTTTGCCTACACAGAATGGACTTATGGATCACCGCGTCTTGAACGCTATAACGGTTCCCCTTCGATGGAGATTCTTGGCGAAGCCGCGCCAGGTAAAAGTACCGGTGATGCCATGGCATTTATGGTCTCGCTCATTGAAAAGCTACCTGCTGGCATCGGATATGACTGGACAGGAATGTCTTATCAGGAGCGCTTATCCACTGAACAGGCCCCTATGCTGTACTTTATTTCAATCATTGTTGTTTTTCTGTGTCTGGCTGCGCTCTATGAAAGCTGGTCAATTCCAATTGCAGTAATGCTGGTTGTTCCACTTGGTGTTGTTGGAGCGTTGTTAGCGACCTGGCTACGCGGATTAACCAATGATGTTTATTTTCAGGTAGGTCTTTTGACCACGATTGGGTTATCCGCCAAAAATGCAATTTTGATTGTGGAATTTGCCGTTGAAATTATGCAAAAACAGGGGAAAAGCGATATCGAAGCAACATTGGATGCAGCACGTATGCGCCTAAGACCGATCCTGATGACCTCTCTGGCATTCATTCTTGGTGTGCTTCCATTGGTCATTAGTCATGGTGCGGGCTCGGGTGCGCAAAATGCGGTTGGAACAAGTGTGATGGGCGGGATGATAGCAGCAACCATTCTGGCGATATTTTTTGTTCCAGTATTTTTTATTGTTGTACATCGTTTGTTCACAAAAATAACAACAACAAAAGAAACCAAGAATAATCATTAAGATTTATTTATTAAAATACAACTGAGATATCTTTTGAAATGTATGTCGATATTATTTAGGATTATACAGGCATCAGTACATACTGATCCCCTGAGAACATATTTAGCTATGCTTCCATTTTTACTGCCCGAAAGGGCAGTTTTTTTATATCTTAATGACCCCGTTACCGGGGCCTGGTGATAATATTATCTGAGGCTGTAATGCTATGGCTTACGAAACTGATTGGCAATAAATACGCAGCTAATCCCACTCAACATTAGTTCAATACCCGTTACCATTGACACCATATAAATTGATGCCTGCGGTGCAGCAGTAATAAAACACCATGCAATAAAAAGATCCACAACACCGATCCCCCCTTGCAACCATACTTTTTTATCTTTACGCCACTTAAAAAATGTGGTCAGTCGAATAACGCCTCCCAGACAAAACAGACACGCTAAAAATGTTGCAATAGCAAAAATTCCCAACTCGGGTGCCGTAATGAAAAAATAGCCCATCAAAAAATATGCGATACTGACGACTACCCCAGAAACAACGGGCCAAAAGTTATGCACCCTGTTCTTAAACATACCTATCGCCAATGCCACACCGCTACACATCAAAATTACGCCGACAATAATACTCAGTACACCTCCGGATACATACGGAAAAAGGATAAAAAGTACACCACCTAAGAACATCAGGCATGCCAGAAACTTAAGAAATCTCCGCTGTTTAACCAGCACATCATCGTCAAGCTTAGATAAAATATCTCGTGTTACATTTAACATTTGCTTCTCCTGTTAGCCAGAGTTCTACTGACAACATTAATTTATGCTAAATATCTTTAATAAATAACATATCGTTAATAATATAGTCTGATAACTTCATCTTAAACAAAGTGCAACTCTTTAAAATAAAAAGAAAATATTAAGCATATAAAAAAATCGGTTTCATTCAAAATATGACATTTATGCGGTTCCAGGATATATATTAATAGTCGCAATGAGACTTTCCACCCGTCGATATTAATTGATACAACAAGAGGCACCTTAGATGAATAAAACATTAAGCATTGTCGTTGGCTCTCTACTCATTATCCCTGCGTTAAGTCAGGCGGCAGACAGTCACAAGCCAGTCAGCCAGTGGACATGTGAGGATTTTCTTGCCACAGATGCCACCTTCCAACCCACCGTTGTTGGCTTTGCTGAGGCCCTGAATAAGAAAGACAAACCGGAAGATGCGGTACTGGATGTTAAAGGCGTTGAAACTGTGACTCCTGCGCTGGTTCAGGCATGTATGCAGGATAAAAAAGCCAATTTTAAGAAAAAAGCCGATAGTGAGTGGGATAAAATCAAAAAGGATCTGTAGTAAAGCCAACACCAATAGTTTTATTTATTGACATCACTGAAGCGAGGACTGTCCCCCAGCAGTTCCCGCTTCAGTAAATAGATTTGATTCAATACACCGCGAGGTTATATATGAAACACGTACTCATCACATTTACTCCTCTATTATCATTATTAATGCTAAGTATCCCGTTGGCGCATTCGGCAGAAAACAGTCCTGACAAAATGACCTGTCAGGAGTTTATCAATCTGAATCCCAAAGCAATGCTTCCTGTCGCATGGTGGATGCTTAATGAAGAAACGGTTTATAAAGGAGGAGACTCAGTCTCTTTGAATGAAACCGATCTTACCAGCATCCCGCAAGTTATTGAATATTGCAAACGTAACCCGCAATTAAAATTGTATTCATTCAAAGATAAATAATTATCTGTCAAAACAACAAGTCGTGATTAGCCCTTCGTACTAAGAATAGCTAAAACACATCATCTTTATAGACCTTAAGCAAGGGGCACAGGAGATATGGGAATATTACCTGTACAGTTTCAGATACTGGATCCAGCTAATACAGCATTTATGCTGTTGTGCACCAGTCTGGTCATGTTAATGACACCGGGGCTTGCTTTTTTTTACGGTGGTTTAGTCCAGCGTAAAGGCATACTCACCATTATGTTTCAAAGTTTTGTATCGATGAGCTGGGTAGCGATACTGTGGTTTTCTGTCGGTTATTCTTTAGCCTTTGGCCCTAGTCTAAATGGTATTATCGGCGATCCACTTCACTATGCTTTTTTAGATAATATCAATGCCAACACGCTGTTTACCGGTAATAACGCCGGGATCCCCCTTCTGGTTCATTTTGTTTACCAAATGATGTTCGCTATTATCACCCCAGCCCTGATCACTGGCGCTTTTGTTGGCAGGGTGAAGTTCAAGGCATATTTGATATTTATTACTCTATGGACCTTATTCGTTTATTGTCCGTTTGTACATATGGTCTGGAGCCCACAAGGCGTAATGGCTAAATGGGGTGTGGTTGATTTTGCCGGTGGTATCGTCGTCCATGCAACAGCTGGATTCGCGGCGCTGGCCTCTGCTTTATACGTTGGGCGACGAGTCATTCAACCTGATGGTAGCCATAACATTCCTTATATCGCTCTGGGTGCAGGATTGCTCTGGTTTGGCTGGTATGGTTTTAACGCAGGCTCAGAATTACAGGTTAACACTATTACCGTTTCCGCTTTTGTCACCACCGATATTGCTGCTGCTTTTGCGGGAGCAACATGGCTATTAATTGAAAAAATGCACACCGGCAAACCTAAGTTCGTAGGTTTCCTGACCGGGGCCGTCGCAGGTCTTGCCACCATCACACCTGCAGCAGGATATGTTTCAATTCATTCTGCCGCATTTATTGGCATTGTTGCCGGTTTTATCTGCTATTACTGCGCACTACTCGTTAAAAAATATGTCGATGATGCACTGGACGTTTTTGGCGTACATGGTATGGGTGGGATTACTGGTTCTATTCTACTCGGTGTTTTTGCCTCTCAGGCCTGGAACAGCAAAGGGCCATCAGGATTGCTGGAAGGTGGTGGAATATTGCAGGTTGCGAAACAACTTGCCGCAGTACTGATTACCAGCATATGGTCTTTTATCTTTACTCTGCTCATTTTATGGATAATTAATAAAGTTACCCCAGTGCGAATTTCAACCAATGACGCGCGCCAATCTCCTGATTATTCAGCATTTGGCGAAGATGCTTATGCCCCTTCAGGTAAGGAGTAATTAATGAAACTTAGCCCCAGAGAAATAGAGAAAATAATGATTTATTCACTTGCCAGTGTAGCTCAAATCAGGAAAGAAAAAGGAATAAAATTAAATTATCCAGAAGCCGTTGCTATTATTGCGTCAACAGCCATGGAGAGTGCCAGAGAAGGAAATGATCTGGAAACCGTCATGAATAAATCAAGAGATATTCTGAGTAAAGATGACGTCATGGAAGGCGTCGCAGATCTTATCCCACAAATACAGGTTGAAGCTATTTTTACCGATGGTAGCAGACTGATAACTGTGCACGATCCTATTCGTTAATGGCAGGAGAAACGGACTATGTCTGAAGATAAAAACGCAATACCTGTACCCTATGGTGGCTACGTTTTACACGATACCCCTGTTTCATTTAATACAGAGAAACCTGTAACAAAAGTACGTGTCAAGAATACGGGAGATCGCCCTGTTCAGGTAGGCTCACATTTTCATTTTTTTGAGGTTAACAAAGAACTAGAGTTTGATCGTGAAAGTGCACTGGGTAAACGCTTAAACATTACGGCCACGACTGCAATACGCTTTGAACCAGGTGATGAAATAGAGGTAGAACTCATCCCCTATAGTGGTAATAACGATATTTTTGGATTTAATAATCTTGTCGATATGACTGGTCAACAGCTCGCTGACGTCATAAATGATCCAATAAAATTGAAATCACTAATTGATAACGCCCGGCAAGCCGGCTTCAAAATGCCAAACCATCCCAGCTAAGGATCTCTTATGCCAACTATATCCAGAAAGGAATATTCCAGTCTGTTTGGTCCAACGACCGGTGATAAAATTCGTTTAGGTGAAACTGATTTATATATTGAAATCGAAAAAGATTTACGTGGTTATGGTGACGAATCAGTCTATGGTGGAGGAAAATCTCTACGTGATGGAATGGGCGCGAATAATCAGTATTCCCGTGACCAGGGGGTCCTCGATCTGGTTATTACAAATGTCACGATAGTTGATGCAAAACTTGGTGTGATTAAAGCGGATGTAGGCATTAAGGATGGACTGATCTCGGGAATTGGTAAAAGCGGTAACCCCGCAATTATGTCCGGCATAACACCTGGAATGACGGTTGGGCTTAGTACCGATGCTATATCAGGCGAGCATTTGATTCTGACTGCGGCAGGCATCGACTCCCACATTCATCTCATCTCACCTCAGCAAGCTTATGCGGCATTGTCTAACGGTGTTACCACCTTCTTCGGTGGAGGTATAGGACCCACTGATGGTACGAATGGAACCACAGTGACTGCCGGTCCTAAGAATATGCGTGCTATGTTACGCGCATGGGAAGGAATTCCGGTCAATATTGGTCTCCTGGGCAAAGGCAATGCCTACAATAAAGCGCCTCTCGAAGAGCAAATCATTGCCGGTGCAGTTGGGCTAAAAGTACATGAAGACTGGGGCGCGACGCCAAATGCGCTTCGACATGCGCTTCGCACCGCCGATGCTATGGATATTCAGGTTTCTGTACACACTGACAGTCTCAACGAAGCAGGATATGTCGAGAATACGATTGCCGCCTTTGAAGGAAGAACAATTCACACTTTTCATACAGAAGGCGCTGGCGGTGGTCATGCCCCGGATATTATTAAGGTCGCCAGCCAACCAAACGTCCTGCCAAGTTCCACCAATCCAACACTACCTTTTGGGATCAACAGCCAGGCAGAACTGTTCGATATGATTATGGTGTGCCACAACCTCAATCCTAACGTGGCTGCCGATGTTTCATTTGCAGAAAGCCGCGTTCGTCCTGAGACCATTGCAGCAGAAAATATCCTGCATGATATGGGCGTAATATCTATGTTCTCCAGCGATTCTCAGGCTATGGGACGCGTGGGCGAAAACTGGCTTCGCCTGGTACAAACTGCGCATGCCATGAAAGTTGCTCGCGGAAAATTACCGGAAGATAGTCCAAATAATGATAATTTCCGCGTTCTCCGATACGTCGCCAAAATTACGATTAACCCGGCCATTACGCAAGGCGTTAGTCATATTATTGGTTCTGTCGAAGTGGGTAAGATGGCTGACCTGGTACTCTGGGAACCACAATTTTTTGGGGCCAAACCAAAACTCATTATTAAAGGGGGAATGATTAACTGGTCTTTAATGGGTGACCCTAACGCTTCGCTGCCTACTCCTCAGCCAGTATTTTATCGCCCTATGTTTGGTGCAATGGGGAAAACCCTGCAGGATACCTGCCTTACTTTCGTATCACAGGCAGCCTTTGATGATGACGTTAAAGAAAAAGCGGGTCTTGAAAGACAGGTTGTCGCAGTCCAAAACTGTCGAAATATCAGTAAACACGATCTTATCAGAAATAATGCGACCCCAAAAATTGACGTCAACCCAGAGACATTCGCCGTCAAAGTTGATGGTGTGCACGCTACCTGCCAACCCATTCAAACTGCGGTAATGAATCAAAAATATTTCTTTGGTTAATAGGAAAATAGCTATGTACTTAATTGAAAAAACTCTCGGGAATATCAATTCTCGTGGCGAGCTTGACCTCTCTGCTGAAGGTATTAAACATGATGTGTTGGTACTCGAACAATGGGAAGCACAAAAAAGTCGTTGCCGAAAAAAAAGTCAATTCGGCTACGATATCGGTTTATCTCTGGACCGTCATCTCCGTCTTAATGATGGCGACATTCTTTTATATGACAAAAATAACCGTTATTTACTTACTGTAAAAATACAGCTCCGACGCGTGATGATTGTCGACCTGGGATTATTTGGCGTAGAGAAAATTACCGACCTTCTCACCCGTGCTTTTGAATTAGGTCATGCTCTAGGGAATCAGCACTGGAAGGCCGTCATAAAAGGATACTGCGTTTTTATTCCTATTGTTGTTGCTGATAAAATGTTGGCTTCGGTAATGAAATCTCATGGGTATACAGAAGGTCAATATTACTTCACTGAAGGTGAAAAAGTCATTCCACTCTTAACCCCATCTGAGTCAAGACTTTTGTTTGGCGGTACTGAAGAAGCGCATACACATGTACACATTGATCACTAACGTAATAGGATTGCCGAATATGCCAGATAGTTCATACAGATTACTGAACATTGCACGAATACTGCAGTTTGGAGATTCGGTCCTTCCTGTCGGGGCATTTACTTTTTCCTGCGGGGTTGAGTCTGCAATTTCATGCGGAATTGTCTATGACGACAAGACCCTCAAACAATATGTCTGTACAGCACTTTTGCAGGCTGCAAAATGTGATGCTGTCGCGCAAATACAAAGCATGCGCGCCTGCCGCAATAACAAGTTAAGTGAGCTTATCTCTATTGATAATGATGTAATCAGTAGAAAACTATCACCTGAATCCCGATTAATGACCCAAAGAATGGGTAAAAAATTAACTGAGCTTGCAGCGGCTATTTACCATGATCGGGTATTTGACTGGTGGCTTGAACAAATTCGTCAAGGCCGTGTTAATGGCACTTATCCTGTCTCGCATGCTTTGTTGATGCATCGTTTAGAGCTTGATGAAGAAGCTATGCTGGTCATGCATTTTTATGGTGTAGCGATGACTATTCTAAGTGCGGCGCAAAGATTGATGAGGATTACGCATCTGGATAGCCAAAAAATCCTGGCTGAGGCCACGTTACTTTTTCCTGATTATGCTGAAATGGCGCTTAACACCCGTCCGGAAGAGATGTCTTCATTTTCTCCGGTAGTCGATATTCTGGCGGCTATCCACGTCGATGCCCATGTACGTTTATTTATGAATTAACTGAGGTTTGTAATGAAGAAAATTACCCGGATTGGTATTGGTGGTCCCGTAGGTTCAGGAAAAACGGCTATTATTGAAGTTATTACTCCTGTTCTTATTCATCGGGGATATAAACCCCTGATCGTAACCAATGATGTTGTTACAACAGAAGATGCAAAGCAGGTCAAAAGGACATTAAAAGGAATATTAGAAGAAGAAAAAATCATTGGTGTTGAAACAGGGGCATGCCCACATACCGCAGTACGTGAAGATCCCAGTATGAATATTGCTGCCGTTGAAGAAATGGAAGACAAATTTCCAGATAGCGATTTAATAATGATTGAAAGCGGTGGTGATAATCTCACCCTCACCTTCAGCCCTGCATTAGCAGACTTTTATATTTATGTCATTGACGTAGCAGAAGGGGAAAAAATCCCACGTAAAAATGGTCCAGGCCTGGTACAGGCGGATATTTTGGTTATCAATAAAATTGATTTAGCACCATATGTCGGTGCCAGTCTTGAGGTAATGGAATCGGATACCCGTCATGTCAGAAATAGTCGCCCTTATATTTTAACTAACTGTAAAACGGGTGAAGGTATTGAGCAGCTTGTCGACATGATTGAGCGTGATTTTTTATTTGGCCACACGATTAAAGGAAAGCTGGATGACTCACCCACAGAATTTGAATAACCTGGTGGAAAAGGCCGGGATGTGTTGGGAGAAGCAGATCCCTGTAGAATATCGTCAGCAGCCCGAGCAAATGCCCAGCGGAGCGATCGGGAAGGATGGTTTTTTATATCTCAGCTTTACCCGTTCCGGGAGCAAAAGCATTCTTCATCGTATGGAAAAACGAACACCATTGTTTGCCCAAAAGGCCTTGTATCATGACGAAGCGCTGCCCGCTCTTCCCTGCGTGACCGTGATCTCAACTTCAGGCTGTGTGCTACAAGGGGATCGCATGGTGTTATCCATTAATGTGGGTGAAAATGCTTTCGCCAGCGTCAGTACCCAATCAGCCACCAAAGTGCATTCCATGGATAAAAACTATGGGGCACAGCTTCAAATTATTCAGCTGAACGAAAATGCTTATCTGGAATATCTACCCGACCCTTTAATCCTGCACCGCAACGCAAGATTTATTAACGATACCGTGATTGAATATAAAAGAAGCGCAACACTTATTTATTCAGAAATCATTATACCTGGTCGTCGTTATCACCATGAAAATGAGCTGAACGGTTTTGACTATTATTCATCAAATGTAACTGCAAAAGATGAGTCCGGACACGTTGTTTTTAAGGAGCAAATTGCGCTAAAACCCAGAGAACATCCAATGACAGAGATCGGAGTTATGGGAGATTTTCAGGTTCTCGGCACCATTTTCATATTAACCCCTACAGAAAATATATCATCCATTCTGGCAGCTTTCCCTGCGCATTATGGTAAGGATTGTTGCTATGGTATGTCAACACTACCAGCGGAATCTGGTCTTGTATTTAAGATGCTCGCTAATGACAGTGCCGTTATAAAAGAACATCTTCGCAAGGTTTGGGCTATGGTAAGAAAAATCGTTCTGAATGCAGAATTACCGCCACCGTTTATCTGGAAACAATAATATCCTTTACAATCTCTACTGGTACATAATGATGACAATACACCCCATTTCGGTATTATGGAAGAATAATACGGATAAGCATTATTCTCTCAAAATTATTGATATATCATTACGTGGTTGTGCTCAGGTAATGTTCCAAAATAATCCCATCACAGGGTTACTTTTTTTTATTGCTATATTTATTGCCGCTTATAACAATAACAACCCTTTAGCAGCATGGGGGTGTATAGTCGGAACTGTCCTGGCTTCGATAACAGGGGCAATAGCCCATGATGTTAAAAGTTGGCGGGATGGTCTCTATAGCTATAATGGCTGTCTGGTCGGCATTGCTATTCCTGTATTTATAACTGCGACACCAATAATGTGGCTATGCCTGGTCGTTGGTAGTGTTGTATCGGTTATTGCTACGGTATGCATTGCGGATATACTAAAAACATGGAAAGTCGCTGCGCTAACTGCCCCATTCGTGCTGACAACCTGGGTAATTCTACTTGCCAGCTATGCTTTTCATAATATCTATGGCTCTGGTCTTCCTGCCCCTGAATTGTCACAACATTACATAGCAGCGTCTCAAAACCAATACTCAATTAGCTTTTTTATCGACGGTACACTACATGGGGTCTCACAAGTGTTTTTATTCCCTGGGATCCTTGCTAGTTTGTTCTTCATTGCTGGTCTGGCGGTAGAATCTGTCGTATGTGCCTGTTATGCCATCATTGGCTCTTTTATTGCGACACTCCTTGCTTGTTATCTGGGAGCCAATCCTCACGAGATTGAGGCAGGATTGTATGCCTTTAGCGCCGTTCTCACATCAGTTGCACTGGGCACAGTCTTTAATCACCCTGGCTGGCAAGTCTTTATTTACACCGTTTCAGGAATTATCTTTACGGTCTTTATCCAGGCAGCAATGAATGTGCTTTTAATGCCTTTTGGCCTGCCGACCTTAACCATGCCGTTTGTTATTTCATCATGGTTATTCTTAGTTCCAAATAAAGAATTAATGCCAGAACATCGTCATTAATTAAATAATACGGTTGAGGTGAGAATATTTTAATTATTTCTGCATGTGTGATTTTCGTTTTAACTGCAGCACAGAGAGAATCATTATGATTGAAGAGTTTCTTTTACGGCTCATGTTAGCCAGTTTCTTAGGTGGCGTAATTGGTCTGGAACGTCAAATACGCGCCAAAGAAGCAGGAGTACGGACTCATATATTGATTGGTATTGGCAGTGCCATGTTCATGATTGTTTCTAAGTACGGTTTCTATGATGTTATTGGGCATGAACATATTGGATTAGACCCCAGCAGAATCGCAGCTCAGGTTGTCACAGGTGTTGGTTTTCTGGGCGCGGGGAATATTTTGGTCCAAAAACAAACCATTAGAGGTTTAACGACAGCAGCGGATGTGTGGGTCACTGCAGCAATAGGTCTGGTTATCGGCAGTGGAATGTATGAAGTCGGCATCGCTGGTACGATTATGGCACTCATCGTGCTGGAGTTCTTCCGTCAGCTTACCTATCGCTTTTTAAATCATCACTTGCAACTACGCATACGTATTGCAGCAGGTGCAGCACAATCTGTTCTGGCCTGGATTACTGACCAGGGTTATCGCATACAAGTGCGTTCACTGGCTAAAGATACGGGTGAATGTTATGTACTTACGGCAAATTTAGAGTGCATAAAAGAAATCGATGTATTTCAGGTAATTTCTATGCTTAATAAAAACCCTGCTATTAAAGAGGTCTCTGTGGTGTAATGTTATAAATATTATGCTACATACAATAATAACTTGCTTTATTATTGCATGTGGTGCTTATTTTTGAGAATAGGATTAAACTATCATTTTAAAAGATACAGGCATGGTAAGCTGTGCTATACAATACTTGCCATTTCTGCACTTTAACAATTTAATCCTAATCTCGAAACACGACATCCTGCATCTGGTTACTATAGATAACATGATATTTGATGTCGTACTAAATCACTCATTTTCCTGAGTTTCAGCAACAACATGATATTATACTTATGGCAATAGTAGGTCTTTAATGAGATATGCATTTCCTCAGCAATTGAGTAACATGATTTTTGCTGCAAAATGTAGGTAAGAATTTGATGCTGGCGACGAGAAAACGATAACTCTGGAGAGATATCAAGATTTTCATCGCAATTCAGCAAAGTAATGAAAGCATGCAGCGAAACGTTTCGATTGATAAAAACAACAGGGATATCTCCGAAACATCTTTTGATTCTAAATGGCGCAAGTATGAAAACCTTAGCTGGTTGTATCCTCTCCAGTTGATAATCTATACTGGTATAGAAAATATTGTTGTTAAACGTATCAATTATCACTTTTACATTACGCTCTTCTATAGTGCAAAAGTCTTCAGCATGCTGAATATGGACAATAACGTCTGTTTTGATAAGGTGATAAATAGCCTGTAGCAACATAATATCTTTAGTAAATACCAGAAACACTACCCTCTCCTGCAATACATAACTTGATTAACAAATCTTATAGTTACTTAACGAAACTATCTATACAACATCGTTTCAAAATCATTTTATTACTGACAATATTGGGGAATACATGAATACTTCAGGCTGGCTACTTAAAGGAGGTGAAGCAAGTACATCCGTCTTCCACCTCGGCAGATATTGTAGCGAATGGAAAGCATCAACATACCCCTATGGAGAACCGAGCTTTCATATCGTTCTGGGCGGGGAATGCTGGCTGGATTTGTTAAACCAACAACCGCGTATCATGCTGGAACAAGGAGATATTCTGTTTTTTTTTAATAACTTCCCATTTTTTCTTACCTCCTCACCAGATACAAATATTGTTGACTTACCCCGCAGAAAGATGATTAAAATTGAAGATTCATCTTCTAATTCCACCGATCTGCTGTGTGGTTTCATCCAACCTAACTCTATCGCCAGTCAATTGCTGTTTGCCTTACTACCGGATATATATCTTATTAAGAAAAAAGATGACGTCAGTAACAAAATACACTCTCTATTTGAGTTATTAATGACAGAAGTTAATGCTTCTGCCGATGAAAATAATTGCATTATTGCCCATTTAACTGACGCTATTTTGCACTATGTGGTTAGTGAATCTACTTCCTTATATGACATTGATATAAATATACTGAATGCCGCTAATGATGAACCGTTAGCAAAATTAATTATTGCTATACTAGATAATCCTGAGCATTCATGGACACTGGACGATATGGCTCGCTTCACTTATATGTCACGCTCAACATTTATTCGCCGCATATTAAAAGCGACAAGCTATACACCGAACCTGGTATTGAGCAAACTAAGAATTTATGTGTCATTAAACATGCTCAGAAGGGGTATGAAAACAGAGGATATTTACAGCCTCGTCGGGTATGAGTCATTGTCTGGATTCTACCAGGCATTCAAACGCGTTATGGGAACTGCACCCGGGGATTATCTATCTTCCTTCAAATAAAACGACCAGCGGGATGAATGTCAGGGGCTCGAGAAAAGCTCCGCATTCTGGCTTCCCACCGAACCTTAAGGTTATAATCCTTACAACGATTTTATTGGATTAGAAGCGACGATGACAAAACTTACCCTACAGGAACAGATGCTTAAGGCCGGTCTGGTCAGCAGCAAAAAAATGGCAAAAGTGCAGAGAACGGCGAAAAAATCGCGCGTTCAGGCTCGTTAAGCCAGAGAAGCGGTGGAAGAGAATAAAAAAGCACAGGCCGAGCGTGATAAACAGCTCAGCGAGCAGCAAAAGCAGGCTGCGCTGTCTAAAGAGTATAAAGCGCAGATCAAACAACTTATTGAAATGAATAAAATCACCATTTCTCGTGGCGATATTGGTTACAACTTCACTGATAATAACCTAATCAAAAAAGTCTATGTTGATAAAGTGACCCAGTCGCAGTTAATCAAGGGCCGTCTGGCCATTGCGCGTCTGACGGCTGAAAGCAGCAGCGATAGCGAATATGCCATCATTCCGGCTGTCGTCGCCGATAAAATTGCCCAGCGCGATGCAAGCTATATTGTATTAAATTGCGAGCTTAGCCAGGAAGCGAAGGACGAAGACGATCCGTATGCTGATTTTGTCGTCCCTGATGATTTGATGTGGTAAGAAAAACAAACAGATAATTCAGACTTCCGTCGCGTATTTCGGTGAGCGCTCGCGCCGCCACCGAAATACTGTCAACGTCTCTTCTTCTGGAACCTCGCCACTAAAACTTATAGTGTTCTTTGCTCAGCCCGTATTTTCTCATGCGTAAATACAGTTTTTTACGCGGAATTTGTAAATACTCCGCCACTTCATTAATGCGTCCCTGATGAATATTTAACGCCTCGGTAATAATCTGCCGCTCGTACTCCTCCACCCGGCGATCGAGCGGCGTCGGTTCAGGCATATGCAGCTGCGGATTTGCGGTTTCAGCCAGCGGAAGTAGCCCAACGGCAAAAAGCTCAGCGGCGTTCGCCAGCTCCCGAACATTACTTAACCACACGCGGCGCCGCATGCCTTTCAGGAGTTCCCCGTCAACGTCAGGTACCGGATGATTCAGGCGCAGACAGGCTTTCTGCAGATAATGACGAAACAGGGGCTCAATATCATCGGGACGCTGTGATAACGGCTGACAAGCGATTTGCGTCATCGCGAAACAGTAATAGAGTTCTGCCACAATCTGGTTAGTTGCCGCCAGTTCCACCAGCGATGTGGCGCCAATGCCGATTAAGCGAAAAGGACGCCGCTCCTGGCTTTGCAGGTGCACCAGTTGGTGCTGCTGTTCGCGCGTCAGGCATTCAATATGGCTCAGGACCAGCGTACCGCCTTGCGCCTGGGCAATAAGGTCATTGAGTTGTCCCGCATTGCCTGGCGTCAATTCACCGCGGATAAACGGTTCCTCGGTGCTGCGCCCAAGCTGATGCAAATAACGGGCTCCCGTCATACGCCCCGTTCCCGCCTCGCCATAAAACCAGACGGCAATATCCGTTTCCGCCAGCTGCTGCAGACGCTGGCGGTACTGATTGACCCATTCGCTGTAACCGATCAGCTCAACCTGCAGCTTTTGCTGACAATAGTGGCGACGCGCAATCACCGATTTTCGCTGACGCAGCGCATCTTCTACCAACAACAGCAGTTTGCCGGGGTCGACCGGTTTTTGCAGAAAATCCCAGGCCCCTTTTTTCACCGCTTCCACGGCCATCGGGACGTCGCCATGGCCGGTGATCAACAGGATCGGCAGCTGATTATCATCCTGATGAAACAACGTCATGAGATCGATTCCATTGCAGCCAGGCATACACACGTCGCTCAGGACAATCCCCAGCCAGTCGGCCTGTAGCCAATTTCGGGCGTCAAAAGGGTTACTGCATGCGTATACACGATAACCCTCCTGTTCAAGCAACAGCGTGTAAGCGTCGAGAACATCGGCATCGTCATCAATCAGCAAAACAGCATATTCATCACACAACATCGTTTACATCCGTCAGATTAAATTGCAGCACGACGCAGGCATTGCGCCCCGGCGTCGAGGCCAGTCGCAGCTCGCCGTTCATTTGCGTCATTAACGATACACAAATTGATAAACCAATACCGAGACCCACATCCTTACTGGTGGTAAACGGCTTTAATAGTGATGGCAACAACGCGCCTGGCCAGCTAGGGCCGTTATCACAAACTAAGACACATAATCGGTGGCCTTCAGCCTGCCAGTGAACCTCTATTTCCGCGGCGGCCGGACAGGCATCCAGCGCATTTGCCAGTATGTTTACCAGTACCTGCTGAATACGCACTTCATCACCTGCCACCCATACACTGTGAGCAGGAAGCGTCAGCGTGCCTTGCTGCTTATGGCGCATAGCCAGCAGTTCCCAGGCAGCAGTAAACGTTTGTCGTAGATCGACCGGATGTAAAGGCGCGCCCGGCTCAGCCCGACGCGCAAACTGACGCAGCGAACGGATAATGGCATCGATGCGGTTAATCAGCCCCTCCGCTTTGGTTAACGTGCTTCTGGCCTGAGCGGATTGCCCCTGCTCAATTGCCCTTCCCGCCGTAAACAGGTACATCGACAGCGCATTCAGCGGTTGATTAATTTCGTGCGCCAGAGTGGTCATGGTCTGGCCGACCACCGCCAGTTTAGCCGTCTGGATCAGCTCATCCTGCGTCGCCCGGAGATCGGACTCAATCTCCTTACGCTCCGCCACTTCCTGCTCAAGCTGATTTTTTTGCGCATTCAACTGGCCCAGGGTATGGCGCAGCAGGCCCGCGATACGCCCCAATTCATCGCGCCCGTAAACCGGGATAGTGGCGTCCGTTCGCCCCAGACCGATTTGCACCACAGCCTGGTTGAGCGCGGTAAAACGCTTCACCAGCCGGGAACGAATGAAGTAGTGGTTAAGTCCCCAGGCGAGAAGGAGCGCCAGCAGCGTCGCCAGCAGAATAAGTCCACCGCTGACGCGAACAATTTGTTCCAGCCGCTGGTTAAACATCTGCATTTGCTGATGGCTACTTCCCAATTGCGCTTCAAGCAGTGTTCGAAAGCGCCCGAGCGTTGCCTCTCTGGCGTGGTTGGCATCAATGAGCGCTTTTTGCGCAGCG
Source organism: Citrobacter sp. Cc139 (assembly GCF_030334645.1). NCBI lineage: Bacteria > Pseudomonadati > Pseudomonadota > Gammaproteobacteria > Enterobacterales > Enterobacteriaceae > Citrobacter > Citrobacter sp. Cc139. The sequence continues at coordinate 67,271 of NZ_JAOWDM010000093.1, forward strand.
ACATAATCGCGCATCGTATCGGGCATTTTATTTTTCATCATCCCGATTTCCAGCAGTTCATCAATGGTTTGCCGCAGGGTGATGGTACTGGGCCAGTCATCGAGGGTACGGATGTTTTCATCGGCGGTTTTCTTCAGATTCTCCAGGTAGTGGATATGGTTCTCCACCAGCATCCCGTCGTCGCTGCCCGATTTCAGTTCATTAAGCCTGTCGCGTAAATCATCGACGATCTGATTTTCAATTCTTGCCAGGGTGTAAACCTGCTGCTGCTCGTTTTGCACCTCTCTGGCACGTTTGAGATACAGCGCCGCATCGCCACTTTTTGCCTCAATTTGATCCAACAACGTCCCCTGCTGCCAGGTAAAATCCTGCACCAGTGAATTCAGCTCGGTGTTAAAATCATCGTGTAGCCAGTCGATGCGTGCGGAGAGTTCACTCACTTTTTCACGCACGAGGAACATGTTGTAGAGCACCCGGTCCAATTCCGCCATCAGCGCCCGGCTGTCCTGCAAAATCACCGCCAGCTGCTGTTGTTCTGCGGGTTGTAGCCCCCGGCTCAGTGTCTCGATTTTATCCAGATGCGAAATTATCTGATTGCGCAGTTGCAGCCTCACCGTCGTGTTGGGGGCCAGCAGGAATTCATTAAGCTGATCCACAACCAGGTTAAGATTCCCTTCAATCAAAAAAGCGGAATGCACGCGCGGGAAGTAATCATCAAGCGAATAGCGTATCTGCGAGCTCTGCTCATGCCATGAGTACAAACTGACGCAGCTTACGCTCAACGTCAGTAGTGCGCCCGTCAGAAAGGCTCCCCGCAGGCTGCTGCTGATGTTGAGCTGCCGCAGGCGTTGCAGTATCGATCCACCTTTCATTTTAATTCTTCCAGTTTTGCTATCGCCTGACGTTGATTTTTAAGAAACCACAGCTGCCATTCCATCATCTGCTGTTCGGCAAAGCTTTTGTTATCGAACTGAGCAAGCCAGGCCTCATCTTCACTACGCCTGGCATCTATCGGGACGCTGGTCAGTAAGGCTCTGATTTCGGGTAACGGGCGTTTCAGGCGCGCTTCCGCACTGTATAGCGCTCGCCAGGCATCTTTCAGTTGTGCGAGACGAAAACTGATGGCGGTATCAAACATCCGTTGCACCAGCCGCTGCCGCTTAAGGATCAGCCGATAATTAAGCGCAGGCTGATTCATCAACATAGCCTGTTGAGCGGCCCGTGGGTTATCTGGCGCGAGCTGGGTAACCGGATATTTTCCCGTATTCGCATCCGCAAGGATCCGCTGTCCTTCCGGACTTAATAAGTAGCGGATAAAACGACGCGCTTCACTGGCGTGCTGGCTGTTCTTGAGAACGGCGACATAGGTTGGCGACACTGCGGAGCGAGGAAAATAGGTAAAGGCCAGATGCGGATCGTTGAGCAACAGGTTGGCATAGTTATCAATGACCGGTCCGGCAACGCCAAGACCGCTCTTAATTTTGTCGGCGACGCCAAAACTGCGTGATGAAATCGTCACCAGATTACCCGCGCTCGCTAACAGCGTCGCCCAGCCCTCTTCCCACCCTTTTTGCTGCAACAGCGACTCAACCATCAGATGATTGGTATCGGAACGTGACGGACTACTCATCAACAACGCATTCTGATATTTAGGCTGCGTTAAATCCGTCCAGTCAGCAGGAGGAGAAAGGTGTCGCGCCGCCAGCGCGGAACGGTTAATTAGCAGGCCAAAACCGGATATCGCCACCGCCACAGAGGTAGAACGAATAGACTCAGGCACCAGCCTCTGGCTTTCCGGCAACGCATTATCAAAGGGCGCCAGCTTCTGATGCTCCTGAAGATGCTGTAACAGCATGGGCGATGAGGTCAAAATGAGATCAACGTTTTCCGCATTCGCGGTATCAAACAGTTGTTCCAGCGAGCTGCTGGTCCGGTTTAACGTGCGAATCATCACCGATCCCGGCTGCGTCTGCCAGCGCTGGATAATCCAGGCCGTGGCGCCGGGGGAAAAGGTTGTGGCCATCACCAGCTCTTTACTCAACGCCTGGCGACCCGCCAACAGCGACATGAAACAGAGCGAGATTGCCCAAAAACGCCGCCAACAGAAAAGTCTGTTTGTGATCCCGTTCATAAATACCAACATGTGCAAAAAATAATATTGAGACAAAACTTACCCGTTTATCACTACAGTTGAGAGGAATAAGGTTATTCGCAAGTTTACCAAACGGAAAGTGACTACATCAGCAAAGAATACCCGAAAATACAGTATGAATTTGTTAATATCCGCACATGACAGCAATAAAAGTCCGCGTAAAAGAACAGAAATAAAATACCATTATTTAAAAAGAGTCAAAATCCGGCGCGCCACCCACAAAATGGGTCAATAATGACACATTTCATCGACTTGAGTTTCTCTCCTGCCTATTTCACTCTTCACCACGAAAACTCCTGATATTCACATCAATATAAATTTAGGTGATGATATGTTATCAATATTTAAGGCAGGGCCTACGGCAAATAAAGTCCCGGCGGAGAAAGTCCAGGAAACTTATGGCCGCTATCGCATTCAGGCATTACTCAGCGTATTCCTGGGCTATCTTGCGTACTATATTGTGCGTAATAACTTCACGCTCTCAACGCCTTATCTGAAGGAGCATTTGGATCTCAGCGCCACGCAGATCGGTTTACTCAGCAGTTGTATGCTTATCGCCTATGGGATCAGTAAAGGCATTATGAGCAGCCTGGCAGACAAAGCCAGCCCCAAAGTCTTTATGGCATGCGGTTTGATTCTGTGCGCCATCGTCAACGTAGGTTTAGGATTCAGTACCGGATTCTGGATTTTTGCCGCGCTGGTTGTCTTCAACGGCTTGTTCCAGGGGATGGGCGTCGGCCCTTCATTTATTACTATCGCCAACTGGTTTCCGCGTAAAGAACGTGGACGCGTTGGCGCATTCTGGAATATCTCACACAATGTCGGTGGTGGTATTGTTGCCCCGATCGTTGGTGCCGCCTTTGCCATTTTGGGAAGTGAACACTGGCAAAGCGCCAGCTATATTGTTCCGGCCGGCGTTGCCGTCCTGTTTGCATTTATCGTGCTGATGCTGGGGAAAGGTTCACCACGCCAGGAAGGTTTACCGGCTCTGGAACAAATGATGCCGGAAGAAAAAGTTGTATTAAATGCCCGACACGCTGTCCAGGCGCCAGAAAATATGAGCGCCTTCCAGATCTTCTGCACTTATGTCCTGCGTAATAAAAATGCCTGGTATGTTTCACTGGTGGATGTTTTTGTCTATATGGTACGTTTTGGCATGATTAGCTGGTTGCCAATTTATCTGTTAACCGAAAAACATTTCTCGAAAGAGGAAATGAGCGTCGCTTTTTTATTTTTCGAATGGGCGGCAATCCCTTCCACATTACTGGCGGGTTGGCTTACCGATAAACTGTTTAAAGGCCGTCGCATGCCATTGGCCATGATTTGTATGGCACTGATTTTCGTCTGTCTGATCGGCTACTGGAAAAGCGAATCGCTGTTGATGGTGACTATTTTTGCCGCCATCGTTGGCTGCCTGATTTATGTTCCTCAGTTCCTGGCCTCCGTTCAGACCATGGAAATCGTACCCAGCTTCGCAGTGGGTTCCGCAGTAGGATTGCGCGGATTTATGAGCTACATTTTTGGCGCGTCATTGGGCACCAGCCTGTTTGGCGTAATGGTCGACAAAATGGGATGGCATGGCGGTTTCTATCTGCTGATGGGGGGAATTGTCTGTTGCATCCTGTTCTGCTACCTCTCTCATCGCGGGGCGCTGGAACTTGAGCAACAGCGGAAAAATGCTCAACAAGAAGAAGCATCACTCCAGTTGGCTGACGCCCGTTAATCGATTTCAGTCTCGCAAAAAGTGCCAGCGCAGCTGGCACTTCCCTACTCTCAGCTAAATAAAAAACAGCTAAACGTGAAAATTCATTTCCAATCGTAACACGCCGGATTATTGCCTACCGTCCCCCACCATAAAGCGAATGATCAAACCGCATGTTGGGGCAAGAAAAAGGAATAATCCGGTTACCATTTCGTTACCATTAGTCAACCGCATAGTAAAAACGTAAATTAAGGCGGTGAGTATGACCATGCCGATAAAAGCGCTTATTGACGCCGCAGCGCCCATTACCTGCCAGATGTAGCAACTGACGCTCAGAATACTCAATGCGAGAAAGGTCCAAAAATAGAGCATAGCGATACCTCCTGTTTGCCATAAAACTTTACGTAAGTCCTTACACTCCCTTGTTTTTATATTCTAAGATAACTTCCATCAGTTCGCAATTTAAGCAACATTTACGTTACAAAAATCACTCATCTGCTTACTATTTAGATATACACCTGGAGTTTATTTATTCATCATAAAAACAATGAATTATAAATAGTCTTTTTTTTGTTCTTAATCGCCCCCAAAATATTTACGAAACTTGAGTAATTATTTCTGGCTGACATTAATCTTCGGGTGTACATTGTGCGTCCGATCATTCATGCCCCTCGTGGTTTTGTCCTGACTCAGTTTTACACTCTCTGCAGGAACCAATGTCGTTTATGGCGGCCTAACGATCTGTGCAGAGTGTAACGCGCCAGACCCAGCGTCTTCGCGATACATCTATTTCGTATCAACAACAGGTGCTTATGTTTCCCCAATGTAAATTTTCACGCGCGTTTTTGCATCCGCGCTATTGGCTCATGTGGTTTGGCGTCGGTGTGCTCTGGTTACTGGTACAACTTCCCTATCCCGTATTATGTTTTCTTGGTACCCGTACAGGAACACTGGCTCGCCCATTTTTAAAGCGCCGTGAATCTATTGCACGTAAAAACCTCGAACTCTGTTTCCCCAATCTGTCGCAGGAAGAAAGAGACAAACTGGTCGATGAGAACTTCCGTTCACTCGGCATGGGACTGCTTGAAACAGGTATGGCCTGGTTCTGGCCGGATCACCGCGTTCGCAAATGGTTTGATGTAGAAGGGTTGGACAACCTGAAACGCGCCCAGATGGAAGACCGTGGCGTGATGGTCGTAGGCGTACACTTTATGTCGCTCGAATTAGGTGGCCGCGTAATGGGGCTGTGCCAGCCGATGATGGCAACCTATCGCCCGCACAACAATAAGTTGATGGAGTGGATCCAAACCCGCGGTCGTATGCGTTCCAACAAAGCCATGATCGGCAGAAATAATCTGCGTGGCATTGTCGGCGCCCTGAAAAAAGGGGAAGCGGTATGGTTTGCTCCCGATCAGGACTACGGCCGTAAAGGAAGCTCATTCGCGCCTTTCTTCGCCGTTAAAAACGTGGCAACCACCAATGGTACTTACGTGCTGTCGCGCCTGTCAGGCGCAGCGATGCTGACCGTAACCATGGTGAGAAAAGCAGATAACTCAGGTTACCGCCTGTTTATCACACCACAAATGGAAGGTTACCCAGCAGATGAAAGCCAGGCTGCGGCTTATATGAATAAAATTATCGAAAAAGAGATCATGCGCGCGCCCGAGCAGTATCTCTGGATCCACCGTCGCTTCAAAACCCGCCCCATGGGTGAAGCCTCGTTATATATCTAAAAAGAAAGGCCTTACGGCCTTTCTTTTTGTCTGTGGCTGAATTACTTAACGCCCCACTCGTTCTGTAGTTCAGCCATGCGCTCATTGTAGTTACGAGCAATACAGGCTGGTTTATCCTGCTCTTTCCAGCACTCGTTTCGTCCTTTAACCCAGCCGCGCTGCTCCGCTTTCAGCGTTGGGTTATTTTTCGATTTAACCAACGCCTGTTTGTAGACCCCGTTCAACTTAACATCCAGCTCGGAGAGTGATGGACTCTGGCAAATAACTTCTTCAATACTTCCCTTTGCCACCGCTGAGCAGGAGAAAGAAGGACCGCTGTGGGGCGATTTTTCCCCCGGGGCGTAGTCAATATTGTCTTCAGGCTGACAAATTCCGTGCTTACGATTTGGCCCTGACCATGAAACTTCCGGGTTGCCGTCATCTTTACGGGAGATGGAAAGCGTATTTTTGCCGCTTTTGGCTTCCCAGTAGTTTTCATTGAAGCTCTTTACGGTCGCCTTGGCACCGTCAATCCAAACGTTACCTTTACCATCACTATTCACACCACCAATACTTGCGCAGCTGAAATTAAACGCCAACGGTGAGGCCGCCATCGACGTCACTGGCGTAAGAACGAGTGCTAACATCATTAATCTGGTCATTTTTAACCTTTTCATTATTGAATTCCGCGAAAAATTAACCACATTCATACTATGGTGATATGAGAATTCTCCGACTAATCATTACGTCGCTCAATAGCAATTTATTACCGGCAGAAATTAAACTGTCGCCGAATCACGACACTTGTAAGTTATTAAAATTAAATAGAAAAATGCCTCTTGTCTCACCTCATTTTTAGGCGTACATTAGCGCCGTCTGGAGCACTAAAGCTCAGAATTCTGAGGTGATGCAGCCAGGCAAACGAGGGATATTCTCCATTTCGTTTGCGCGTGCATCAGCTCTCTGTCAGGTAAGCATATGTTCATTCAGACGTACCCAGGTACGCGGAGAGATGAAAAGTGAAATATTTCTTTATGGGCATTTCTTTTATGGTCATCGTTTGGGCCGGTACGTTCGCCCTGATGATCTAAATAAAAGACGCAGCAAAAAAACAGGAGCCATCAGGCTCCTGTTTGCTTTTGGAGATCTCACGATCGGTTAGTCGGTACTTTCAATAGCCGATTTCGCACTGGCAGGCAGTAAGCCATCTGCGCGGAACATCGCTTTGATGCCGCGGATCGCCTGGCGGGTACGGTCACGGTTTTCAATTAAGGCAAAACGCACGTGCGTATCGCCATAATCACCAAAGCCAATCCCCGGCGAAACGCATACTTTCGCTTCGTTCAGCAGTTTCTTGGCAAACTCAAGTGAGCCCATCGCGGCATATTGCTCAGGAATTTTCGCCCAAACGTACATTGAAGCCTTTGGCATCTCAACCATCCAACCGGCCTCATGCAGCCCTTTAACCAGCACATCGCGACGGCGTTTATACTGCTCGGCAATATCCCGTACGCATTGCTGATCGCCTTCCAGCGCCGCGATTGCCGCAACCTGCAACGGTGTAAACGTCCCGTAATCGTGATAACTCTTGATGCGTGCCAGCGCGTTGACCAGCGTTTTATTGCCAACCATAAAACCGATACGCCAGCCCGCCATGTTGTAGCTTTTCGACAGGGTGAAAAATTCAACCGCGACATCACGAGCGCCAGGTACTTGCATAATCGATGGCGCTTTCCAGCCATCGTAAACGATATCGGCATAGGCGAGATCGTGAACCACCAGCACGTCATAGCGTTTAGCCAGCGCGACGACTTTTTCGAAAAATTCCAGCTCGACGCACTGTGCTGTCGGGTTGGACGGGAAACCTAAGATCATCATCTTCGGTTTCGGGTAGCTTTCACGGATCGCGCGCTCCAGCTCATTAAAGAAATCGACACCTTCAACCAGCGGCACTGACCGTACCTGCGCCCCGGCAATCACCGCGCCATAAATATGAATGGGATAGCTCGGGTTGGGTACGAGAACCGTATCACCATGATCGAGCGTTGCCAGCATCAGGTGCGCCAGTCCCTCTTTGGAACCAATAGTCACAATCGCTTCGGATTCGGGATCAATTTCAACGTCATAGCGTTCCTGATACCAGCGGGAAATCGCCCGACGCAGACGCGGAATGCCGCGAGACGTGGAATAGCCATGCGTGTCCGGGCGCTGCGCCACGGTACACAGTTTTTCAACAATATGAGGAGGCGTGGCCCCATCCGGGTTCCCCATACTGAAATCGATAATATCTTCGCCGCGCCGACGCGCAGCCATCTTCAGTTCAGCGGTAATGTTAAAAACGTAAGGGGGAAGGCGATCAATACGCGTAAAGCGACGTTCAGGGCGGGTGTCAGCCATAATATCCTCAGATTAACGTTAGCGCCCGGACCGTCCGAGCGACGCTGCCACGATGGTGGCACGTTTAGAAAATAGCCTGAATAATTTCCTTCTGTCGAGAGGCAAAACAAAATATTTTTTCGACACAAATGAGGAACAGGCAAACAAAATGAGGAAATATTCATTTTCACACACAGCTAAAAATTACCATCATTTAACATTTTATTGTTGAAAACATTACCTTGATCTTTGCGCTTAGAAGACAGGTATTGTAAATACAACAACAATGCAACAATCCCCTTTTAATATTAAGGTTTTTCCTCATTAGCCGCAGGCTGCGCGGGCGCTGGTCATCCAGACTCAGGTTGCCTATCATAGAGGTTTAACCCCTGCGCAAGAGTCACCCGTGCACGAAATATTTAATATGCTGCTGGCGGTATTTGACCGGGCAGCGCTGATGCTGTTTTGTCTGTTTTTCCTGATTCGTATCCGCCTGTTTCGCGAACTGTTGCACAAGTCAGCTCACTCCCCGAAAGAGTTGCTCGCCGTCACCGCGATTTTCTCGATGTTTGCCCTGTTCAGTACCTGGTCCGGCGTACCGGTTGAAGGCTCACTGGTAAACGTACGTATTATCGCGGTCATGTCAGGGGGAATTTTGTTCGGTCCGTGGGTCGGCATCATTACGGGACTCATCGCCGGCACCCACCGCTACCTGATTGATATTGGCGGCGTAACCGCCCTACCCTGCTTTATTACCAGTATTCTGGCAGGCTGCATTGCCGGGTGGATCAACCGTAAGATCCCCAAAGCGCAACACTGGCGCGCAGGTATTTTAGGCGGAATGCTGTGCGAATCCCTGACCATGATCCTCGTCGTTGCCTGGGCGCCTACGACCGCGCTGGGGCTGGATATCGTCTCGAAAATCGGTATCCCGATGATCCTGGGCAGCGTCTGTATTGGTTTTATCGTCATGCTGGTTCAAAGCGTGGAGGGCGAGAAAGAAGCCAGCGCCGCGAAACAGGCCAAGCTGGCACTGGATATCGCCAACAAAACTCTGCCGCTTTTCCGTCACGTCAACAGCGAGTCGCTCCGCCAGGTGTGTGAAATTATTCGCCATGACATCCATGCAGACGCCGTCGCGATTACCAATACCCAGCACGTTCTGGCCTACGTTGGCGTGGGTGAACTGAATTACCGCGATAACGATGACTTCGTCAGCCCGACCACGCGACAGGCGATCAATTATGGAAAAATAATTATAAAAAACAATGATGAAGCACATCGGACACCGGAAATACACTCCATGCTGGTGATCCCGCTTTGGGAGAAAGGCGTTGTCACCGGCACGCTGAAGATCTACTACTGTCACGCTCACCAGATCACCTCCTCGCTACAGGAAATGGCCATCGGCCTGTCGCAAATTATCTCGACTCAGCTTGAGGTTTCTCGGGCGGAACAGCTACGCGAAATGGCAAATAAGGCAGAACTGCGGGCACTGCAGAGTAAATAAATCCCCATTTCCTGTTTAACGCCCTGAACGCTATTTCGTCGTCGGTGCGACTTAACCCGGACACCGCGCGCCAGCTCATTTTTAATTTGTCGCGTTATCTTCGCTATAATATTGAATTAAAAGATGATGAGCAGATCGACATCAAGAAAGAGCTGTACCAAATCAAGGATTACATCGCCATCGAACAGGCCCGTTTTGGCGACAAGCTAACGGTTATTTATGATATTGATGAAGAGGTAAGCTGTTATATTCCCAGCCTGCTGATTCAGCCGCTTGTCGAGAACGCCATTGTTCATGGTATTCAACCCTGCAAAGGGAAAGGCGTGGTGACCATCAGCGTTGCAGAGTGCGGAAATCGGGTACGAATTGCCGTGCGGGACACCGGTCATGGGATCGATCCGAAAGTGATTGAGCGGGTCGAATCCAATGAAATGCCGGGTAATAAAATTGGCCTGTTGAATGTCCATCATCGCGTTAAGCTGCTCTATGGCGAAGGATTACTGATCCGCCGTCTGGAGCCGGGCACAGAGATTGCCTTTTATGTGCCTAATCAGCACTCGCCCGCAGCCGCACCGGCCACATTATTGCTTTAACCAGGAGTGAAGTCGTGAAAGTCATCATTGTCGAAGATGAATTCCTGGCCCAACAGGAACTAAGCTGGCTGATAAAAGAGCACAGCCAGATGGAGATTGTCGGCACATTTGACGACGGTCTTGACGTGCTGAAATATCTCCAGCACAACCGCGTTGACGCTATTTTTCTGGATATCAATATTCCCTCGCTGGATGGTGTACTGTTGGCGCAAAACATCAGCCAGTTCGCGCATAAGCCCTTTATTGTGTTTATTACCGCGTGGAAAGAGCACGCTGTTGAAGCTTTCGAACTGGAAGCTTTTGACTATATTCTGAAACCGTATCAAGAATCGCGCATTGTTGGCATGCTACAAAAGCTGGAGACCGCCTGGCAACAGCAGCAAGCGGGAACCTCGCCAGCCAGCCCGGTGATCCGTGAAAACGATACGATCAACCTGATCAAAGATGAGCGGATCATCGTAACCCCGATCAACGACATCTACTACGCTGAAGCCCATGAAAAGATGACCTTCGTCTATACCCGGCGCGAGTCGTATGTGATGCCAATGAACATCACCGAATTTTGCAGCAAACTGCCTGCTTCGCATTTCTTCCGCTGCCACCGCTCATTCTGTGTGAATTTGAATAAAATTCGCGAGATCGAACCCTGGTTTAACAACACCTACATTCTGCGCTTAAAAGACCTGGAATTTGAAATCCCGGTGAGTCGGAGTAAAGTGAAAGAGTTCAGACAGTTAATGCACTTATAGCGCAGAGAAAGAGCAATGAAAGAGCCAGGCCTGCCCGCCGACCAACAGTTTTTTGCCGATCTGTTCAGCGGCCTGGTGTTAAATCCGCAGCGTCTGGGGCGCGTATGGTTCGCTACCCCGCGAACCACATTACCGACCGGCAGTTTATGTATTGACCTGCCCCGCCTGGATATCGTGCTGCGCGGAGAGTACAGCAACCAGCTGGAAAAACAGCAGCACAGCCTGGCGGAAGGCGACATGTTGTTCATCCCGGCGAAAGCGGCGAATTTACCAGGCAACGATAAACCGGTGATGCTCTTGAGCCTGGTATTTTCTCCAGCCTGGCTGGGCCTCTCTTTTTACGACAACCGAACCGCATCGCTGTTGCGTCCCGTACGTCGCATTGAGTTACCACATCCGCAGCGCGGTGAAGGCGAGGCGATGCTTACCGCATTGACCCATTTAAGCCGCTCACCTCAGGCCCAGGATATTATTCAACCGCTGGTGCTGAGTCTGCTGCACCTGTGCCGCAGCGTGGTAAACACCCGGCCTGATATAGCGCGCCCGCGCTCTGAATTTCTCTATCACAGCATATGTAATTGGGTCCAGGACAACTATGCCCAATCGCTGAGCCGGGAAAACGTAGCGCAGTTTTTTAATATCACGCCGAATCACTTATCAAAAATATTTACCCAGCATGGCACCATGGGATTTGTCGAGTACGTGCGGTGGGTGAGAATGGCGAAGGCGCGCATCATCTTACAGAAATATCATCTGTCGATTAGCGAAGTCGCACAGCGTTGCGGGTATCAGGACAGTGATTATTTTTGCCGCCTGTTCCGCCGTCAGTTTGGCCTGACGCCGGGCGAGTACGGCGCGCGTTTCCAGTCAGCACGTTGATTGAAACAACACCAACGCGTTAGTCATATCCACTTGTATCGTTGTAGAATAATGCCCCTTCGCACATAACGTGCAGGCTGACTCAACAAAGTGAATATTCGATGAAAAACAGACGTGCACTTTCCCTGATGTGTCTTCAGATGCTGGAATCAGGTGCGGATCGTCGGACCGTGAAAAGAGCGCTCACCGCCCGACGCGTAAAAGGTCGCCAGGCGGTAGTACTGCTCTGCAAACAAGAGATGACGTTATTAAGGGCCGGGAAACTGCCGATTCAACACACCATAAATTAATAATTTCTCTATCAGAAGCCTTTACACAGCCTGCAAGCGCCTCGCCGCAGGCTGGAAAGCGTTCCTCTCTGTAGAATTTAAAACGTCAGTTCCGCCTCCAGCAACGCCAGAATGCTTTCGGCATCGGTAGCGGCAAACAACGACTGGCGGAACTGCTTGTTCACCAGCTTACGCGCCAGCTGCGAGAAGACCTTCACGTGGTTAATGCCTTCATCGGCGCCCAGCGTCAGCATGATCACCAGTTCAACGTCGCCCATCTCGGACTGCCAGTCTATCGGCTGAGCAAGCCGGGCAATACTGATACTGGAATGGCTGATCCACTGGGATTTAGTATGTGGGATAGCAACCCCGAAACCTACGGCGGTAGTGACTATCTCTTCACGCTGCCAGACATCTTCCTCCAGCTCAAACGGATGTTCGGTGCGTCCATTTACCCCAAGATTGCCACATAAGAACTGGATCGCCTGCTCTTTGTTGGTAAGAGGCTCACCAACAAAAATATTCTCCAGCGCCAGTAGCGGGCGCACCTCTTTCTGTGGCGCAAACTGGTTCAGCAGATCTTCAATCTCCTGAGCGCTGCGACACTCGCAGGCCTGCATAGCGAGTTCGCGACACGCCTGGCTGTCCAGTTGACGAAGCTGGCTTTTCACTGCCGGAATCCGTGGGCTGCTCATACTTAGCTCGTCAAGCCCTAAGCCCAACAGCAGCGGCAAGTAACGTCCTTCGCCGCCCAGTTCTCCACAAATGCCCACCCATTTACCACGTTCGTGCGCCACGCGAACAATCTGCTGCAACATCCGCAAGAACGAGGGCGTAATCGGGTTGTACAGTGGCGACACGCGAGGATTATTGCGATCGACAGCGTACAGATACTGGGTCATATCATTTGAACCAATGCTGAAGAAATCCACCTCGTCGCAGAAGTGGTCGATGATGTAACACACCGAAGGTACTTCAACCATAATGCCCAATGAAATTGTCGGAGCATGACGTAAACCCTCCGCTTTCAGCTCCACCAGCGCTTTTTGCAATTCGCTTTTTACCCATAAAATCTGGTCGAGGCTGTGCACCATCGGGATCATCAACTGCGCATTACCGAAGGTTGCAGCGCGTAAAATGGCGCGCAACTGCGTGCGAAACAGCCCGGCAAACTCGGGATAAATCCGCACCGCGCGATAGCCCAGGAATGGGTTCTCTTCTTGCGGAATATTGAGATAGCGGATGTTCTTATCGCCACCAATATCCATCGTGCGAAAGATAACTGGCTTGTCGCCTGCGGCCAACAACACCTGCTGGTAGGCCTCAAACTGTTCCTGCTCGTCAGGAGCGCTGTCGCGATCCATAAACAGCATTTCTGTGCGAAACAACCCAATCCCTTCCGCGCCATTGGTAAACGCCCCCGGCGCTTCCAGCGCGGTGCCAATATTCGCTGCGACGTCAATTCGTTGATTATCTTTGGTTAACGCGGGCTGGGCGGCGTCAAGCGCTTGCCGACGCTGGCATTCGTCGGCAAGCTTCTGCGCAATCGCGTAGTAGCCGCGAACCGCCTCGTCTGGATTAATGGCCAGGACTCCACATCGGGCATCCAGGACTGCGGGTTGCCCGGCATAGCGGCTAATCGCTGCCAGCGGCAAGCCGCTAAGCACCGGAATCGCCGACGCCCGAGCGAGGATCAGCGTATGCGAGGTGCGCCCTGTTTTCTCAAGGATCATGCCTGACAGATGCTGCAAATCGAGACTCAAAAACTGACTGGGCGTCAGATCTTCAGCCACCAGAATCGTTGGCTTTTCCAGCACCAGCGCATGGCGCGGCCGCTTTTCAGGCCACGTAATATGTAGCAATTGTTCGCTGATATCACGGATGTCGCTGACGCGTTCACGCAGGTAATCGCTGCCGGAAGCCGACAGCTTGTCGCATACTTGCTCCATATTGGTAATAATCGCCGCCCCCAGCCCCAGATGCTGCTCCAGCATTAAGCGGCGAATATTCCCGGCAAACTCGTCGTCCTGAATCAGAGACAGATGCGCGCTGAGAATGGTTTTACTCTCACCATCGCGCTCACGCAGTTGCTGATTGAGCAGTTCCGCCAGCGTTGCCAGACTGTGCTCTAGCCTGGCGTTGTCTTCCGCACTCGCCGCAATCGCGCGATAGCTCTCCAGATTATCACTCTGCCACAGCGTGAGCTGACCTGCCCCCACGCCGCCTGCCAGCACAGTGCCATACAGCAAATCCGGGTTGAGCCGAATCAGCGAACGCGGCAACGGATGCGCCGCCAGTTCCGCCGCCCCTGGCTGAACGCTGTCGCTGTCGATAAACCGCTGCTGAATGTACTCCTCCAGCACCCGCCTGGCCTGCTCTTCATCCTGACCGGTGATGGTTAAGCTACAGCTGTCATTAAACAGCGTCCCGGTGCCAATCAGCGCCAGCGAGCTTTTCGCATCCGCTTTGGCGTTTTGACGATGGTTGAAAAACATCACCTCACTTTGCCACTGGCTGCACTGCTCTTTCAGCTCCCATGCTGGACGCGCATGCAGTCCATTGGGTAACGGGCAAAGAAATTGAATCGTTAGCATAACAACTCCTGATTAGCGCGAAATCAGCACCTGAAGTCCGTCAGATGAGCCACGGTTTCGCACGTAAGATGTGAAATAAGCGCCGACAACAACTGCTGCGTCTGGATGATGTCACGACAGTCGGCAATTGATGCCGCACAGTGCCCATACCGCGTAGCTGGCCCCATAACAACCGTCGGGATCCCCGTTCCGCTGACGTGTACGGCCCCGCCGTCTGTGCCGCCATTACTGAACATATCGAGCTGTAACGGGATGCCCGCATCAGTGGCTACACTTTCAATCCATGCCGTCAGCTTTGGCGGCGCAATCAGCGATTTATCGCTCAACACCAGCATCGGGCCTTTGCCGAGCTGTCGGTGGTTGGCCGCGCCATAATCAAAATTTTTCGCCCAGCAGGCTGTATCCAGCACGATCGCCACATCGGGCGCAACCGCACGCGCTGCCGTTTGCCCTCCGCGCAGTCCCACTTCTTCACTGGAACTGGCCACCAGCCACACCTCGCAAGGAAGGATGGCGTTATGCCATTCGCGCAACAGCGCTATCAGCAAATAGCATCCAAGTCGGTCATCAAAGGCTTTGCCCATGACGCGTTGGTGCGGCAAAACCTGAAAATTCGTATCAAAGGTGACGCGATCGCCTGGACATACGCCGGCCTGAAGTACTTCGTCATAAGACCGCGCGCCAATATCCACCCGCAGCGCATTCACCTCATTGCCACTGCGCTCTCCGTCGAGCAGCCCCGGGATTTTGCTCTCTTCTCGGGTGGTAATCCGCACTGGCTGCAACTGTCTGGCCGCCATACGCACATTTCCCACCGGCAAGACATCGATCGCCCCTTCCCTGGAAATACTGCGCACAATAAATCCCACTTCATCCATATGCGCGCAGATCATTACCTTCGGACCGGTTGATTCATTCAGGCGGATCAACACCGATCCCAACCCATCGAAGCGCACTTCTTTGTGCAGACGATCTGCTTCTTCGAGCAAGATCTGTCGCACCTCCTGTTCTGAGGAGGCGATCGCATCAGCCTCGCTCAGCGCTTTCAGTAGCGATAAGTCCATCACGCCCCTCCCGTGTGTAACAATGTTTTCGCCATGGTGTAGAGCACCTCGCCGCCGTCTGGCGTAACCAGCACCACGTCCTCGATACGCACTCCGCCCTGCCCCAGCAGATAAATACCTGGTTCAACGGTGAGCAGCATTCCCGCCGCCAGAGGCGTCTCATCGGTAGGGGAAAAACGTGGGTTCTCATGGACTTCAATGCCGATAGCGTGTCCGGTATTGTGACCAAACGCATTACCATAGCCCGCCTGTGTAATAACTTGCCTGGCTGCGGCGTCCACCTCATTGCAACGCGCGCCAGGTCGAATTGCCGCTACCGCCGCCAGTTGCGCTTCCAGGACAACCTGATAAATCGAAAATAGCGCACTGTCTTCTGCTGGTTGCCTGGCGTCAGGTATGCGAAACGTTCGCGTCATATCCGAACAATACCCCTGATACTGTGCGCCAAAATCCAGCGTAATGAATTCACCTGCTGCAACCCGTTTATCGCTGGCTTTACCATGCGGCAGCGCGCCGCGCCAGCCGCTGGCGACAATGGTGTCAAAAGAAGCTTTGTCTGCGCCAAGCGTGCGCATAAACCACTCCAGTTCGGCGGCAATCTCGCGCTCACTCAGACCGGGTTGAATAAACCGCCGTATATGTTCAGCGCTGAGGTCGGCAATCCGACAGGCTTCACGGATACAGGCTATTTCCTGGGCCGTTTTCACCTGCCGAAGCACGTCCGGCACGGCGCTGACCAGCCGTCCATGCAGTTTGCCTGCCCAGGCCTGTGCCGTTTCCCAGCTTACCTGCTCGCCTTCGAACCCCACCGTCTGCAGCTTCTCGTCAGCAATGATGTGATTCACCCGCGAATACAACGTCTGTGTGCCATCGAGGAGATGGATCTGGTAGCCCTGGGTACGCGTAGCGACATCGGTGTAATAACGGGCATCGACCAGGATATGCGCGCTGTCATGGCTGATAAACACATACCCTGAACTGCTGGAGATCCCCATATGCGGCTGTTTATTCTGCCGCGATGACAGCAGCATCGCATCGAGATGTTGCGCCGTTAACCAGTCACGCAGCGAGGCAAGTAAGCTCATGGTTACAATCCTTTTGATCAGAGGCTTTCAATCAGCAATTTGCCTTTGCGGTACATCAGATGGCGCAGGAACACCACCATCAGCGCCGTAATCACCGCACCTAACAGGATCCCTGCCATATAGACACCGAGATTGGTCACCAGCGGCCATGCCCAGATAGCCGACTCAGGGAACCATTGCACCGCACCCAGCCAGACGGCAGCCGTCGATCCGACAATGGCACCAACCATGTAAGAGGGAATTGCCGTGATGGGGCTTTCCAGCGCAAACGGGATAGCCCCTTCGCTGATGCCCATAAATGCGAGGAACATTGCCGTTTTTCCCTGCGGGTAGAGCTGGGCGCTGAACAGACGTTTCCCCGTTAAGCGACGGTCAAGCAGTGTTGCCAGCCCGAGGCCAATCGGCGGAATCACAATCGCAATAGAGCGCGCGGTGACCGGCAGAACGTGATCGGTGGTAAAGCTGAAGGCGACAAATCCAGCGGCTTTATTAATCGGCCCGCCGAGGTCAATCGCTGTGGCCGCGGAAATCCCCATCGCATACATCAGCGTCCCTTTCTCTCCTGCTGCGGTCAGCAGAGTACGAATTCCACCGTTGATCCAGCCGCCAAACGGCGTGATTGCGTAATACATCGCCAGCATGACGAAAATGGCGGAGAGAATGGGTAGCAAGAAGGTGGTTTTGAACGCCAGCAGGAAATCAGGGAGCTGAATTTTTTGGTTCATCCACTTCACCAGATATCCGGCAACGATCGAGATAATGAGCGCGCCAATAAAGGTGGAAGGCACGGGAGCACTGGTTACCCATTGCAGCGTCGATGGGTCAAAATTCAGCATCTGGGTAGGCTGAGTAGACATCAGCCCACCGATGAACCCCGCCGGAAACGCCAGTTTGCCGCCAATCGAATTGGCAACGAACGCGGCAAACATCGGAATAGCAAAACCAAACAGCACGCCGCCAAAAGATTGCGACAACCAGGCAAACTTCAGTAATGAGAGATTAAAACCGGTAAATTTTCCGCTGTTCAACGCATCCATGATGCCCGTGTCAGCAGGAATATCGAGCCAGCTATAAGCGATCAGTTGCGAGAAGGCGAGAATTACCCCGCCCATAATCAATGTCGGCACCATGCGTGAAATACCCGACATCACATGTTGCGGAAGTTCGCCCCAGAAGCTGTTGCGGGAGGCCGGTGGATTTTTTATTGCCGCTGTCGCACCAGATGCGCCTGGCACAACGGTTGCACTGCGTTTTTTAATGGCCATACGTAGTTCCCTGTCGATGATTATTGTTGTTCAGCGGCAACCATCTCTTCGATCTCTTTAATGATGCCGGCCGCATTTTTTATCGCGTCCTGTAGCGTAATTTCGTAGACGTCACGCGACTCGAAACGCTCGTTATCTTCCGGGGTAACGGCAACTGAATGGATGATTAACGTCGCCTCAGCGATATCCTGCGCCGTCAGTCGATTTTGAATTCCGTCAGCGCCCTGAGTTTCGATTTTCACTTCATAACCGGCTTCAACCGCCGCTTCTTCCAGCGCCTGCGCCGCCATAAAGGTGTGAGCCAGCCCCATTGGGCACGCACAAACAGCAATCAATTTTTTGCTCATATTCATTTCCTCGTAATAGTTAACGAGAGAAATTATGGTCCGAGGCAAGTAGCGACCGTTATCAGACAAATAATGCTTTTACTGGACATATAATCCAGCAATCAGGAAGTGTGACGAAGGTCGGAAAGCTGGGCGGCAGGCATAAAAAAACCGCGTCAGAAGCGTAATGCTTGTCAGTTAATCATTATGGAGAACATGTGATTGCGACTCAGGGTTCCGTTCACTTCAGCTTTTCACTTTTCTGAAGCACAGGTACCCGTGAACGTGCAAGGGAGGCTCACCGCCGCCTCCCTTGCAACCCAGGCTCCCGGCGGGAAAATTGCCGACGTGTTTCCGTAAGGCCGGGAGAGCCAGCATGGATGCTGGCTCAGGGCGCGCTTTGCAAGGACGCTACCTCGCGCCCGGCCCGGTAGCCTGGAGGAATAAGCGGAGGGAACCACGAAGTGGCAATTTTCCCGCCGGGAGCCGGGATTGTTAAGGGTACGGCGATAGTACCCTTAACACGTTCACTGGGAGTAATCGTTTCAGAGAAGTGAAAAACATAAGGTGAACGTAACAAATACCGGGGGCAACAAATTCATTACCTCCGGATATGCCGCTCTTAGCTATAGTTACGACGATTGCTCGTCGTTAACTGATCGTCATTACGTCAGAAGCGCGGTTTAGTGGGAATACAGGCCGGATGATTGCTAAATACCATCCGACATTGGCCTTACAAAATATGCCCCAGCGTCTGACGCAGATGTGCGCCAGAACCAAGCAGGCCCGGATTATCATGCACAATCAGATACACCGGAATATCCTGAACGTAGGCTTTAAAACGTCCTTTATCTTCAAACCCACCGCGGAAACCGGAAGCTTTAAAGAATTCAAGGAAGCGCGGCACGATCCCGCCAGCGATGTACACGCCGCCAAACGTGCCCAGCGTTAACGCCAGATCGCCGCCAAAGCGGCCCATAATCACACAGAACAGCGACAGCGCGCGGCGGCAGTCGATACAGGAATCTTCCAGCGCACGGGCGGTGATATCCTTCGGCTGCAGATTTTCCGGCAGGCGGCCGTCTGATTTGACGATGGCGCGATACAGGTTCACCAGTCCGGGTCCTGAGAGCACACGCTCAGCAGAAACATGACCGATTTCCGCACGCAGAACCTCAAGGATAATCCCCTCTTCTTCGCTGTTAGGCGCAAAATCCACGTGCCCGCCTTCACCCGGCAGACTTACCCAGCGTTTATCAACATGCACCAGATGCGCCACGCCGAGGCCAGTTCCCGCGCCATACACCGCAATCGGTTTGCCTTCGACAGGTTCCGCGCCGCCAAACTGGATCAAATGCTCTTTTTTCAGCATGGGGATTGCCATCGACACGGCGGTGAAATCATTGATGATTTCCAGATGGCTAAAGCCCAGATTTTTTTTCATCTCAGCAATAGAGAATGCCCAGGTATGGTTGGTCATTGCCACCCAGTCGCCGGTGATCGGACAGGCAATGGCAATGCAACCATCTTCGACGCTGACGCTATGCTCATCCAGGTACACGCGCACCACAGCCTCCAGACTGGGGTAATCCAGCCCGGAATAGGTTTTTGCCTGCGAAATCTCGCCACTGGCAATGTCGCACAGAGCAAGACGTGCGTTGGTGCCGCCAACATCACCTACTAAAGCATATTTTGTCATTCTTCCACTGCTCCGCTAAAGTCAGAATAAATCTTTGCCACACTGTAAATTCATGGGGGCATAACAACAACGGCCTGAAGGCTGATGCCCGTAGAAAATCGATCCAGATCACACAATTACTTTATCGTTTCAGCACCATTTGCAGCGATGCAGTCGCGCAGGCTGTGCAAACTATATCTATGACTCTGTTTGAAGGAATTGAAAATGCTCCATCCGCGAGCCAGAACGATGCTTTTGCTATCAACTCCCGCGATAATCATTGGCATAGCGTCCAGCCTGGTGTTGATCGTTGTGATGAAAGTCGCTTCCGTTTTACAGCAATTTTTATGGGAGCGTCTGCCGATTAGCATCGGAATTGCCCAGGACTCTCCGCTGTGGATCATCGGTATGCTCACGTTAACCGGACTGATGGTCGGGCTTGTCATCCGCTACAGCCGGGGCCACGCTGGCCCGGATCCGGCTTGTGAACCGTTAATCGGAATGCCGGTGGCCGTTTCGGCGCTGCCAGGCCTGCTGGCGGCGCTAATCCTCGGTCTGGCGGGTGGCGTCAGTTTAGGGCCGGAACATCCCATCATGACCGTGAATATCGCCCTCGCAGTGGCGCTTGGCAGCCGCCTCTTTCCGCGCATTGCTAAGCTGGACTGGACCATTCTCGCCTCTGCCGGCACCATCGGGGCGTTATTTGGTACTCCCGTGGCCGCCGCGTTGGTGTTTTCGCAAACGCTGAATAGCTCGAACGATGTTCCTTTGTGGGATCGCCTGTTTGCGCCGTTAATGGCCGCCGCCGCAGGTTCACTGACCACCAGCCTGTTCTTTCATCCCCATTTTTCACTGCCCATCGCGCACTATACGCAAATGCATCTGATCGATATCCTCAGCGGTGCGGTCGTTGCTGCTATCGCCATTGCCGCGGGCATGGTGGCCGTCTGGTGTCTACCGCGCTTGCATCATTTAATACATCGGCTTAAACACCCGGTACTGATCCTTGGGGTTGGCGGTTTTATTCTCGGTATTTTGGGTGTAATTGGCGGACCGCTTACCTTATTTAAGGGACTGGATGAAATGCAGCAAATGGCGTTTAGCCAGACGCTGGGGACAACGGATTATTTGCTGCTTGCCGTGATCAAACTGGCGGCATTGGTGGTCGCAGCAGCGAGCGGTTTTCGCGGCGGGCGAATTTTTCCGGCGGTCTTCGTGGGCGTCGCGCTGGGTCTGATGCTGCACGCCCATGTTGAAGCCGTTCCGGCAGCCATCACGGTCTCCTGCGCGATTCTCGGGCTGGTGCTGGTCGTTACCCGCGACGCGTGGTTGAGCCTGTTTATGGCGGCAGTCGTGGTGCCAGACACCACTCTGCTGCCGCTGCTTTGCGTCGTTATGCTCCCCGCCTGGCTTTTATTGGCCGGAAAACCAATGATGATCGCCAGCCGTCCCGAGGAGTAGCTATCCTCCGTTGCGAGATTCCAGCGCACGGGTCACCGTGCGCAATAACTCAGGAAGATCGGCTTTCGGTAACACCACTTCAATTAATGACAATCGTTGCGGACGGGACAGCCGGGCCAGCACTTCCTCCAGTTGGACCGCCTGCTTCACTCGCCAGCATTCCGCCTGACATTCATGACTTAACGCCTGCGGCACCTGCGTCCAGTTCCATTCGGCGATGTCGTTATAACGCTGATTTGCCCCGTGAATAGCCCGCTCCACGGTATAGCCGTCATTGTTAAGCAGTAAAATCACCGGTGATTGCCCGTCCCTGAGCATGGAGCCCAGTTCCTGGATAGTGAGTTGCGCTGCACCATCGCCAATAATCAGGATCACCCGGCGGTCCGGGCAGGCCGTTTGCGCGCCAAATGCCGCCGGGAGCGCGTAGCCGATGGAACCCCACAGCGGTTGGACCAGGACTTCCGCACCGCTGGGTAGCGAGAGCGCTGCCGCACCAAATGCCGCCGTTCCCTGGTCGACGAGGATGATGTCATCGGACGCGAGATAGTGTTGCACCGTTTGCCAGAAATTTTCCTGGGTCAGCAGCCCCTTCTCAACCTGGATACGCCCAACTGGCGGGCGTTCGGGCGGCAGTGAAAACGACATCTCCAGACACAACTCGCGTAACGTGGTGACGGCTTGTTCCATCGGAACATTAAACCATTGGGTACCAACACGTGACGCATGGGGCTGAACGTCAATCGTGCGCTCCGGTGGTAACCGTTGCGTAAACCCAGCGGTCAGGGTGTCGACAAATTGTGTACCGACACAAATAATCGTATCGGCATCTTCAATGGCCTGGCGCACATAGTCGCTACTGGCTCCGGCGCTGTACGTACCGACAAACGCCGGGTGACGCTCATCAAATAACCCTTTCCCCATCAACAGCGTGGCGTGAGCCATCGGCGTTTCCGCCATCCAACGCTGCAATACAGGCTGTAAGCCAAAACGCTGCGCGAGAAAGTCGGCCAGCAGCGCTACGCGCGGACTGTCCAATAGCCGCTCGCGGGCATAATAGCGAAACGCTTCCGCCACGCTGCTTTCCGGTTCGCTCAGAGGAATAATCAGGGCGTCATTCGGCGGCGTGGCGGGCTGTTTTGCCACATCAGCAGGCAACATCAGGTAGCCCGGCCTGCGCTCAGTTAACATCGCCCGCAGCACGCGATCAATTTCATAGCAGGCGTTTTGTTCATCCAGCACTGCGCTGGCCGTCGTTACAGCCTGCTGCATACGGTAAAAATGCTGAAAGTCACCGTCGCCAAGGGTGTGATGCATCAGTTCCCCACGACGCTGCGCAC
This sequence comes from Citrobacter sp. Cc139, assembly GCF_030334645.1. NCBI lineage: Bacteria > Pseudomonadati > Pseudomonadota > Gammaproteobacteria > Enterobacterales > Enterobacteriaceae > Citrobacter > Citrobacter sp. Cc139. The sequence continues at coordinate 90,023 of NZ_JAOWDM010000093.1, forward strand.
CGCGACAGGGCGCGCCGACAATATGCAAAACAGGAACATATTCCGCATAGCTTCCCGCGATACCGTTGATCGCACTTAACTCCCCCACGCCAAACGTGGTGAGCAAAGCTCCCGCCCCTGCCACCCGGGCATAGCCATCCGCAGCATAAGCCGCATTTAATTCGTTCGCACACCCGACCCAACGTACGCTGGGATGTTCAATCACGTGGTCAAGAAACTGCAAATTATAATCGCCAGGCACACCAAAGAGGTGGCCGACGCCACAGTCTGCCAGCCTGTCCAGCAGATAATCAGCAACGGAATATTGGGTTTGCATGACAGCTATCCTTCTGACGGTAACCTCAATGTTGAGTATCGAAGAACTGTGATGACTGTCCAGGGGAGTTGTTGTGAAGGGGGTGGAAAGCAAGATGTACAGTTTTGACGATTAAAAATTCATTACAGTCTGCTTTGTGTAAACGTATACACTCAATGACACACGTTATCCAACAGGAGGCTACATGGTTTATCAGGCTGATGAAAATCGCTATCAAACAATGGAGTATCGCCGCTGCGGCCAGAGTGGCCTCAGGTTGCCGATTGTCTCTTTGGGTTTGTGGCATAATTTTGGTGATGCCACGCAGGTAGAGAACAGTCGGGCGCTGTTACAGCGCGCATTCGATCTGGGAATTACTCATTTTGACCTGGCGAATAACTATGGCCCGCCGCCGGGCTCAGCGGAGCGAAATTTTGGCCGCATTCTGCAGGAAGATTTTTTACCGTGGCGGGATGAGCTGATCATCTCCACCAAAGCGGGCTACACCATGTGGGAGGGGCCCTACGGCGACTGGGGATCGCGCAAGTACCTGATTGCCAGCCTCGATCAAAGCCTCAAACGCCTGGGGCTGGAGTATGTTGATATCTTCTATCATCACCGGCCCGATCCTGAAACGCCGCTCAGAGAAACCATGCGCGCGCTGGATCATATTGTCCGTCAGGGGAAAGCGCTGTACGTCGGGCTGTCTAACTATCCGGCTGAGCTTGCCAGGCAGGCGATTGAAATACTCGACGATTTAGGCACCCCCTGCCTTATCCACCAGCCTAAATATTCCCTGTTTGAACGTTGGGTCGAAAGTGGCCTGCTGTCGCTGTTACAGGAAAAGGGTGTTGGCAGTATCGCCTTCTCACCGCTGGCGGGTGGGCAATTAACCGACCGCTACCTGAACGGTATTCCTGCGGACTCGCGCGCGGCAAGCTCCAGCCGTTTTCTTAACCCGGACCAGTTAACGCCACAAAAACTGGAAAAGGTCCGTGCGCTGAACGCGCTCGCAGAACGCCGGGGACAAAAACTTTCTCAAATGGCGCTCGCGTGGGTATTACGGGAAGACAAGATCACCTCCGTGCTGATAGGCGCCAGTAAACCCGCGCAAATTGAAGACGCCGTTGGCATGCTGGCAAACCGGCATTTCTCTGCCGAAGAGTGCGCTGAGATTGATGCCATTCTGAGCTGATTGAAATAAAGACACATTTATTAACAAAAAGTGCTCTCGCTCGCGATTTAAGAGTTAAGGCGATGAAACGGGGCTTTACTGCCCCGTAATATTACGTTAACAGGCCGGCTACGGCTCGATCGTGAAGGAGAGTAAACATGTTCAGGTCACTGATTCTGGCGGCAGTCTTATTGGCTTTTACCCCGCTGGCCGCGAACGCTGGCGAAATCACCCTGCTGCCATCAATAAAATTGCAAATTGGCGATCGCGATAATTACGGTAACTACTGGGATGGCGGCCGCTGGCGCGACCGGGATTACTGGCATCATAACTATGAGTGGCGCAAAAATCGTTGGTGGCGTCATGATAACGGCTATCATCGTGGCTGGGATAAACGTAAAGCTTATGAGCGCGGCTATCGCGAAGGCTGGAATGACCGTGACGACCATCGCGGTCGCGGGCGCGGTCACAAACATCATCATTAATGTAACAAAAGAGCCTGCGGGCTCTTTTGTTTTTACAAACCCAGCGCGGTTCCCACCAGTAGCCAGATATTGAGCGCGACCACTAACACCACAATCATCCAGCCAATGTATTTGACCCAGGCGGTGTTAACCAAATCCCCCATCAATGTGCCGTTGCTGGTAAAGAGCAGTAGCGGCACCAGCGCAAGGGCAATCCCGAAACTGAGCAACACCTGGCTCATCACCAGAATACGGGTCGGATCCAGCCCCATCAGAATCACAATAAATGATGGCATCATGGTGACAGTACGGCGTACCCATAATGGGATATGAAAGCGGATGAATCCCTGCATCACCACCTGCCCCGCCAGCGTGCCGACCACAGTAGAAGACAGTCCTGCTGCCACCAGGCTTAAACCAAACACCGTCGCCGCCGCATGGCTCAACAGCGGTTCAAGGGTCAGGTACGCTTGATCGAGATCGGCGATACCGGTATGCCCGCTAAAATGAAATGCGGCGGCAGCTGTCGCCATCATCGCCAGATTGACAAATCCGGCAATCGTCATGGCGATAGCCACATCCCATTTGGTGGCCGTATAGCGCTGTTGGCGCGTTCCGCCGTGCAGATGCTGGGTTAAGGAAGAGTGCAGATAAATGACGTGCGGCATGATGGTCGCGCCAAGTACGCCTGCGGCCAGGAACACAGCCTCCGAATTCGGCAGGCTGGGAATAATCATCCCCTTGCTAAGCTGCGCGAAGTTCGGTTGGGAAAAGATCAGTTCCACAATGTAAGCCGCAGCCACAAACAGCAGCAGGCCGCCAATAACTTTTTCCAGCGGCTTTTGCCCGCGGCGCTGCAGCATCAAAATTAAAAACGTCGCGATGCCGGTAAGCACGGCCCCCTGCAATAACGAAACGCCCAGGATCAGTTTGAAACCAATCGCAGCGCCAATAAACTCAGCAAGGTCGGTCGCCATGGCGATAATTTCAGCCTGCACCCAGTAAAACCACACCACCGGGCGAGGATAATGATCGCGAATTTGCTCCGCCAGGTTTTTACCGGTGGCAATACCCAGTTTTGCCGACAGCACCTGAATCAGCATCGCCATCAGGTTTGCCCAGACCACCACCCACAGCAATTTATAACCAAAGCTGGCCCCTGCCTGGATATTGGTGGCAAAGTTACCTGGATCGATATAACCGATCGCCGCGATGAACGCAGGTCCCATTAATGCGAGCTTCAACTTGCGCGCTGCCCGTCCACTGCTACTCTCAACGCGATCGTTCGTCATTTTAGTGCCCCAGAAACATAGCCTTTGCTATGTTTCAAGCTACGCCCATTGAGAATGATTATCAAATTCATTTTAATGGGTGAAGTTGATTTCTCTGATAGCGATTGTCTATGGATCGATAAAGATTCTGGAAATACCGATGAGATGTTTAATTATTGTTATTAGATTAGCACAATGACATAACTTTTCACTTCCCTACTCAACATAACAGAAGTGTATCGCCGATCACTAATTTTGAATCTCGTCACAGGTCCTTATTATAGTGTGTGTTTGATCTCGTTTTCTTTATGGTTGTTACATAGAATGTGCACGAAAACTAAACCTGCCTCATATTTGGAGCAAATATGGACCGCGTTCTTCATTTTGTCCTGGCCCTTGCCGTGGTTGCGGTACTCGCACTGCTGGTAAGCAGTGACCGTAAAAAAATCCGCATTCGTTATGTTATTCAACTGCTTGTTATTGAAGTGTTACTGGCATGGTTCTTCCTGAACTCTGATGTCGGTCTGGGCTTCGTGAGAGGCTTCTCCGAGATGTTTGAGAAACTGCTCGGATTCGCTAATGAAGGGACAAACTTTGTCTTCGGCAGCATGAACGACAAAGGCCTGGCATTCTTCTTCCTGAAAGTGCTTTGCCCGATCGTCTTCATTTCCGCGCTGATTGGTATTTTGCAGCATATCCGCGTTCTGCCAATTGTCATCCGCGCGATTGGTTTCCTGTTATCTAAAGTCAACGGTATGGGTAAGCTGGAATCCTTTAACGCCGTCAGCTCCCTGATCCTGGGTCAGTCCGAGAACTTTATCGCCTATAAAGATATTCTCGGCAAAATGTCCCGCAACCGTATGTACACCATGGCTGCAACAGCGATGTCGACGGTTTCCATGTCTATCGTCGGCGCGTATATGACCATGCTGGAGCCGAAGTACGTGGTTGCTGCGCTGGTTCTGAACATGTTCAGCACCTTTATCGTCTTGTCGCTGATCAACCCCTACACCGTTGATGCCAGCGAAGAAAACATTCAGATGTCTAACCTGCACGAAGGCCAGAGCTTCTTCGAAATGCTGGGTGAATACATCCTGGCAGGTTTCAAAGTGGCAATTATCGTTGCAGCCATGCTGATTGGTTTCATCGCGCTGATCGCCGCCCTGAACGCCCTGTTCGCTACCGTGACCGGTTGGTTTGGCTACAGCATCTCCTTCCAGGGCATCCTGGGCTACATCTTCTACCCGGTTGCATGGGTAATGGGTGTACCGTCCAGCGAAGCGTTGCAGGTGGGCAGTATCATGGCAACCAAACTGGTTTCTAACGAATTCGTCGCGATGATGGATCTGCAGAAAATCGCCTCTACGCTCTCTCCACGCGCTGAAGGCATCATCTCTGTGTTCCTGGTCTCCTTCGCTAACTTCTCTTCCATCGGGATTATCGCCGGCGCGATTAAAGGCCTGAACGAAGAACAAGGTAACGTGGTTTCCCGCTTTGGTCTGAAGCTGGTATACGGCTCTACGCTGGTGAGCGTACTGTCTGCATCCATCGCAGCACTGGTGCTGTAAGCCAAAGACAACATTGTCGTGTTAAGACCGGGGAGGTTTTTCTCCCCGGTTTTTTTATGCGTGTTATTCAGCAAACCAAAGAAATATAAGGTGAGAACTGGCAGGATGTAAAAACAAAAAACCCCCGCTTTTCAGCGAGGGTTTAAATTTTGGTGGAGCTAAGCGGGATCGAACCGCTGACCTCTTGCATGCCATGCAAGCGCTCTCCCAGCTGAGCTATAGCCCCACGATGCTTTTACGTACAGACCAAATTTATTGGGATTAAATTTGGTGGAGCTAAGCGGGATCGAACCGCTGACCTCTTGCATGCCATGCAAGCGCTCTCCCAGCTGAGCTATAGCCCCGTCACGTAAAGCTTGTCGAGTTGACGGGCGGCATCATATGAATTCCCTTCGCGTGTGTCAACGGCAAAATTAACTCATAGAATTCAATCGCTGAAAAAGCAGTCAAATGAAGAACATTGCGTAACAACTCGCATTCAGTAGTTAAACGCGTCACGGTTTCTACTAAAATGGTGCTATAAAATGAGCCACTAATTAACCCCACGACTACTCAGGGAATCGTTATGTTCAAGGAACGGATGACGCCAGAAGAGCTTGCTAATCTGACCGGATACAGCCGACAGACCATCAATAAATGGGTGCGCAAGGAAGGTTGGGCTACATCACCAAAACCAGGCGTTCAGGGCGGTAAAGCCCGTCTGGTTCACGTCACCGAACAAGTTCGTGAATACATTCGCAGCGCTGAACGTTCAGCCGAAGGTTTATCAGATAACTTATCGTTATCCGGTGATACTTCGATTGAGGCGCTGCTGATTAGACTCGCCAAAGAGATGACGCCATCAGAACAGAAAATGTTTACGTCATTGATCCTGCGTGAAGGCATTACGGGTTTATTACAACGCTTAGGGATCCGCGAAAACAAATAATATGAAAAAATTACGCAGCAAAATGACGACCGAAGAGCTGGCGGAATGTCTCGGGGTAGCCAAACAAACCGTCAATCGTTGGATCAGAGAGCAAAACTGGACCACCGAAAAATTTCCCGGCGTTAAAGGCGGTCGTGCAAGACTTATTCATATTGACTCCGGTGTCCGCACGTTTCTGCTCAACGTTCCCGCTTTTCGCAAAGCTCCTGAGTTTTATCAGGCTGAAGAACCGCTGGCAGAATACACCCATGTAGTGCGCAGCCATGCCTGTCGCCAGATAATCAGCGCACTGGACAATATGTCGCCAACGGAACAAGAAAAGCTGGCGATGTATATCTCGCGCGAAGGGATTCGTAATTTCCTTATCCGTCTGGGCATTGATGAGTCTGAATAGCGGGTAAAAAAACGGCAGGAGCGCATCCTGCCGTTGTGTCATCAATCAGCCAGAATTACTGCTGACTTTCACGCTCTGCAATAAACGCCAGTGCTTTGTTAATACGCTCAACGCTGCGGGATTTGCCAATCGCATGCACCGTGACGTCTAACGCCGGGGACTGACCCGCGCCGGTTACCGCGACGCGCAGCGGCATCCCAACTTTACCCATGCCCACTTCCAGCTCATCAGCGGTTGCCTGAATCGCGTGGTGGACGTTTTCTGCCGTCCATTCGGTAATGGCGGCCAGTTTGTCGCGAACCACTTCCAGCGGCTGACGCGCAACCGGACGCAGGTGTTTCTTCGCCGCGTCAGCGTCGAACTCAGCAAAGTCTTCATAGAAGTAGCGGCAGCTCTGCGCCATTTCTTTCAGCGTCTTGCAACGCTCGCCCAGCAGTTTCACCAGCTCAGAAAGTTGAGGCCCAACGCGAGTATCGATATTTTCCTGCTCAATGTGCCACTGCAGATGCGTTGCCACATATTCCGGTGCCAGCGCATTAATGTAGTGATGGTTCAGCCACTGCAATTTTTCAGTGTTGAACGCGCTCGCAGACTTGCTCACCGCACCGAGGGAGAACAGTTTAATCATCTCTTCACGGGTGAAGATTTCCTGATCGCCGCTGGACCAGCCCAGGCGCACCAGATAGTTCAGCAGCGCTTCCGGCAGATAGCCGTCATCGCGGTATTGCATCACGCTGACCGCGCCGTGACGTTTAGAGAGTTTTTTACCGTCGTCGCCGTTGATCATCGACACGTGCGCGTAAACCGGCACCGGCGCATTCAGCGCTTTCAGGATATTGATCTGACGCGGGGTGTTGTTGATATGGTCTTCGCCACGAATAACGTGAGTGATTTCCATATCCCAGTCATCGACAACCACGCAGAAGTTGTAGGTTGGGGAGCCGTCGGTACGGCGGATGATCAGATCGTCCAGCTCCTGGTTGCTGAATTCGATCGGCCCACGGATCTGATCGTCAAAAATAACGGAACCGTCCTGCGGGTTGGCAAAACGCACCACGCACGGTTCATCGGCGGCATGGTGCTCGTGACCGTGGCGGCAGCGGCCGTCGTAACGCGGCTTCTCACCGTTCGCCATCTGCTCTTCGCGCAGCGCATCCAGACGCTCTTTGGAGCAGTAGCACTTATATGCGGTGCCTGCTTCCAGCATTTCATCAATAACAGCGTTGTAGCGATCAAAACGTTTGGTCTGGAAGTACGGGCCTTCATCCCATTCCAGATTCAGCCAGTTCATACCATCCATAATGGCTTCAATAGCTTCCGGCGTGGAGCGTTCGAGATCGGTGTCTTCAATACGCAGCACAAACTCACCGCCATGGTTACGTGCAAAAAGCCAGGAATAAAGAGCAGTACGCGCACCGCCGACGTGCAGGTAACCTGTCGGGCTTGGCGCGAAGCGAGTTTTGATTTTCATGAAATGGCCTTACGTTTATAAAGATGCCGACAACCGGCAAATCCAGGGAAGATTATCAGGCTCGTATTCTATCACTGTGGTCTGATTCCTCAATGTTGATCGGGTTGGAACATCACGCTTTGCCATTTTCGTATACAAATCATGCTGCATGGATTGTTTTGCGATCGTTTTGTTTAAATTTACGACGAACGAACAATTTCTTTAGAAAATGCGTTGACTCATTTTCAACTCTCCCTATAATGCGACTCCACACAGCGGGGGTGATTAGCTCAGCTGGGAGAGCACCTCCCTTACAAGGAGGGGGTCGGCGGTTCGAACCCGTCATCACCCACCAACTACTTTATGTAGTCTCCGCCGTGTAAAAACAAGAAATTGAGAAGTGGGTGATTAGCTCAGCTGGGAGAGCACCTCCCTTACAAGGAGGGGGTCGGCGGTTCGATCCCGTCATCACCCACCACTTTCTCGCCAGCTGGATTTCTTGTTAAAATATGAAGTACCGAAGTGGGTGATTAGCTCAGCTGGGAGAGCACCTCCCTTACAAGGAGGGGGTCGGCGGTTCGATCCCGTCATCACCCACCACTTCGGGTCGTTAGCTCAGTTGGTAGAGCAGTTGACTTTTAATCAATTGGTCGCAGGTTCGAATCCTGCACGACCCACCAATGTAAAAAGGCGCCCTAAAGGCGCCTTTTTGCTATGCGCAAAATTCAACGATTCGAACCTGCAGCAGGTTCGGGTCGAACGTAGTGAGACAACGGAGCCGTTTACGGCGACGGCCCGAAGGGCGAGCGAAGCGAGTCATCCTGCACGACCCACCAATGTAAAAGAGGGCGCTGGCGGCGCCTTTTTGCTATCTGCGATATGGAAGATTCGAATCTGCTTGCCTGATGCGCTGCGCTTATCAGGCCTACAGACAACACCGCACGCGTAGGCCGGATAAGACGTTTAGTCGCCATCCGGCGCAGACATCATACCATCAACGCCGCCACCAGTTTCTCCAGCGCGGGCGTTGCCTGCTGCTGGTCATACACAATATACAAATCCGCCGGAATACGTTCCTCTAACGGACGGAACACCACACCCGGCCAGCTCATTTGCGCATAACTGTCTGCAATCAACGTAATTCCAACTCCCATACTGATCATCGCCAACACCGTTTGCGGCTCCTTCACCTCGCGAATAATCATTGGTGAAAATCCGGCGCTTAGGCAAACGCGCTGTAAAAATGCCCAGTCGGTATGAATGGACGGCATTGTGACAAAATATTCGTTCCGCAACGCTTCCAATGGTATCGCGGCAAGTTCAGTCAGTGGATGCTCTTCTGGCATTGCCACCAGGAAAGAGGATTCATGCAAACGCAGGCTGGTAAATCCAGGCGAAGGCTCAGTGGCCATCCGCCAAATTCCCGCATCCAGCTCACGTCGTTCCAGCATCGTCATCTGCATGGCTGGCATATTCTCGCGAAACAGCACCTCAACGTTAGGGTTATCTTTTAAAAAACGCCGCATCACTGGACGCATTTTTCCCCACATCGCCGTACCGATAACACCGAGTTCAATCCGCCCTGCGTCGCCGCGACCAATTTGCTCTACTCTCGCCAGCGCCTGATTCGCACTGGATAGCAATCGGCGCGACTCTTCCATCAAAATTTTTCCGGCATGTGTTAAGGCTACACTGCGGGAATGTCGGATAAACAGCAAAGTGCCGAGTTGTTGTTCCAGCTCTTTAATATGCGTACTGAGCGGCGGTTGCGACATATTCAGGCGAGCAGCAGCGCGTCCAAAATGCAGTTCTTCTGCGACAGCAAGAAAATAACGCAGTAACTTCAGATCGATACGGTGCGTGCGTTCCATGGATAATGCGCTCCTGAGGACAAAGGATAATGCGCAAAGTTACCACATTGCATCGCGGAAAATGAAACGGCGGGTATCAGTCCCCCGCCGCGAATGTCACGTTAATGCGCCAGCGATTTCTGCGCCAATTTTTCTGGCTCATGCTTGTATTTAAAGAACAATGCAAAGATAACCGCCAATGCCAGCGCATACGCGGCAAAGACTAACCAGATAGTCTGCCAGTCCTTAACGCCATCGACAGAGAAGTAATCTACCGCCATCCCGCTCAGGATTGAGCCAACCCAAGCGCCCACGCCATTGACCATCGTCATAAACAGCCCCTGCGCACTGGCGCGAATGTTAGAACTCACTTCCTGCTCTACAAACACCGATCCTGAAATATTGAAGAAATCAAACGCGCAACCATAGACAATCATCGACATCAGCAGCATCACAAAGCCGACCGGGGACGGATCGCCAAAGGCAAAAAAACCAAAGCGCAGCGTCCACGCCAGCATGCTCATCAGCATTACCGTTTTAATACCAAAGCGTTTGAGGAAGAACGGGATAGTCAGGATAAAGCCCACTTCCGCCATCTGTGAAATTGAAAGCAAGATAGAGGGATACTTCACCACAAAACTGTCGGCAAACTCAGGATTACGGGCAAAATCATGCAGGAACGGATTGCCAAAGACATTAGTAATTTGCAGTACCGCCCCCAGCATCATCGCAAACAAAAAGAAGATTGCCATACGTGGATTTTTAAACAAGACAAAAGCATCCAGCCCAAGCTTGCTGGCAAGCGTTGTGTTCGCTTTCTTCTCGGCAACCGGAATTTTCGGCAACGTCAGCGCATACAGAGCCAGCAGCAACGATGCGCCAGAAGCGATATACAGTTGCGCACTGCTCAGTTCCAGTCCCATCAGACTCACCGTCCACATGGCCACGATAAAGCCGATAGTGCCAAACACGCGAATGGGTGGAAAAGCGGTGACCGGGTCCTGGCCCGATTGCGCCAGACACGAGTAGGAAACACTGTTCGATAACGCAATCGTCGGCATATATGCCATCGCGTTAACCAACATCACCCAGAACATGGTCTGCGGATCGGTAACGGTAGTGGCATATAGCAGCACACCCGCGCAGACAAGATGGCAAAGCATGTAGGCGCGTTCGGCGCGTAGCCATTTATCGGCAATGATCCCCATTATGCCCGGCATGATAATCGCTGCCAGCCCTTTCGAACTGTAGACCATACCCACATTCGCGCCGGTAAAATCCAGGGTATTAATCATGTAAGACCCCAGGGTAACCAGCCAGCTCCCCCAGATGAAATATTGCAAAAACGACATGAGCTTTAAGCGAGATGCGATACCCATTTTTCCGTTCCTTGCCAAAAAAGTAAGACCCCGCAAGCGGGGTCAATTTTTAATTATTCAGGCCAGTTTGCGCAAAAAGCCGCAGATCAGATTGATAAAGTTCTGCCGGGAGAGTTCCGCTGCCGCCAGCGTCTGCGCGTGAGATAATTTCACATCGCCCAAACCTTCCGCCAGGTTAGTGATCGCTGCGACCGCAACCACTTTCAGACCGCAATGGCGGGCAGAGATAACTTCAGGCACCACCGACATCCCCACGACATCGCCACCAATGATTTGCATCATGCGAATTTCTGCCGCGGTTTCAAAGTTTGGTCCCGGATAAGAGACAAATACGCCTTCGCTCAGCGGGAAACCTTCTTCTGCGGCAACGGTTTGCAGGATTGCACGATAGTCAGCATCATAGGCATTCGCCAGCGAAAAGAATCGCTCGCCAAAACGCTCATCGTTAAGTCCCACCATCGGTGTACCTGGCATCGTATTGATGTGATCGCTAAGCGCAACCAGACTACCCGGCCCAACTTCAGGGCGGAGGGAGCCTGCGGCGTTGGTACAAAATAACAGTTCACAGCCCAGCAGCTTCAGTGTGCGAATGGCATCGGTCATCACCGTCATACCGCGCCCTTCATAGAAATGTCCACGCCCTTTCATACAGGCCACCGGAATACCTGCCAGATTTCCCAACACCAGTTCACCAGCATGACCGTGAACGGTGCTCACCGGGAACCCGGGAAGTTTCTCGTAAGAAATGGCCACCGCATCCTCAATTTGATCCGCCAACGCGCCCAGGCCTGAGCCAAGAATAAAAGCGACGCGTGGAGTGAAATCCGGCTTATAGCCACGAATAATATCGGCGCTGTACCAGGGATTTTGCGAGAAAAGAGAGTGGCTCATGAGATATCCTTAATACTGAGTAATCGAAAATAACGTCGCGTACCACACTGTTATAGCGGGACTACGCAATCGATTACCAATACCGTTTATCCCGACAAGCGATAGTAAATCGGTATCGATGAGGTACGCTAAACTGGTTTGAATTCACATTATTTTTCTGCCAGAAATGGCATGGGGCGGTTTATATCTTATACAGCGGATCGCTTGCGCGACCAGCAGTTAACTCACTGGCCTGCATGCGCACCACGTCCCACAACGCCTGAGCCGCGGTAGATAAAGAACGGTTTTTACGTCGCGCCAGCATCAATTGTCGTTCAACCACCGGCGTCAGACGCTTAACCTGTAAATGGCTACCCTGCGGTAAGGGGAGCGCCAGCGCGGGCAGTACGCTGATACCAATGCCCGCCTCTACCATCGGAAACAACGTGGCCGGGTGACCAATCTCCTGAACAATATTGGCATCAATCGAAAAGTGGGCCAGCGCCGCATCGATCAGCGGTCGACTGCCGGAAGCGTAATCCTGTAGCACCAGACGCTCATGATAGAGATCCTGCCAGTTGACCCATTCCCGCTGGGCTAACGGATGATCCTGCCGACACAGCAACAGGAAAGGTTCGGACAGTACGGCTTCACACTGCAGATCGGTCACAGCACCAGGATCAATCACAATGCCAAAATCGACTTCTCCCTGGCGAATGCTTTCCAGCACCCACTGCTGTGGCCTGTCATGCAGCACAAAATCGATCGCAGGATAAAGCTGATTACTCTGGGCAATACACTGTGGAATCAGGTGTGCGGAGATCGTCTGGCTGGCGGCAACGCGCACCGTTCCGGTTAACTGCGTCCCCACCTGGCCTGCTTCACGCAGGGTGCTGTGCAGTTCATCCAGAATACGCTCCAGTCGCGCCGCCAACTGATGCCCGGCTTCTGTCAGTACCACTTCTCGTGTTGTTCTATCTAATAACCGGACGCCCGTCTGCCCTTCCAGCTCTTTAACGCTATGGCTGACCGCCGACTGGCTTAAGCCAATGATATCCCCTGCCCGGCTAAAACTTTTAGCCTGAGCGACGGTAACAAAGATACGGAGCTGACGCAGAGAGTAATTCATCTATTCGATTCATATATGGATGCAATAAATCAATTTTATTTCTCAAACGGAAAAACGCAAAATGTTCCTACCGAATTTCAGGAGCTTTTATGAAACTATTTCGTATTCTTGATCCGTTCACGATAACGCTAATTACCGTCGTTTTACTGGCTTCCTTTTTCCCGGCCGAGGGCGGTTTTGTCCCTTTTTTTGAAGGCTTAACCACCGCCGCCATTGCCCTGCTGTTTTTTATGCACGGGGCAAAGCTGTCGCGTGAGGCCATTATTGCCGGCGGTAGCCATTGGCGTTTGCATCTGTGGGTCATGTGCAGCACTTTCGTCGTCTTCCCGGTATTGGGTGTTCTGTTCGCATGGTGGGCACCGGTTAATGTTGACCCGATGCTGTATACCGGTTTCCTGTATCTGTGTATTTTGCCGGCCACGGTGCAGTCGGCCATCGCCTTTACATCGCTGGCGGGAGGTAACGTCGCCGCCGCCGTGTGCTCCGCTTCGGCCTCCAGCCTGCTGGGTATTTTCCTTTCACCGCTGCTGGTAGGCCTGGTGATGAATATGCACGGCGCGGAAGGCAGCCTGGAGCAGGTGGGGAAAATTATGCTGCAACTGCTGCTGCCGTTCGTGTTGGGACATCTTTCACGTCCATGGATTGGTAACTGGGTATCACGACATAAAAAGTGGATCGCCAAAACAGACCAATCCTCCATTTTACTGGTGGTGTACTCTGCCTTTAGCGAAGCCGTGGTTAACGGGATCTGGCACAAAGTGGGAATCGGCTCACTGCTGTTTATCTGCGTGGTCAGCATCGTTCTGCTGGCCATTGTGATTGGCATAAACGTCTTTGTTGCCCGGAAATGCGGCTTCAATAAAGCCGATGAAATCACCATTGTCTTCTGCGGTTCGAAAAAGAGCCTGGCGAATGGGATCCCAATGGCAAATATTCTGTTTCCGACTTCGGTGATTGGCATGATGGTGCTGCCTTTGATGATCTTCCATCAAATTCAGCTGATGGTCTGCGCCGTGATGGCCCGTCGCTACAAGCAACAGACGGACGCATTGCAGGCGCAGCAGAAAAGCCGCGCCGCAAAGGCTTAAAGCGGGCGTTTCAGGGGCTGCACCAACTGCGTCAGCCCCTCAGTTTTAATCAGCAGCGTGATTTGCATCAGCTCGCCCAGTTTACCCGCCGGGAATTCATCCTTACGGGCAAACCACAGCAGATACTCTTCCGGGACATCAATCAGCCGACGCCCCTTATATTTGCCAAAGGGCATCACGGTGTTGGCGATTTCAACCAGCTGCTCTTTTTCCATCTCAGGCACCCAGTAAGCGGATCATTTCAGCTTCATCAATCACGGTAATACCCAGTTCCTGTGCTTTTGCCAGTTTCGAACCCGCCGCTTCGCCGGCAATCACCAGATCGGTTTTCTTCGACACGCTACCGGCCACTTTTGCGCCCAGTTCGGTTAATCGTGCTTTGGCGTCATCACGCGACATCAGGCTCAGGCTTCCGGTCAGCACCACCGTTTTGCCCGCGAACGGGCTGTCGATTTCCTCAGCGTTGACAACCACCGGCGCGGGCCAGCGAATGCCCTGCGCCAGCAACTGGCCTATCACCTCGCGGTTGCTCTCTTCGGCAAAGAAATTAAACACGTGCGTCGCCACCACAATGCCAACATCCGGCACTTTTTGCAGCTCTTCAACAGAGGCCGCTTCCAGCGCATCCAGAGTGCCGAAATACGCCGCCAGACCTGCGGCAGTGGCCTCGCCGACTTCACGAATGCCCAGCGCGTAGAGGAAACGGGCAAACGTCGTTTCTTTCGCTTTTTCCAGCGCATTCACCACGTTTTGCGCCGACTTTGGCCCCATTCGATCGAGTCCGGTGAGCTTGCCTGCCGTCAGGGTGAAGAGATCTGCTGGCGTATGGACATACTCTTTCTCCACCAGTTGATCGATAATTTTGTCGCCCATACCGTCAACATCGAGCGCGCGGCGGGAAACAAAGTGTTTCAACGATTCCTTACGCTGGGCGCCGCAAATCAGGCCGCCGGTACAGCGAGCGACCGCTTCGCCTTCCACACGTTCAACATCAGACCCACACACCGGACAGTGCTGTGGAAACACGATTTCACGCGTCTCTTCCGGACGCTCGGAAAGCACCACGTTGACCACCTGCGGGATTACATCGCCCGCCCGGCGAATAACAACTTTATCGCCAATACGCAACCCCAGACGATCGATTTCATCGGCATTATGCAGAGTGGCGTTACTGACCAGAACCCCGGCAACCTGAACCGGTTCAAGGCGAGCAACGGGCGTAATCGCCCCGGTACGTCCGACCTGAAACTCAACATCGCGAACAAAGGTCATCTGCTCCTGCGCCGGAAACTTAAAGGCCACCGCCCAGCGCGGCGCGCGAGCGACAAAGCCCAGTTGCTCCTGCAACGCCATGGAGTTGACTTTAATCACCACGCCGTCAATATCGAAGCCCAACGTCGGTCGGTCTTCTTCAACCTTGTGATAGTAAGCGAGTACTTCCTCCGGCGAGTCACACAGCGCTACCCTGTCGCTTACCGGCAGTCCCCACTCTTTAAATTGCAGCAGACGGCCGAGGTGAGTATCAGGCAGCGCGCCGCCTTCCAGCACACCAACGCCATAGCAGAAGAAAGTAAGCGGTCGCTTCGCCGTGATACGGGGATCAAGCTGGCGTAATGACCCGGCGGCGGCGTTGCGCGGATTAGCAAATACTTTATTGCCGGTGCGGCGGGCTTCTTCATTAATTTTTTCAAATCCAGCCTGTGGCAGGAACACTTCCCCGCGCACTTCCAGACGCGTGGGAATATTATCGCCACGCAGTTTTAACGGGATCGCGCGGATAGTGCGCACGTTAGAGGTAATATCCTCCCCCGTGGTGCCATCACCGCGCGTTGCGGCGCTGACCAGCACGCCGTTTTCATACAGGATACTGACCGCCAGGCCGTCCAGTTTCAGTTCACAGCACCAGGTCAGCTTATCGGTGCTCTTCAGTCGGTCCTGCACGCGCTTGTTGAAGGCGAGAAAACTCTCCTCATCAAACACGTTATCCAGCGACAGCATCGGCACTTCATGGCGAATCTGGCTGAACGCCGACAACGGCGCGGCGCCAACGCGTTGGGTTGGCGAGTCGGGGGTAACAAGGTCCGGATGCTGCGCTTCCAGCTCGCGCAGTTCTCGCATCAGGCGATCATATTCCGCATCGGGAATTTCCGGCGCGTCCATCACATGGTAGAGATACTCATGATGGCGAAGCGTGGTTCGCAGTTCTGTCAGTTGTTGTTCGATTGATTCCATATCGCACCATCAATGATAAAAAACCCCCGACAGGCGGGGGTTTAGCAAGGAAATGTCACGCCAGAAGAAAATCAGGCGTGAGATTCTTTAACTTCGCGGATGCGGTCCTGATATTCGCGCAGTTTCTGCGGCGTCATCATACGACGTTGATCGTCGAGCACCACACCGCCAACTTCATCAGCAATGTGCTGCGCGGACTGCAGCATCAGCTTAAAGTTTTGCAGCTCGTCCCCATAGGACGGAACCTGCATAAAAATAGTCACGCCAGGCGTGCTGAAGTCGCCCGTCATCTCCGGGTCAAAGGTACCAGGATTAACCATGTTGGCAAGACTGAACAGCGACGGACCGCTGCCATCCGGGCTCAGGTGACGATGGAAAATATTCATATCGCCAAATTTAAAACCGGCTTGCTGAATGCTGTTGAGCAGCACATCACCGTTGAGCTCGCTGCCATGGTGAGCCGCGACGTTCATAATAATGACCGCTTCTTTACGCTGCGGTTTTTCGGCAACAGGCGCTTCTTCAACGACCGGCTCAGGCTGCGGTTGGTGTTCAACGACAGGCTCTGCTGGCTGGAAGGTCTGCGGCGCAGGTTGCGGAGCCTGCTGCACGGGCTGCTGAACCTGCGGAGCAACGGGCTGATGCTGTACCGGCTGTTGCACCGGTTGCGGCTGAACAGGCTGATGTTGCACAGGCTGCTGCGGTTGAACAGGCTGAGGCGGCTGCTGAACATGCGGCGGCGGTACCGGCGCTTGTGCAGGCTGCTGCGCGGTTTGACGCGGCTGAGCAGACGCATAAGGCGGCTGGTACTGGTGTTGCGGCGACTGAGGAGGAACACCATGTTCCTGCGCGTTACCGGGAGCATGATTCACACGATGAACGCGAACTTCGCCCACGCCTTCGTCTTCCTCGGCGTTGTCGTCGAACGAATCCTCGTCTTCACGTTTAGACTTCATGCGTTTCAGTGGGCGATCGCGGAATATAGAAGACCGCTCTTTACGGCTAGTCCAAAAACCATGTACCAGTAAAGCGATTATGGCGATCGCGCCAACAATGATTAATATCAGACGCAAATCCTGCATCATTATATTCTCTGTTGTTCTAACACCTTGCCACCACGGCAAACATTTACTCACTAAGAGTATTTGTCGATTACGCCAAGTGCAAGTGCACTCTTGGCTTTCACGGCATAAAGATGAACAAAATTGTGCTTTTTGCTGTTTTTTCGAACATTTCCGAACAGCTTAACGCTCAACAACCCGGTAAGATACGCTAGGTTTACCAGAGCTTATATAACAAGGAGTATGTCCTGACCATGGTTTCATCATCTGCAGTTGTACCTCGCAGCGGCCTTTATTACTTTTCTCAGGGATGGAAGCTCATCTCCCAACCGGGCATTCGTCGTTTTGTTATTCTGCCTTTACTGGTGAATATCCTATTGATGGGCGGCGCATTCTGGTGGTTATTTAGCCAACTCGATAGCTGGATCCCTGCGCTGATGAGCCACGTACCTGACTGGCTTCAATGGCTCAGCTATTTGCTGTGGCCGATCGTTACCATTTCCGTACTGTTAGTGTTCGGCTACCTGTTCTCCACTGTCGCCAACTGGATTGCTGCACCGTTTAACGGTTTGTTAGCGGAGCAACTTGAAGCGCGCTTAACGGGCGCAACGCCACCCGACACTGGCGTTCTCGGCATCATGAAAGACGTTCCTCGCATTATGAAACGTGAATGGCAAAAGCTGGCGTGGTATCTCCCGCGCGCCTTCGTGTTGCTGATCCTCTATTTCATTCCGGGCATTGGACAGACCGTCGCCCCGGTGCTGTGGTTCCTGTTCAGCGCGTGGATGCTGGCCATTCAGTACTGTGATTATCCGTTTGATAACCACAAGGTGCCTTTTAAGGAGATGCGCGTCGCGCTGCGCACGCGTAAGGTGACCAATATGCAGTTTGGCGCGTTGACCAGTCTGTTCACCATGATCCCGGTACTCAATCTGTTCATTATGCCGGTTGCGGTTTGTGGCGCCACGGCGATGTGGGTAGACTGCTATCGTGCTAAGCATGCGTTATGGAAGTAATGCAAAAATGTGTAAAAGCGGGCTGGCTTATGTCCGCTCTTATTCCATACTGCAAGGCATTATTTCCCATCAGCATATAGATATGCGATTTCCTTACTTCCCCATACTTTCTCAACAGGTATGCTGAAGCGGTATCCCAATTTCATACAGTTAAGGACAGGCCATGAGTAAGATTTTTGAAGACAACTCGCTGACTATCGGTCATACGCCGCTGGTTCGACTGAACCGTATCGGTAACGGACGCATTCTGGCGAAGGTGGAATCACGTAACCCGAGCTTTAGCGTCAAATGCCGTATCGGTGCCAATATGATTTGGGATGCCGAAAAACGTGGGGTACTGAAACCGGGCGTTGAGTTGGTAGAACCGACCAGCGGCAATACCGGCATCGCGCTGGCCTACGTTGCCGCCGCTCGTGGTTACAAACTGACGTTAACCATGCCGGAAACCATGAGCATTGAGCGCCGCAAGCTGTTAAAAGCGCTGGGCGCGAATCTGGTGCTGACCGAAGGCGCAAAAGGGATGAAAGGCGCGATCCAAAAAGCGGAAGAAATTGTGGCCAGCGATCCGGAAAAATTCCTGCTGCTGCAGCAGTTCAGCAACCCGGCCAACCCGGAAATCCACGAAAAAACCACCGGGCCGGAAATCTGGGAAGATACCGATGGCCAGGTTGATGTCTTTATTTCCGGCGTCGGCACCGGCGGTACGCTGACTGGCGTGACCCGTTACATTAAAGGCACCAAAGGTAAAACGGACCTGATCACCGTCGCGGTAGAACCGACCGACTCCCCTGTCATCACTCAGGCCCTGGCGGGTGAAGAACTCAAACCCGGTCCGCATAAAATTCAGGGTATCGGCGCAGGCTTCATTCCAGGAAACCTTGATCTGAAGCTTATCGATAAAGTCGTTACCATCACCAATGATGAAGCTATCTCTACCGCACGTCGCCTGATGGAAGAAGAAGGTATTCTGGCGGGTATCTCTTCCGGTGCTGCGGTTGCTGCCGCGCTCAAGCTCCAGGAAGATGAAACCTTTACCAATAAGAATATAGTGGTTATTCTACCGTCATCGGGTGAGCGTTATCTGAGCACTGCACTGTTTGCCGATCTCTTCACTGAGAAAGAACTGCAACAGTAATGCCAGCATGTTAAAAACGCGTAAAAAAGCACCCTTTTGGGTGCTTTTTTGTGGCCTGCTTCAAAGTTTCAACTCTCCTGGCATTGATTCAACCCGCCGGAACTGGTATTTAACCAAGCTAATTATTTTGATGCGCGAAATTAATCGTTACAGGAAAAGCGCTAGCTGAATCGATTTTATGATTTGGTTCAACTCTTCCTTTCGCTGCATAATGTTTAATGACGAACGAAACGTCAGCGGCAAGAAGTTGCCAACAACGGATTGTACCGAACTCCTTTTGTGTCGCGTCCAGTTTACGCCGATGCTAACAATACAGGCTAAAGTTGAACCGCCAGGCTAGACTTTAGTTCCACAACACTAAACCTATAAGTTGGGGAAATATAATGTTCCAGCAAGAAGTTACCATTACCGCTCCGAACGGTCTGCATACTCGCCCTGCTGCTCAGTTTGTTAAAGAAGCAAAAGGTTTTACTTCTGAAATTACTGTGACTTCCAACGGCAAAAGCGCTAGCGCCAAAAGCCTGTTTAAACTGCAGACTCTGGGCCTGACTCAGGGTACCGTTGTCACCCTGTCCGCAGAAGGTGAAGACGAGCAGAAAGCAGTTGAGCATCTGGTAAAACTGATGGCTGAACTCGAGTAAGTTCAACGAGTTCTTTTAAATATCAGTCACAAGTAAGGTAGGGTTATGATTTCAGGCATTTTAGCATCCCCGGGTATCGCTTTCGGCAAAGCATTGCTGCTGAAAGAAGACGAAATCGTCATTGACCGGAAAAAAATTTCTGCCGACAAGGTTGATCAGGAAGTTGAACGTTTTCTGAGCGGTCGTGCCAAGGCATCTGCGCAACTGGAAGCGATCAAAACCAAAGCTGGTGAAACGTTCGGTGAAGAAAAAGAAGCCATCTTTGAAGGGCATATCATGCTGCTCGAAGATGAGGAGCTGGAGCAGGAAATCATAGCCCTGATTAAAGATAAGCACATGACGGCTGATGCAGCTGCGCATGAAGTTATCGAAGGTCAGGCCACAGCCCTGGAAGAGCTGGATGATGAATACCTGAAAGAACGTGCGGCTGACGTACGTGACATCGGTAAACGCCTGCTGCGTAACATTCTGGGTATGGCGATCATCGACCTGAGCGCGATTCAGGAAGAAGTTATCCTGGTTGCCGCAGACCTGACCCCGTCAGAAACCGCACAGCTGAACCTGAACAAGGTGCTGGGTTTCATCACTGACGCGGGGGGACGTACTTCCCACACCTCCATCATGGCGCGTTCTCTGGAACTGCCTGCCATCGTCGGTACGGGTAGCGTCACCTCTCAGGTGAAAAACGACGATTATCTGATTCTGGATGCCGTAAACAACCAGGTTTACGTCAATCCGACCAACGACGTTATCGAGCAACTGCGTGCCGTTCAGGAGCAGGTAGCGACCGAGAAAGCGGAACTCGCAAAACTGAAAGATCTGCCGGCGATCACGCTGGACGGACATCAGGTTGAAGTTTGCGCCAACATCGGTACCGTGCGTGACGTTGAAGGCGCTGAGCGTAACGGCGCTGAAGGTGTTGGTCTGTACCGCACCGAATTCCTGTTCATGGACCGTGAATCGCTGCCGACTGAAGAAGAACAGTTCGCTGCGTATAAAGCCGTGGCTGAAGCCTGTGGCTCTCAGGCGGTCATCGTCCGTACCATGGACATCGGCGGCGATAAAGAGCTGCCGTACATGAACTTCCCGAAAGAAGAGAACCCGTTCCTGGGCTGGCGCGCCGTACGTATCGCCATGGATCGTAAAGAGATCCTGCGTGACCAGGTTCGCGCTATCCTGCGTGCCTCTGCTTTCGGCAAACTGCGCATCATGTTCCCGATGATCATCTCTGTTGAAGAAGTGCGTGCGCTGCGCAAAGAGATTGAAATCTACAAACAGGAACTGCGCGACGAAGGTAAAGCTTTTGACGAAAGCATTGAGATTGGCGTGATGGTGGAAACACCGGCTGCGGCAACAATTGCGCGTCATTTAGCCAAAGAAGTTGATTTCTTTAGTATCGGCACCAATGATTTAACGCAGTACACCCTGGCAGTTGACCGTGGTAATGATATGATTTCACACCTTTACCAACCGATGTCGCCATCTGTGCTGACGCTGATCAAGCAAGTTATTGATGCTTCTCATGCTGAAGGCAAATGGACTGGCATGTGTGGTGAGCTTGCAGGCGACGAACGTGCTACACTTCTGTTGCTGGGGATGGGTCTGGACGAATTCTCTATGAGCGCCATTTCTATCCCGCGCATTAAGAAGATTATCCGTAACACGAACTTCGAAGATGCGAAGGTGTTAGCAGAGCAGGCTCTTGCTCAACCGACAACGGACGAGTTAATGACGCTGGTTAACAAGTTCATTGAAGAAAAAACAATCTGCTAATCCACGAGATGCGGCCCAATTTACTGCTTAGGAGAAGATCATGGGTTTGTTCGATAAACTGAAATCTCTGGTTTCTGATGATAAGAAAGACACCGGAACTATTGAGATTGTTGCTCCGCTCTCTGGCGAGATCGTCAACATCGAAGACGTGCCGGATGTAGTTTTTGCTGAAAAAATCGTTGGTGATGGCATCGCTATCAAACCAACCGGTAATAAAATGGTCGCCCCTGTTGATGGCACCATCGGCAAAATCTTTGAAACCAACCACGCTTTCTCTATCGAATCCGACAGCGGCATTGAGCTGTTTGTTCACTTCGGTATTGATACCGTTGAACTGAAAGGCGAAGGCTTCAAGCGTATCGCTGAAGAAGGTCAGCGCGTTAAAGTGGGCGACCCGGTTATTGAATTCGATCTGCCGCTGCTGGAAGAAAAAGCCAAGTCGACCCTGACTCCGGTTGTTATCTCCAACATGGACGAAATCAAAGAGCTGATCAAACTGTCCGGTAGCGTGACCGTGGGTGAAACTCCGGTTATCCGCATCAAGAAGTAATTCTTGCCGCAGAGAAGAATGGCGCCAGATGGCGCCATTTTTTTATCTAACGGATGGCGGCGTTAAATTTGTGAGGTCATCGGCCGATAACACGCCTCGCGCATCAGGATTTTCATCCCTTCCGGTCCGCTTTCCAGCATCCGCCTTTCGGAATCAGACACCAGCAGTTCACAATCATACCCACCCGCAATACCAAACATCGCCCGCGCTACACAAATGTCTTCCAGCGCCTCTGTGCCGCTGGTATCAAAATGCCCGACTAAACGTCCATGCTGACGAACCACCAGCCGATAACTTTTCATCGCGCCTCCCCTGCCGGTGGCAGAATTAATTCATCACAACCGCACTGATGCGTCCAGCTCATGACGTCCAGCACGCGCTGCGCGGCATCGTATGCTGCCGTAGTCAGCGCTTTCCCCAGCACAATGCCGCTCACCAGTTCAGCACAGAACAGATCGCCGGTGCCTTTTAAATCCGTCTTCACCCGCGGGTGAGCGAACACCTCAACCGTTTCAGCCGCCACTACCGCCACATTAATATTCTCTTCGCTATCGCCCGGCGCGCTGGTGATCACCACCCATTTCAGCGTGTCGCTAAGCAGAAATTTTGCCGCTGCGATTGCTTCATCAAGCGTACGACACGGCTTTCCGCTCAGCATTTGCAGCTCGAATACGTTCGGCGTCAGCCCCTGCGCCAGCGGCAGCAGGTGCTGACGATAAGCCTCCGGGATTTCTGCTTTAACATACATACCGCTATCCGTATCGCCAATCACGGGGTCAACCAAAATGCACAGGTCCGGATGCGAGGCCCGAACGGTTTCCAGCCATTGTGCCAGCAAGGCGATTTGCTCCGCGCTGCCCATGTATCCTGTCGTCACCGCCTTTAGCTCGCGTAAGGCATCACGTTCGCTTAAGGCGCGCAGATAGCCGCTAAACCAGTCGGGCGGAATAACGCCGCCGTAAAAAGTTTCATAATGCGGGGTGTTACTGAACAGTACCGTGGGTACTGCCGTCACGCGTAATCCCTGCGCTTTAATGGCCGGCACAGCGATGCTGTTGCCTACGCTGCCATATACCACCTGTGACTGGACGGCGACGATATCGGTCTGTAATGCCCGATGTTTGTCGTCGAAGAGCACTGACTGAATATCACTCTCCTGCTCCATTAATTTCTCCTCTCGCTGGACAGCGCGCTTACGCCTCATTATTATCGTCATATGCTAAAATTCATTTTGTCATAGGTCAATAATGATCGACGGAAAAACCGCTAACGAAATTTTTGACAGTATCCGTCAACATGTCGCTACAGGCACGCTGGTAGCGGGAGAAACGTTGCCGCCAGTGCGGGAACTGGCAACGGAATTAAACGTGAACCGCAATACTGTCGCGGCGGCTTACAAACGTCTTGTCACCTCCGGGTTGGCACAGAGTCTGGGACGCAACGGCACCGTGATTAAGGGGATTACTGCCCCCGTTGCGCTGGAAGGTGGGAACCCTGATACCCCACTAATCGATCTTTCCGGCGGTAACCCAGCCCCCTCACGACTTCCTGACCTGAGTAGTTATTTCGCGAAGATAAATAAGAATCCACGCTTGTACGGCGATGCCGCTGTATCACCTGGACTTAAGGTATGGGCATCACAATGGATGCAAAATGCCATGCCCGGCGAAGGTGAAATTGATATCACCAGCGGCGCCATTGACGCTATCGAGCGGCTGCTGTGCGCCCATTTGCTGCCCGGCGATAGCGTGGTTGTAGAAGACCCGTGCTTTTTAAGCAGCATCAACATGCTGCGTTATGCCGGATTCTCCGCCAGTCCAGCCAACGTTGATCGCGAAGGCATGGTACCGGACCAACTGGAACTCGCACTACAGAAAGGCGCGCGGGCGGTGATTCTGACGCCGCGCGCGCATAACCCCACAGGATGCAGTCTGAGCGCATCCCGCGCGGCGCAATTGCAGGAAGTCCTGGCCCGCTATCCGCAGACGCTGGTGATTGTCGACGACCACTTTGCGCTGCTGTCCGCTTGCCGCTGGTATCCGGTGATTGCGCAGGAAACCACACACTGGGCGATTGTCCGTTCGATGTCGAAAACTTTAGGCCCGGATTTACGCCTGGCTATCGTCGCCAGCGATCCCGTCACTTCCGGGAAACTGCGTTTACGGCTCAACTCCGGTAGTCAGTGGGTCAGCCATCTGCTGCAGGATTTAGCCTGCGCCTGCCTGAGTGACGAGACATATCAACACACGCTGGCGCAAACGCAGCAGTTTTACGCCATCCAGCAGCAAAAGCTGAATTCCGCTCTGCGCCAATATGGTATTGAACTGCCCGTCGGGGATGGTCTGAATCTGTGGTTACCGCTGGCAGATCACAGTCAGGCGATCGCTTTTGCGCTGGCAAAGTCCGGCTGGCTGGTACGCGAAGGCGAAGTGTTCGGCGTCAATACGCCTGCACATGGTTTACGCATTACGCTGTCAACATTAGAAGACAGCGACATTGATAAGCTGGCGGCTGATATTCATCAGGCGCTCAAGCGCTAACAGGAGAGAAAAAGTGCGAGTTCATTTTGTTATTCATGAGTCTTTTGAATCTGCTGGCGCGTACCTGCCGTGGGCCGAATCGCGCGGCTATACCATCACCTGGTCACGCGTATACGCTGGAGAAACGGTTCCCGCCAATGCCGATGGTTTCGATATGCTCGTCGTCTTTGGCGGCCCGCAGTCGCCCCGCACCACGCAGGCAGAGTGCCCATACTTTGACGCTCAGGCCGAGCAGCATCTGATCAACCAGGCGATTACGGCACGAAAAATCGTGGTGGGGATCTGTTTGGGCTCGCAGTTAATTGGCGAAGCGCTGGGCGCGAAGGTGTGTCAAAGCCCGGAAAAAGAGATTGGCCACTATCCAATCACCCTTACCGAATCAGGCCAACAGCACCCGTTATTCAGCCATTTCGGCTCACCGCTTATCGTCGGCCACTGGCACAACGACATGCCAGGGTTAACCGACCAGGCGATAATTCTGGCCGCAAGCGAGGGCTGCCCGCGACAAATCGTGCAATACGGTAATTTCGTCTATGGTTTCCAGTGCCATATGGAGTTCACAGCTGACGCGATTGAAGGATTAATTCAGCACTCAAAGCAAGAGCTGGCCGAAGCTGAAGGGAAACGCTTCATCCGCCCGGTTGAAGAGATGCGCGCCTGGGACTACCAGCAGATGAATGAGAAGCTGTGGCAATTCCTGGATAAGCTGGTGCAAAAACGTAACGATTAATCATCCCTGGCCGGATAAAACATTATCCGGCCATCGTGCCAGGCAGTTACCTGATGGCGCTGCGCTTATCAGGCCAACAAGTTAAATTCCCAGCCCCTGATTAAAGTGCTCTTCACCAAAGACGCCGGTCGAAAGGTAGCGATCGCCGCGATCGCAGATGATCGCCACAACTACCGCGCCGGGCGAGGCACGTGCGACGCGTAACGCGCCCGCGACCGCGCCGCCAGAGCTGACACCGCAGAAAATTCCTTCACGCACGGCCAGTTCACGCATGGTGTTTTCGGCATCATTCTGATGAATATCCAGCACCTCATCCACCAGCGAGGCGTTAAAAATGCCCGGCATATATTCCGCAGGCCAGCGGCGAATTCCCGGAATACTGCTGCCCTCTTCCGGCTGCAGGCCAACGATAGTGACCGCTTTTTCCTGCTCACGCAGAAAACGCGACACGCCGGTAATGGTACCGGTCGTCCCCATACTGGAGACAAAATGCGTGATGCGACCTGACGTCTGCTGCCAGATTTCGGGTCCGGTGGTGGTGTAGTGCGCATACGGGTTATCGGGATTATTAAACTGATCGAGCAGTTTACCTTCTCCGCGCTCAGACATAGCGAGGGCTAAATCGCGCGCTCCCTCCATCCCCTGCTCTTTAGTGACCAGAATCAGCTCCGCGCCATAGGCACGCATTGCCGCCCGGCGTTCCTGGCTCATGTTGTCCGGCATCAGCAGCTTCATGCGGTAGCCCTTCAGCGCGGCGATCATCGCCAGCGCGATGCCAGTATTGCCGCTGGTGGCCTCAATCAATACGTCACCCGGCTTAATTTCCCCACGCTTTTCCGCTTCAACAATCATCGACAGCGCCGCCCGGTCTTTCACCGAACCCGCAGGATTATTCCCTTCCAGCTTGACCCAAATTTCGCTGCCGTTATCCGGCGCCAGGCGTTGTAATTTCACCAGAGGCGTATTGCCAATTGTTTGTTCTAATGTGTTCACGTTTTCAGCTCGTAAAAAAGCCCGGTAAGCGTAGCGCCACCGGGCGATAACTATGCAAATTAACCTATCAGGCTGATTGCGCCAGGGCAAGTTCCTCTTCACGCGTTTCAATACGCTGGTCGCCGTTATACAAACGTGCATTTTGCAGTCCAACAAACAGCCGTTCACCGCGGCTCGGGGAATCTTCGCCCTGCATGATGACCGTCAGCGGTTCGTTGTACCACCCGAGGGGTTGTACAACTAATTGGGTGTAGTGCCCTTTCGGACTGGCTTCCAGCACCTGAACCGGCAGCGGCGAATCCAGGCTGGTACGGCGGCTCACATCCACTTCCCATGGACGCAGGAACAGATCGACCGGTCCCTGATAGCCA
Source organism: Citrobacter sp. Cc139 (assembly GCF_030334645.1). Classification (NCBI taxonomy): domain Bacteria; kingdom Pseudomonadati; phylum Pseudomonadota; class Gammaproteobacteria; order Enterobacterales; family Enterobacteriaceae; genus Citrobacter; species Citrobacter sp. Cc139. Next base: position 116,925 of record NZ_JAOWDM010000093.1, read on the forward strand.
GGCGTATAGCCCAACGGCCAACGGTGTGCGCCCACGTGGAATTGCCCACCGCGAATCGTCCCCTGCAGGCGGTTAACCTCGCCCATAAACTCCAGCACAAAACGGGTAGCCGGTTCTCGCCAGACCTGATCCGGCGCGTCGGCCTGTTCGATATGACCCTGGCTCATCACCACCACCCGGTCTGCAACTTCCGTCGCTTCTTCCTGATCGTGGGTAACAAACACGCTGGTAAACTTCAGCTCCTCATGCAGTTGACGCAGCCAACGGCGCAGTTCTTTACGCACCTGAGCATCGAGCGCGCCAAACGGCTCGTCGAGTAGCAGGATCTGCGGCTCTACCGCCAGGGCACGCGCTAACGCCACACGCTGCTTTTGTCCACCGGAAAGCTGCGCCGGGAAACGATCCGCCAGATGCGCCAATTGCACCATCTCCAGCAGTTTGGTCACTTTGGCTTTGATCGCCGCCGCGTTCGGACGCTCACGCCGTGGCAGAACTGTCAGACCAAAGGCGATATTGTCGAATACCGTCATATGACGAAATAGCGCATAGTGCTGGAACACAAACCCCACTTTGCGATCGCGCGCATGCAGACGGCTGACGTCGGTGCCGTGAAAACGAATATGCCCGCTGGACTGATGCTCCAGCCCGGCAATGATACGCAGCAGCGTAGTTTTGCCCGAACCGGATGGCCCCAGCAGAGCCACCATTTGACCTGAAGGAATATCCAGCGAGATATCGTTCAGCACCTGGGTGCGACCAAAAGACTTCTTAATATTGGCAATCTCAATGCTCATGATTTTCCTCCTGCTGCACGCGTTTCTCCTGATTCTCCAGACGCCATTGCAACATGCTCTTCAAAAACAGGGTAATAATCGCCATCAGCGTCAACAGCGCTGCGGCGGTAAAGGAGCCAACGGCGTTATAGTCCTGCTCCAGTAATTCAATCTGTAGTGGTAAAGATAAGGTTTCGCCGCGAATCGAGCCGGAAACCACCGACACCGCGCCGAATTCGCCTATCGCACGGGCATTAGTCAGCACCACGCCATACAGCAACGCCCAACGGATATTCGGCAGCGTGACGCGGCGGAACATCTGCCAGCCGGAGGCACCAAGCAAAATCGCCGCTTCGTCTTCATTGCTGCCCTGACTTAGCATCACCGGCACCAGTTCGCGCACCACAAACGGACAGGTCACGAACACCGTCACCAGTACCATTCCCGGCCAGGAGAACATAATTTGCAGGTTGTGCTCATCCAGCCAACCACCCAGCGGGCCGTTAGAACCGTAAAACAACAGATAGATCAGACCAGCGACCACTGGCGAGACGGCAAAGGGAATATCCAACAGCGTCAGCAACAGCTGGCGTCCAGGGAAGTTGAAGCGAGTCACCAGCCAGGCCAGCAATACGCCGAACACCAGATTCACCGGCACCGCAATCAGCGCAATTAGCACCGTCAGCCAAATGGCATGCAGCATATCCGGGTCAGCCAGGTTCTGTAGCACCGGCATTAATCCCTTGCTGAACGCCTGCACGAAGATATAAATCATCGGCACCAGCAAAATAAAGGCCGATACCAACATGCCCGTGCCGATCAGAAACCATTTACCCCAGTTAATGCGGGGTGCGTCATAGCGTTTCAATTGGGTAATGTCTGCCATTAGTGACCTACCACGCGTCGACCAAAGCGACTTTGCAGGGTGTTAATTGAAAACAGTAGCAGCAACGACGCCCCGAGGATCACAGAAGCAATCGCGCTGGCAGCCGGGTAGTCAAACTCCTGCAAGCGAACAAAAATCATCAGCGAGGTCACTTCTGTTTTCCATGCGATGTTCCCAGCGATAAAAATAACCGCGCCAAACTCACCGAGGCTTCGGGTAAACGAGAGCGCTACGCCCGCCACCAGCGCAGGAGACAGCTCTGGCAACACCACTTTACGAAAACTCTGCCAGCGCGTGGCGCCAAGCGTTTCCGCCGCTTCTTCATACTCCGGGCCTAACTCTTCCAGCACCGGCTGTACGGTGCGCACGACAAACGGAATGCTGGTAAAGGCCATCGCCACCGCGATGCCCAGCCAGGTGTAGGTCACCTTAATATCCAGCTTCGCCAGCCATTCGCCGTAGAAGCCATTGACTGAAAACAGCGACGCCAGCGTCAGGCCAGCTACCGCCGTAGGCAGCGCAAATGGCAGATCCATCAGCGCATCCAACAGCGTACGGCCCGGAAAGCGATAGCGGGTTAAGATCCACGCCATCAGCAGACCGAACACGCCGTTAAAAATCGATGCCACAAACGCCGACAGCAGCGTCACTTTATAAGCCGCTACCACCTGCGGATTGGTAATCACTTCCCAATACTGCGCCCAGCTCATTTGCGCCAGTTGCATGACCAGCGCGCTAAGCGGCAGCAGCAATATCAGGCAAACGAACAGTAAGCTGGTGCCCAGGCTTAAGGTAAAGCCGGGCAGCACGCGTCGGGAGGAAACAGCAAACATTTACTTACGCCCCGCCGCCAACAGTTTGTCCAGCTCGCCGCCGCTGACAAAGTGCGTTTTCATCACCTCAGGCCACGTGCCAAACTTGTCTTCCACGCGGAACAGTTCGGTTTGCGGGAATTTATCTTTCAGTTTGTCCATCACCTGCGGGTTGTTCACGCGGTAGTAGAAATCGGTAATGATGGTTTGCGCCTGTGGGCTGTACAGCCAGTTCAGGTACGCTTTCGCCGCTTTTTCAGTACCGTTGGCCTGCACATTTTTATCGACCCAGGCTACCGGGAATTCCGCCAGAATGTTGACCTTCGGCACCACCACTTCGAAGCCCTGATCTTCATACTGTTTACGGATGTTGTTCACTTCCGATTCAAATGTGATTAGCACATCACCCAGACCGCGTTCAACAAAGGTGGTCGTTGCACCGCGACCGCCAGTATCAAACACTTCGACATTTTTCAGGAACTGGGTCATAAATTGTTCGGTTTTGGCTTTATCGCCGCCGTCAGCTTTGTCCGCCGCGCCCCATGCCGCTAAATAGGTGTAACGCGCATTTCCGGAGGTTTTCGGGTTCGGGAAAATCAGCTTCACGTCCGGGCGAACCAGATCGTTCCATTCGTGGATATTCTTCGGGTTACCCTTACGCACTAAAAACGCCATGGTGGAATAGAATGGCGAGCTGTTATTCGGCAGGCGGCTTTGCCAATCGGCGGAGATCAGTTTGCCTTTATCGTGCAGGATCTGCACATCGGTGACCTGGTTATAGGTCACAACGTCAGCTTTCAGTCCCTGCAAAATCGCCAGCGCCTGTTTTGATGACCCGGCATGAGATTGTTTAATCGTCAGTTTATCGCCACCGTTATCTTTCGCCCATTGCTGTTCAAACGACGGGTTAAGGGCGGCAAACAGCTCGCGGGAGACATCGTATGAACTGTTCAGCAGTTCCGTTGCCTGCGCCTGCCCCACCAGCAACAGCATTGCTGCCAGCGTCAGGGTTCTTTTTTTCAGTAAGTTAACGGCCATTGCGCACCCTTATAAATTTAATGACTTTCTTATGGTCATCATATTTATAACCAGTGCTAAAGGAGTAACGGTTTTATATACCGTTTGATGATTTGAAAGTTGAAAAGAGAATAAGGGGTACCTCCTCCCCATCGCGCGGGGAGGAGACCGGCATCAATCAGACGCCAACGCTTACGCTTTCAGGCAAAGTGCTGCCGCCATCAATGACGTTTTGCGTGCCAGTTAAATAACTGGACTCATCCGAGGCGAGAAACGCGGCCAGTTCGCCGACTTCAAGCGGACAGGCCAGACGACGCATTGGAATCGCTTTCGCCATTTCAGTTAATACAGATTCCGGATCGTCCGGATTGGACTGACGCGCAATATTTTCCGCCATCGGCGTACGAACATAGCCAGGGCAAATGGCGTTCACGCGAATGCCGGACTGCGCATATTCCACCGCCAGCGATTTGGTTAAGCCGATAATCGCCGCTTTTGACATTGCATAGGCCGTTTCGCCCGGATCGGCCACCATATCGCCAGTGACTGAGGACATCATCACGATGCGCCCGTCTTTGCGATCAATCATCTCCGGCAGTACGGCTTTCGTTACGTTCCAGACGCCTTTGATATTGATATCAATATGGAAGTCGCGATCGTCATCGCTCATCTCAAGGAAGTTACCGAGGCGACATACGCCGGCGTTGTTGACCAGAATATCGATTTTGCCTTCAACCTTCTTCGCGCGTTTCACCGCTTCCGTGACTGAAGCAAAATCTCTGACATCCGCGTGAACCGCCGTGCAGCGGTGACCGCGTCCAGCCAGCTCATCCGCCAGTTTTTCAATCTCATCGGAGATATCCAGCAGGATTAAGTTCGCGCCATGGCGGGCAAACGTTCTGGCGATCCCTTCGCCAATACCCTGAGATGCGCCCGTAATCAATGCTGTTTTGCCCGTGAGTTTTCCCATTTCAATATTCTCCTTTTGAATATGAAGCCTTCGCTTCATTCACGCAGAAGATACAGCAATAACAAATTGGTGCTGCGAAACGGCTCACTAATCAGTCCGGTCAATGAAAAAATATCGTCAACGCGCTTGTTTTTCGTTCGCTGACGCAACCGTTATGCGAACAGGCTGCTTTGTCTGATCAACCTTTGCTGGCCCTAATAGTTTATCCGGCGTGCAGTCACGAATGATTTTGCCCCCTTTCATGACCAGCACACGATCGAAATACTTCAGCAAATAACGACGGTGCGTCACCATGATCAGTGTCTTACCGCTGATAAAGTGATCGAGATGATCGAAGATTCGCTGTTCGGTCATTTCATCCATATTCGAGGTTGGCTCATCCCATAAGTAAATCTGAGCATCGCTACTCAAACTACGCGCTAATAACAGCTGCTGGTTTTGCCCTGAGGATAAGTTACGCGCCATAAACATCACCGGGTAACGCAGCCCCATGGGATGCTGGAGCACAAAGGTACAGTTCGCCAGATTAAGCGCCTCGATCACCTTCTTGCGGTTGTCGCAATCTTTAAGGGCAAAGTTACTTTCAATGCTGCCGGTAAACAACGTGTCATTATTGGTCACCATACTGATAAAGCGGCTGAAAAAGTTCTGCGCCAGATGTCGGGTATTGTAGCCATCGTACATAATACTGCCCTCAGTAGGTGGACAGTAGCCAGAGAGCAGGGAAACCAGCGAGCTTTTCCCGGAACCACATTCGCCAATAATTGCCACCCGCTGCCCATGAGGAATATCCAGCGTCAGCGTATCCAGCGCTTTTGGTAATTGCGGATCGTACTGATAGCTCAGGGCGCGTAGAGAGATATCACCGCGCACGTTAACAATCGATTGCAGCAATTTTTGCTCATGTTCCTGCCCTGCCGGCATAAACATTTTCATTAAATCCGTAATGGTTTTATTGGTCGTAAAAATAGTAGAGAGCGTTGATGATAACCCCGAGATGATCCCCGACATCCGCCCGGAGACAATAACGGAAGAGACAATCGCCCCCGTGGTGATTTCACCTTTGATGACCAGGAAAAAAGCGAAAACCATCAGCAGGATCTGGTTCAGGTTCGACATCGCGCTAAGCGCAGACTGATAATAGACCCCAGCCTTACGCAGCTTTAAGCTAAGCCATGACTGATTGTTACTGCTATTAACCCAATCAAGCATCAGGTTTTTGTTGTTTAAGGTATGGATGGTACGTAAGGAATAGAGTAATTCAGTAATGAAAACGTTACGGTTTGACTGGCTCTCCTTCATTTTATCCATCAGCACTTCCGTATACTTGAAGTATCCCCACGCCAACAGTAGCGACACCACCATCATCATCACGGGCACTAACACCAGGGCGCCGAGATTAATGTAAATAATTACACAAAAAATAATAAATACAGGAATATCCGACACGCGCTGGAAAACGGAATTTAACAGCACGGGCTTTATTTTTTGAAATTCTGTCCACAGAACAAACACGGAGGACATAGAGCTGCTTTTGGTGGTGTTGTAGATCAATGCCTCCACAAAAGAGACATCAATATTGACATCCTCCTGGCGCGAGACAATCGACTGATAGATATCTTTCGAGGAGCGCAGTAAAAATTCAAAGACGATAAATACCAGTACAATACCCACCACCCCAAACAGAGAGGCGGTCGATGACCCCGGTACAAGCTTATCGTAGTAAATGTTACTGAAAACCGGGATAGTCAGGGCAAACAAGGCCATAAACAGCGAGGTAAAAAAATACTTACTGTAAAAAACTTTATTATTTTGCAGTCCGGATTTTAATATCGAGCTGATTTTAATTGATTCAGTCATCCCGCTTAAAGGCTGGATCAAAAAAGCCGAAATCGTCTGGATATTTTCTCTGGCGCACGCAACGACACCCAACTCGTTGTTACGCTTGACCAGCTGTAGCCCCCCTTCCTGGCACCCGACACACACCATCCATTGCATGTCGGAGGTTAATATAATCAGCGGCATATTTTCATTCAGCAGATCGTCGGGCCGTGAGAATTTCACCTCGTGGATCATCAGACCTAATGATAGAAAATAGTTTTTAATCTGCGCTTCATGGTTCGGATCGTTTTTATCATATTGCGACAGCGTGACCGGTATTTTTGCTTCATCTATTTCGATACGTGAGTCGTGGTTTTTGGCGATGTATTGCATAACGCCAGCCAGGCCTAAATCATATAGCGTAAAATCATTCATAGAATTTGCACTCATTCCCCCGCACGTCCTGTACGGGGGAAACGGTTATTTATTGATGGTGATGTTGCTGATCGTCCTGATTATCTTCGACACTCTGGCTAATGCTCATCACTTGTGCCGCGAAGCTGGCTGCTTCATGCGAAGAGGATTGATCCGCTGCAGAATGCGGCGCGTCACTCTCATCGCTGCGGGCGTCGTCCATACCTGCAACGACGCTGCGGCTACTGGTATCCACCGTAAAGGCGATATCCTGACGTTCGCTATTCCCGGCACTGTCTTGCGTGCGCAACACCAGAGAATGTGGGCCATCCTCCAGCGCCACAGGCACGTCGAACTGCGTAGGGCCAGACGGCGAAGGCACCAGCGGATGCGTGACACCGTCCAGTTCAACGCTGGCATGGGTAATGCTGGCGTCCAGGTTGAACTCAAAGACCGGATGCGACGACTCCACTTCTATGGTGTCCCTGGTGTCCTGCTCGCTACTGTACAGACTGCTGCGTAGCGACACCGGGTCATCGGTTCCAACATCCACATCATGCGTTACGGTGCTGGTGTTACCCGCCACGTCGGTAATGGTGAAGGTAAGCTGATGCTCGCCCTGCGCCACATCCTCAAGCTGGAGATTCCAGTTACCGTCTTTATCCACGTTTGCCGTCAGCACATCGCCATTATCCAGTGAGACGCTAACCACGGCTCCCGCTTCGCCATGCCCGCTAAACGATAAGGTTGACTCATCGGTCTGCCAGGTTTGCTCCTGGCTACTCGTACCATCGAAAGTCACATCAAAATTATCGACATGGGTATCAACCGTGAACTCAACCGACTGGCTGGCGGTATTACCTGCCGCATCGCTGACATTCACCACCAACGTCCAGGTGCCTTCAGCCAGCGCCTCTTCAGGTGTCCAGGTCCAGTGGCCTGATTCATCCTGCGTGGCGCTGTGGGTTTCGCCGTTTATGGTCACCGTTACGGTAGTTGCATCAGGATCGATGTTACTCAGGATAAACGTTGGGGTGTCGTCCTTAGTAAGGTTGTCCCCTGAGGCACCGCTATCGCTACCCGCATCCAGGGAAACTGTCGGCGTGCTGACCGTGGTGTCGATGGTGTAATCCAGGGACGCATCCGCGCTATTGCCCGCCGCATCGGTCACGGTCACCACCAACGTTCCGCTGCCGTCCGCCAGCGGGGTGTCCGGCGTATACGTCCAGTTACCCTGCTCATCCTTGGTTGCGCTGTGCGTTTCACCGTTCAGCGTCACCATCACCGACGTGACGTCCGGGTCGATATTACTCAGGATAAAGGTTGGCGTCGTATCCCTGGTGATATTATCCCCTGCCGTTGCGGTGTCACTGTCCGTATCCATCATTACTGTTGGTGTGCTTAGCGTACTGTCAATGGTGAAATCCAGTGAAGATTCCGCAGTGTTACCTGCGCCATCCGTGACTTTCACCTTCAGGGTCCAACTACCGTCTGACAGCGCAGTTTCCGGCGTATACGTCCAGTTACCCTGCTCATCTTTGGTTGCGCTGTGCGTTTCGCCGTTCAGTGTCACCATCACCGAAGTGACATCCGGGTCAATATTGCTCAGGATAAAGGTTGGCGTCGTCTCATTCGTCAGGTTGTCACCGACATCACCGGTATCGCTGCTGGCATCAAGAGCCACCGTCGGCGTACTGATACTAGTGTCGACGGTGAAATCCAGACTGGACTGCTTAGTATTCCCTGCCGCATCGGTTACTTTCACCTCAACGGTCCAGTTACCGTCTGCCAGCGGGGTTTCCGGCGTATAGATCCAGTTACCCGAAGCGTCTTTGGTCAGGGTTTGCGTATTGCCGTTTAAGGTCACCTCTACCTTCGTCACATCATCGTCAACGTTAGTCACGACAAACGTCGGTTTAACGGTTTGCGTGATGTTATCGCCCACCGTGCTAGTATCGCTTGCCGCATCCATGGCGATGACCGGCGCGCTGAGCACCGTATCAATAGTAAAGCTAAAGGATTGCGTTGCGATATTTCCTGCCGCATCCGTTGCGCTCACCTGAACGTCACATTCGCCGTCACTTAGCGGAGTTCCCCATGTTACGGTCCAGACGCCATCGCTGATCTTCGTTGCCTGCACCGTCGTTCCATCAATCGTTACGCTCACCGCAACGACATCCTTCTCGATGTTACTCAAAACCAGCGTCGGGGTTGAGTCATTGGTCAGGTTGTCGCCCAGCGCACCACCGTCTGAGGTCACATCCAGCGCCACGGCTGGCGTCGTGAACATCACATCAAGGTCGACAGGCACGCTGATATTGGTGGCAGAATCCTCTGCCTGAATACTGATTTTACCGCCATCAGGATAGTTAATCGCGGTACTCCAACTGCCGGAGCTGTTGACATTAACCGTGGTGATAACGTTGCCGGACTCATCCTTGATAACAATGGTCGTTCCCGCTTCCGCCTTGCCTGAGAGGATCCACAGGTTCCCCTCTTCGTTCCAGGAAGAGATCTCTACTGTTGGCGTATTTGGCGCAACGCTATCGACCAGAATGTCATGGTTAATGGTTTGGGTATTGCCGGCAGTATCTTTAATGGTGAAGGTTAAATTGCTGGTCCCTTCAGGCAACGCGCTGGCCTTGATGCTCCAGGTGCCATCGGCGGCAACTGTGGTGGTAGCCACCACCATCCCTGCCACCATCAGGGTGACAGTAGCCCCCGCCTCACCGACGCCATTAAAGACAGGCGTGCGGTTGTTAACTACCCATTTATCGGCCGAACTGTCTTTGTCGTCCTGCACGTTGGCGGTGAACTGGCTGATGGAGGTATCAACCACAATGGTAAAGGTTGACGAGTTGGTATTCCCGGCTCTGTCTTTAGAGGTTACGGTGACGTTCCAGGTGCCATCAGAGAGCAGCAGTTGGTTAATATTAACACTCCATATCCCCTTGCCGTTTGCCCAGGTCTCGCCAATGTTCATCCCGTTGATCGTGACATCAACCAGGCTATTTGCTTCCACCGTCCCGCTAAGTTTTACCCCACCGGAAATATCGTTGATATAGATAGTGCCGTCTACAGTATGGTCAGCGACGCTGTCATCGTTAATGCTATCAAGCGTAACAGGGGTATTATTGACTGTATCTATCGTGAAACTCTGATCGCCGGTAGAGGCGGTATTCCCCGCCGCATCAGCGATATCAAAACGGATAGTATGGCTACCATCAGTAAGTGCTTCTGGAATGGTATATTGATAGTCTCGCCCGCTGATGGTAATGGTTTCAACATATTTACCATCAATATAAACCTTGACCGGCTGGCCCGTTTCACCGTTGATCTGGAACGTCGGCGTCGTTCGGGAAGTAACATAGTCGTTACTGTAAATTCCACCATCCGGATTCATTTTATCCAGTTGGATCCAGGTACTGGTATCGACGGTCACCAGGATACGCGCAGATTCTGCGGTATTGCCCGCCGCATCTTCCGCCACTACGCGGATGGAATATTCACCGTCAGCCAACGTAGTCGGGTATTGCCACGTCCAGTTACCTTCGGCATCCGCCGTTACCGTTGCGACCGTTTTTTCATCCACCAGAATAGAAATCGTCGCCCCCGGCTCTCCCGTACCATGGAAGGCTGGCGTATTGTCGCTGGTTATGTTGTCATCCAGCGAGCCTGAGTTAGACGCGTCATCCAGGTTGATGGTCGGGTAATCGGTATGGCTATCCAGCGTGAAGACAAATGGATCGCTGGTCTGGCTGTTTCCGGCCACATCCGTGATCTGTACCGTCAGGCTGTACTCGCCATCTTCTTTGAGGATCAGCGGTACCGTCCAACTGCCATCAGCCGCTACGGTAACCTGGCCTGCCGCGACACCATTTAAATAGACGGTAATCGTGGCGCCGCTTTCACCGGTACCTGTGACACTCAGCGCTTTACTATTGGTCAGGTCCGGCAGCGTATCGACGCTAAAAGTATCAACCGCGGTATCAATAACAACGGTAGTCGTTGCACTGGTTGCTGTATTGCCTGCCGCATCCGTCGACACCATTTTAATATCATAAGAACCGTCGTCACTTTCCGGCATCGTCCAGCTCACTGTCCCTGCCGCATCGGCGGTTACCGTGGCAACTTTTTCGCCATTGACATAAACATCAACCGTCGCATTAGGATCGGTGACTGCCGTCAGGGTTGGCGTCGTCACTTTGGTGATGGCATCCAGCGTGTCCGCACTGTTGGAATCCCGGCTCAGGACAACGTCAGTGATGCTATTTTGCGTATCGCGGGTAATATCGATATTTTTGGAGACGGTATTGCCAGCAGCATCGGTGGAAGTCACCACAAAGGTTTGCATCCCCTCCTGCAGCGTAATTTGCGAACTCCATGCACCATCGCTATCCACGGTAATGGTAGCCAGAATCTTGCCCTGCGTATTGGCGATCGTAACGGTTGAGCCCGCTTCTGCGGTACCGTCAAGGTGAACGCTGGTTTTTTGGGTGATGTTGTCGGTATCGCTGGCGCCGGTATCATCCGTATCGCGTAAATCAACGGTCAGTGGCGCAATATAGGTATCGAGAACAAAACTCTCCGGGCCGAAGGTTTCTGTGTTACCCGCCACATCTGTTACCGAGAAGCTAATCTCATGCTCTCCGTCAGCGCCAATGTTTGTAACCGATGCCAGCCATTTACCATCACTGGCGGCGACCGTTTCCACCACTACACGACCGTCAATCATCACTTTGATATGCGCGCCGGGTTCAGAGATTCCGCTCACTACCGGGGTATTGGTGTTCAGATACCCTTCATCGTTTAATCCGTTAATATCCCAGTCAAGAGGAACCACATGCGTGTCAATGACCAGACTTGCAGGGTCAGATTTTACCTCCTCCCCGTTGTTCGGGTTAATGACGCTCACCTCAATGCTGTAGGTCCCTTCAGCCATTTCTGGCAGGTTAAAGTTGTAGCGTCCGGTTGAGTCCGTTGCCGCGGTACCAACCACCTCACCGTTAACATAAATCGTCACGGTGCTGCCCGGCAGCGATGTCCCGGTAATTGATGGCGTCGTATCATTAGTGACAAAGTCACCAATGGAGCCGCTATCCGATGCGGTTTGTAGCTGCAGTGTCGGTGGATCGACGTCGATCAGCGGAATGATAAAGGCGAAGTTAGTGGCATCAGAGACGTTACCCGCTTTGTCGGTCGCGACAACGCTAATAATATGATCGCCAGAGTTAATGGCGCTCGGCGGCGTCCATGACCATGTTCCGTTGCTGTCCGCCACAACACTGGCGACAGTAACGCCATCAATACTTATCACCAGCGTCGATCCTGCTTCCGCAGTACCACTGAATTCTGGCGCCAGACTTAAGGCTTCATGGTTATTCCCGGGATCGGACTCGCTCAATGCAACACCCGGCGCGTTAACTACTGTATCGATAACAAAATCAATGTTGCTTGCCTGGGTGTTTCCGGCCTTATCGGTCGCGGTAACCGAGATGGTATAGTTGCCATCAGTCAAATCACCCAGCGTAATAGACCAGGTCCCGTCCGAGGCAGGAGCGATCGTTTGGGTCTGAATCGCATTACCGCTCTCATCCAGCACGGTCACCACCAGCGTTGCGTCTTTGTCCGTCAGACCGCCGAACGTAGGTGACGTATCTTTGGTAATTTTATCCGTCTGCGAAGAGCCTGTATCAGAAGAGGCCAGCAACTCCACCGACAGCGCAACGTGTGTGTCGATGGTAAAATTCATGCTGCTTTCAGCGGTATTACCGGCTTTATCCGTAACGGTCACTTCTGCGGTGTAGTTACCATCCGCCAGATTGGCTGAGGTAACCGTCCATTCCCCAGCTTCATTTTGTGTCGCCGTATATTTCGCACCGTTTATAACAACAAACACGGTATCAACATCGTCCGGCACGCCGGAAACTATGAACGTCGGCTGCGTATCATTGGTTAACGAATCACTTGAGCTATCGCCAGAATCACTGGCGCTATCCATCGAAATGGTTGGCTGCGGGATCTGAGTGTCAATCGTAAAAGTCAGGGTCTCTGTCTGGTGGTTGCCCGCGACATCGACCATCTCCACGGTTGCGGTGTAAGTGCCATCCGCTAGCATGTCAGCGGTATAAATCCACTCGCCCTGGGCGTTTTTCTCCAGCGTCTGCGTGCGCCCATTGAGCGTGACGGTGACGGAGGTGAGTTCCTCCGCCGCGCTAATCTGGATACGCGGCACTGAGACGTTAGTCAGGTTATCGGTGGTATTCTGCCCGGTATCATCCAGCAGCAGCACGGCAGGAGAATCAACCACCGTATCAACGGTAAAGTTATAGGTTGTCGATGCGCTGTTACCCGCATTATCCGTAAAGGTCACGACCACGCTATATGCGCCATCCGCCAGGCTTTGCGGTACCTGCCAGCTCGTTGTCGACGGATCCAGTGACAGCGTCGTGTCACCAAGAGTTACCGTTATACTGGCGATATCGGCAGGTACGCCGCTGATATTGATAACCGGTTTCGTCACGTTGGTGATGTTATCATCAGTGCTGCCGCTGTTGCTGCCATTATCCAGCGCCAGAACAGGTGCTGAGCAAATGGTATCAACGGTAAAGCTCATTGAGGATGATTTGGTATTGCCTGCATCATCTTCAACCTTAACAGTTGCGGTATAAGTTCCATCCGGGAGGGCATCAGCATCGGGTAACTGCAAGCCCCATACTCCATTCTTTTCCGTCGCGTTATAGGTTTTATTGTTGATAGTGACAGTGACGCTATAAGCATCGCTATCGATATTATCGAGCGTGAAATATGGCGTCGTATCGTTGGTTAGGTGATCGTTTGACAAGGTCCCCGTATCACTTGCAGCCGCTAAATCGATTGTTGGCGTGCTAAGGGTGGTATCCACGACAAATTTGAGTTCAGTGCTGGCGGTGTTACCCGCTTTATCCACTACTGAAACGTCGAGAGTGTAGTTGCCATCTGCCAGTGCCGGAGCCGAGTAGATCCAGCGGCCGGACTCATCCTTCGTCAACGAAGTCACCGTGCCGTTGAGGGTAACGCTCACCGACTCCACATCCGCCGGAACGCTGATTTCAAATTCAGGGGCATTGCTCTTCGTTATGTTATCGCTGTCGGAATAGCCCGTGTCGTCACCGACGACAAAGTCCACCGATACCGACGTTTGCGTATCAATGGTGAAGGTCAGCGGAGTTTCTTTGGTATTTCCGGCGTTATCCGTCACCGTGGCAATTAAGGTGTAAGTGCCGTCTGCCAGCGCTTCATCCGGCGTAAAACTCACCGGCTGACTGGTCAAATCCACAGGAATATCTTTGCCGTTCAGGTTCACCGTCAGACTATAAACATCTTTATCCAGCGAACCAAACTCAAACGTCGGCTGGGTATTGTTAGTGTAATTATCGGCGGAGCTGCTGCCGCTGTCGTCCTCGTCTTTAAGATCCACCGTCACAGGTGTAAGCGTTGTATCGATAGTAAAGGTGAAAGTTTCCTGGGTTGTGTTGCCCGCTTTATCCATCACGTTGACGACAATCGAATGCTCACCATCGGTCAACGCCGAGCTGGCGGTGTAGGTCCACTTGCCATTGGTTTTCGTCAGCGTCTGGGCATCACCGCCGTCCAGTGCCACCGAGACATGCGTAACATCTGCGGCAACCCTAATATCAAAGCTTGGGATGGTATCGTTCGTTAAATGATCATCCGAAGAGAAACCGGTATCATCAGACATGGTAATCTGATCGATTGCCACCGTGGTATCAATGGTAAAATCGAGATCGGACGTCCGTTCGTTCCCCGCTTTATCGGTTGCCGTGACCGTTATCGTATAGTCCCCATCGGCCAGTTTAGGAGCCTGGAATACCCACTCCCCTTCGGCGTTTTTCGTCGCGATATAGTCGTTATTATTTAGCGTGACAACCACGGAATATATATCGCTGTCGACATTGCTGATAATAAATTCAGGCTGCGTCTTCGACGTCAGATTATCTTCACTGCTGTCACCCGTATCAGATGCGCTGACAAGATCAATCGTCGGCGTGTTTAGCGAGGTATCAACGGTGAAGGAGAAGGTCTGCGTTGAAGTATTTCCCGCCCGATCCTGCACTTCCAGGATCATTTTATGATTGCCATCCGAAAGTGCCGATGGCGGCGTAAAGCTCCAGTTACCGCTGCCATCCTGCGTCAGCGTAATCGGCACCCCATCAAGCGTAATGACGGCATGCGTCACGTCGCTGTCCATGTTGCTTATCAGGAACGTGGGCTTATTGTTACTCGTCAAATGATCGGTAGCGTCATAACCCGTGTCATCACCCGCGTCGAACGCAATAGTCGGTACGGAAAGCTGGTTATCAAAGGTGATCGTTTTCGTGTCGCTGGTAGTGTTCCCTGCAGCATCTTCAACGGTAACGGTCAGCGTGTAATCTCCAGCGACAGAGAGTATCGGCGAGGTGACGGTCCAGTCACCGTTGGCATTTTTCACCACGGTACAGGCAAGACCGTTAATCGTTGCCGTCAGGCTGACAACATCATCAGAGGTGGTGACGTTAAATATCGGTTGGGCAGCATTCGTAATGCCATCGGAGGACGAATCCCCGGTATCTGTCGTCAGAGTGATGGAATTAATATCCACCGAGGTATCCACGGTGAAATCATATGTCGACGTTCTTTGGTTTCCTGCTTCATCAGTAACGCGTACATCCAGCGTATATTTCCCTTCAACAAGGGCGGTTTCTGGAGTATAGGTCCAACTGCCGTCCGCTTGTTTCTTAACGGTTGTCGTCGCGCCGTTCAACGTCACTTCGATGCTGTAAACATCTGCCGGCACATTGCCTAGTTCAAACGTAGGTTTTGTGTCGTTGGTAACATTGTCGCCTACCACACCACTGTCATCCGCCGCCATCATCTTGACGGTGAGCGGCTCCAGGGTGGTGTCAATGGTGAATGTTTGCGCGCGATTCGCCGTATTGCCTGCGTCATCCGTAACGGTCACCGTAAGCGTATATTCACCGTCCGCAAGGGCAGATGGCAGAGTCACCACCCACTTCCCTTCCTGGAAAATGGCATCCTGAGTCAGTGAGCCTATGCTGACAGTGACAGCATGCGCATCAGCAGGCGCGGTGATGGCAAACGTTGGGGTGGAATCGTTGGTCATCCAGTCGTTTTGCACGCCGGTATCACTTTGCAGAGTAATACCGTCCACGCTGGTGGAGGTGTCAATGGTCACGGAGAGTGAGGTCGTCTTTTCATTACCTGCATCATCAACAACCGTCAATTGGGCCTGCCAAATCCCATCCGGCAGATCGGCGGGAACGGTAAAGGTAGCACTGCCATTTTCAACCGTAATAGGCCATGTCTGACCGTTAATCGTCAGTGAAACGCTGACAACGTCGCTATCAATATTGCCGATCACAAACGTTGGGCGCACATCCTGAGTGACATTATCTGAATCACTGTGCCCCGTATCGCTATCGCTTGAAAGCTGCAGCGTCGGCACAGAAAGGGTCGTATCAACCGTAAAATTGAGATCTTTATTACTGGTATTACCCGCTTCATCTGTTACGGTAACCGACACAGTATGTGCTCCATCGGCGAGCACCGCGGTGGAAAAATGCCACTTTCCATCAGTCTGCTTAGAAGCTTCACCAGCCGCTTTACCATCAATCATTATGCTGACATGCGTGACATCATCCGGCACGCCGATCGCAAACTCAGGTGTATTCACATTGGTTTGGTTATCGGTGGTGCTTGAACCGGTATCATCCAGAAGCACGATAGAGTCGATGTGAGTGACAGTATCTATTTCAAACCTGGCAGCGTCAGAGGTGCTCTGATTACCCGCCATGTCTTCAACCGTGACAGTTATCGTATATTGCCCATCGTCCAGCGCAACCGGACAAGCCCATGCTCCGCTTTCGTAGGTTTCACTGTCCAGTGTCCAACTATCTTTGTAGCTGCCATCGCTACTCACAATCGCTATCGTAATCGTATTGACGTCATCAGTATCCACGCCACTAATCTGGAATTGCGGCTTCGTCTCATTAGTCAGCCCATCGGTCTGGCTGTCACCCGAATCAGATACCGTCGCAAGTTCGACTGTCGGTTTATCGACAATGGTATCGATAGTAAAGCTAATCTTACTGTCAGCACTGTTACCTGCCACGTCAGTCACCGTCACAGTTGCAGTGTAACTGCCATCTTGCAACTCATCAGGTAGGGTGAAAGAAGTACTCTTGCTCAGATCTATTGTGTAGTGCTGCCCGGTGCTCAACGTCAGGGTAATAGTGGCGACATCGTCCGGAATATTGCTGAACTTAAACGTCGGTGTTGTGTCCGCAGTATAATTATCTGTCGAGCTCTCTCCCGTGTCAGACGTCTTATCCAGCACAATATTGACTGGCAGAACCTCTGTATCCACCGTGATAGCCAGCGCCGCCGAGGTTGCGGTGTTGCCGGCGTCATCGGTCACCTGCACGCTGATGCTGTAGTCGCCGTCCGCCAGTTCCGGGGCGGTAAAGGTCCACTTGCCCTCAGCCTTCACGGCGTCATAGGCGGTGCCGTTGATAAGAACCTGCACCTTCGTCACATCCGCATCGATATTCCCCAGCGTGAAGGCCGGCGTGGTGTCGTTCGTGATGTTGTCGCTGTTGAGGCTGCCGCTGTCTGACGCATCCGCCAGATCGATGGTCGGCACCGACAGCGTGGTGTCCACCGTAAAGGTCAGGATGGCCGAGTCCGCGGTGTTGCCGGCCAGGTCGGTGACGGTGGCCACGATGGTGTGGTCGCCGTCGGCCAGCGCGGTACTGTCAATATGCCACTGCCCGTCCGCGGCCTTTGTCGCCGCCACCGGCTTACCGCCGTCAATGCTCACCATCACGCTGACGGCGTCGTTATCCGTGGTGATGGCAAAGCCCGGCGTGGTGTCGCGGGTCTGGTTATCGCCGGTAATACCGGTGTCGTCACTCAGGGTGATCACCGGCGCCGCCACGCTGGTGTCCACCGTCACAGCCAGCGCCGTGGAGGTCTGCACGTTCCCCGCGTCATCGGTGACCTGCACGCTGACGCTGTAGTCGCCGTCCGCCAGCACCGGGGCGGTAAAGGTCCACTTGCCCTCTGACTGCACGGCGTCATAGGCGGTGCCGTTGATAATGACCTGCACGCTGATCACGTCAGCATCGATATTGCCCAGCGAGAATGTTGGCGTGGTGTCGCTGGTGATGTTGTCGCTGTTGAGGTTGCCGGTGTCTGACGCATCCGCCAGATCCAGCGTAGGGATAGAAACCTGGGTATCAATGGTGACCTGAATTTTTTCTGAAGTCGCTGAGTTGCCGGCGACATCTGTTGCCGTGATATAAAAAATGTAGCTTCCATCGGTCAACGCCTGCGATCCCGTGAAGCTATAAGACCAATTTCCGTTAGCATCCGCGCTGACTTTCCCGATGGCCTTCCCGTCCTGATAAATAGTGATGCTGGAATAAGCCTCGGCTGAACCAGAGAAAATCGGGGAAGCGTTATTGGTAATGCGATCGGCATCACTTATGCCGCTATCGCTATCAAGATGGATTGTGGGTGTTTCCATCGTACTATCGACCACAATATCCAGCGTGGTCGAGTTTGCGCTGTTGCCGGCGGCATCTGTTGCACGTACAACGACGGCATGCTCGCCATCAGCTAAGCTCGCCTCTTCCGGGATACGATAGTTCCAGACGCCATTTTTATCAGAGACAACCTGACCGACTACGGTACCATCAATAAAGATCTCGATCGTCGCGTTGGCTTCAGCCGTTCCGGTTAACAACGGCTGCGTTTCCTTGGTAATACCATCATCATTCGACGATCCCGTATCTGAACCCGTGTCTAATTTAAGCGACGGCGTGACGGTAATGGTATCAATGACCAGATCGTAACTACTGCTCGATGTGTTCCCCACCTCATCCTGAGCCTGAATAGTCAGCGTATAATCGCCATCGGAAAGAGCCGGATTAGGGTCATATTCGAACTGCCAGTTGCCATTAGCATCAGCCTGGGTAGTGCCCACGGCTTTACCGTCAACCATCACTGTAATGGTGGCGTATTTTTCAGCAGTCCCGTCAATTGTTAAATTATCATTTTGCCGGGTGATCCAGTCAGTCTGGCTTATCCCCGTATCATCTTCAGCCTGCAACGTGGCAACCGGTGACGTTGTGCTGGTATCGACAGTGAAAGTACAATCGGCAGATGATGGAGAAACGTTTCCCGCAAGGTCAGTCGCATAAGCCACTGCAGTATAGCTACCATCAGCCAGATCGCTTGGCAAAGTAAACGACCAGATACCATCGTGGTTTGCCGTCACCGTGCCACAGGCCTTGCCATCAATATAAATCGTCACCGTACTGCCCGCTTCTGCTGTACCGGTAAAGACTGGCGTGGCGTCGTTTGTCAGAATATCGCCTGATTTTGAAACGGTGTATTTATCCAGTTCAATATCGGGCGATACGGGAGCAACCGTATCAATAGTATATTCGTAGCTGAAGGTTTGCTGGTTGCCCGCATAATCAGTTACGGTGATTGAGAGTTCGTTCAGCCCTTCTGCAGAGGCCTGCGCCAGGTTAAAGCTGAAATTACCACTCTGTGAAGCATCAATTTCAATTTTTTCCCCGGTCGTCAGGTTAGTGATCACAATATGACTATTTGGGTCAGTTTTACCGGTAAACGCTGGATAAATATCGTTGGTATAATTGTCCCCGGCAACTCCGCTGTCTGACTGGCTAGTCATTGCCAGTGTGAATGCATCAATATCGGTATCGACAGTCACATCTATTTGTGCGGTTGAGGTATTACCCGCACGATCGGAAGAGACCACTTCAAAAGTATAAATACCATCAGCGGTGATTTTATTTTCCGGCAGTGTATATTGCCAGTTCCCCATGGAATCCACGCTGATATCGGCCACTTTGTAGCCATTCAGATATAACTCGAGCGTTGAGTTCGGTTCAGCATTACCATGCAGAGAAGGCGTTTTATCATTAGTCAGGCTATCGATCGAGGACATCCCCGTATCACTGGATTCATCAAGAATAATAACGGGTGTTTCTGGGGGAATCGTATCCAGCGTAATAACGCCGGTTGTTGATGCCGTGTTTCCCGCTTTATCCGTCGCATCAATCTCAATATTATTAATGCCTTCATTTAATTCTGAACCACTAAACTGATACGACCAGGCGCCATCAGAATCTACGGTGACTGTGGTAAGCAGAACGCCATTGGCATAGATAGCAACCTGCGATCCTGCTTCGGCTTCACCAATTATTTTCGCATCGGTAAAACGGGTAAGATTTTCACCCTCAATGCGATCGGCTGCAGGAATAGCGTACTGATCGTCGAGTTCGAAAGTGGGAGCTGCGATGACGGTATCAATGGTTACGATAATTTTCGCGCTACCGCTTCCCCCCTGCCCGTCCGTCACATCGACCTGGACGTTGTGTTGTCCGTCAGCCAGCACCGTGCCGCTATTGAATGAAAAGTTGCCCATCGCATCGGAGGTCGTGACGGCGACAACCACACCATCAATGCGCAGTGAAACTGTCAATCCGGGATCGGTAGAACCAACAAACTGCGGTGTGGTGACGTTGGTAATATTATCGTTTTTTATCCCAGAATCACTGCCGTCATCAAGCTTAAGAGCCACATCAATAGGTTTTACGTCGATGGGTGTTTCATCAGATTCTGATGAACTTGAAGAACTGGACGAACTGGATGAGTAATCAGAGAAAACGAGTCGACTGGCCTCAGCCACAGAGTCATCATCATATTTCTTATGGTAAAGGCTGGCATCCAGCTGCTCTTCTCCCTGGTTCTGAGAGGCTGCGCCATTTTGGCCATTGCTCTGCGCTTTATCATTTAGGAACTCCTCAAGCTGCTTTTGAACTTCTGCAGAAGCTTTTTGCGCCTCTTCAGCTTCAGCACGCATTTTTTCTGCTTCATGCTTCAGATCAGCAGCCTCTTTTTTAGCTTCCTCAAGGTCTTTCGCATTAATCTCGCTGATTTTATTAATATTATCTTTCAGCACGCGATCCTGACGCTGATCTGATAGTGCAGAGTCAAGCCGTTCAAGTTGAAGATTGCTTAAGTCGATCGTTTTCAGCAGTTGCTGGCCTGAAACATCCTGCCCCTGGAATTTGAATTGAACGTGGTTATTTTCAAGGCTTGAATAAAGAGCGCCGTTAATAACGTTAACCACCACATTACCCGGAAAAATAAATTTAAAGTCGGTCCCACTAATGACGACTTTGGCACTATCCATAGCACCATACTGCTGTAAGTCGACAATTGAATCGTTGCTTGCGAAAATAGTATTACTCATATTATCACCCTGAATTAATGAGTTGATTTACTGTCAGTGATGACCGGCTCACTGAAAACTTGTTGAAGGCCACGCAGCAATGGCGAGGCAAGGTATTTTAATATGCTGTGGTTACCTGTAATAATGAAAGCATCTACCGTCATCCCAGGTTTGATAACATCACGTTCTTTTGTACCGATAGTGAACTCTACGATAGCTTTGTAATACCTCACCGTATTTCCATTAACCGTATCTTCGTAGGAGTCAGGACTGATTTGCTCTACTACACCGGTATAATGTTTTGAGCCCGAGAGAATAAATGAGAGAATTTTCACGTTAACCGAACCACCAACATAAATTTGATCGCGATCTTTAGGCTGAATTTTTACTTCCGCGAGCATTTTGGTTGACATTGGTTTAATCTCAAACAGCGAGTCAGCAGCCTGTATCACACCGCCTTTGGTGAAGGCATTTTTGTTAATTTGATAAATCACGCCATCAATGGGCGATCGGACGCGAGATTCTTTCATCTGCTTTTGTAATACACTCATGGCAGAGTCATTAAGCGCAGCTTCATGTTGAGCATCGACCAGGTTTTTCGACAAAGTATTACGAAAAGTAAAGATATCATCATTAATTTCGCTATGGATCACCTTTATCTCTTCTGATTTCGCTACTACCTGGCTTTCAAGATCGATAAGCTCAGACTTGAGACGCTCTACTGCCTGTTTTTTTGCCAACAGAGTGGTATAAGAACTGATACCCTTTTTAACCAAAGGAGAAAGAAGATTAACCTCTTCCTGAACAAGCATTAGCTCGCTGTTCTTGCTGATTTTAGAAATACCTAAACGCTCAATTTCGGAATTGAGGCTGTTGATTTTATTATCCTTCGTTTTGGTCTGGCTAATTAACAATTGTATATTACCAATCAAATCCTGATTCGTGATATTGCTAATATCAAAGAGAGTATAATCTTGCCTCCAGGCCAAAATAGACATCATTTCTTTGATATATAAGGCAAGATAGCGGTGCTGAGCTTGGGTACGTTCGTTTTCTTTCTGAATATCAAAGTTTGATGTTTCGGCAAGGACCTGGCCTTTGGTAACAAAATCCCCTTCCGCGACATGAATCGCATCAATCGTTCCACCTTTAGAGAGAGAAACGACCTGAGTATTATCCTTGGTGATAATGACACCGCTGCCATGTACGACCGAATTTATCTTTATCAGGCTAAAAAGTAGGAGTATGACGAGGGTCATCACGACGATGACCATCATCAGATGGTCACACTGTTTCCTGTTCATTGCGACATAGAACCGCTTTTAGGCTGTATCTGGCCAGGTTCCAGATACAGTTCATGTAACAGATCGGCGAGTTGAGCCATCTGTTCAAGCTTCGCCTGATAGATAGAGAATTGTGACTCAATCATTGTCAGGTTAGCTTGATAATGTTCATTCCTGCTGGAAATAAAGTCGAGTAGCGATTTTTGACCTAATTTGAACTCCTCTTTATATAGTTCAATGAGTTTCCCGGCATTTTCATAGGAGCGTTTAGATATTGCTAATGAATCTTTTCCCGTCATATATTTAGAGACAGAAGCATCAACACTATTGCGAGTTTTAAAAATAAAATCATCAAGACCCAGTTTTGCCTGGGTATATTTTGCGCTAAATTTGGCAACTTCAGATTGGTTCTTAAAGCCATTAAAAATGTTAAAGCCTACTTTAACGCCAACCTGGAGTTCATCCTCATAATCATCCTGCTGCGCATCTTTGGAAGGATTATTGTCCGTGTAGTGGGCGTTGAAATCTACAACCGGATAATTAGCTGATTTTGCCGCCGAATATTCAGCATTTGCTGCAGATATCGCCTTCGTCAAAGAAAGATACGTCGGATTATCCTGCATGATTTTTTTATAAACGGCATCTTTATCAGTATTAAAAAGGTATTTATTGAAAAAATCAGGCAGCTTACCCAGGTTTTCAGCGGTGACATTGTCTCCCGTAAGATTACGCAGCATCATTAACTGCGTATCCAGTTGCGCGCGGAAATTCAACTCCTGAGTGCTTAAAGAGTCGATAGATACCTGAACTTTACGAATATCCGATTGCATTGCTGCGCCTGCGGCGATGAGTTCGGAAAAATCATTCAGCATCTGCTTGTAAAAGATTTTCTCGTCATCGATCACCGCAAGTATCTGCCGGGTTTTTTCCACTGACAAATAGGCATCGGCCGTTTTTTGTGCGGTTGTAAGCAACTCTTGTTGGAAATCGTACTTACTGGCCTCTTCCTGCTGCTCAGACTTAGAAATATTGCTGCTTCTGACGCCAAAATCCGCAATACGGTAAGCGAGGGTTAATTTATTCTCTACGTTCTGCTCATTATCATGTTCGTCCGTTTTTTTATGGATGGCTTCTGACGAAACGTCCAACGTCGGATAGAGAGAAGCTTTGCTCATGTTTGTCTCCTGGTGACGCATTTCGGTCTCCCAGGAGGCAATGGCCACAGAAGGTTGCGTGTTTAACGCATCCACAATTAACGTCCGCAGCGGCAACGTATGGTCTCCCGTTTCTGCATGAGCGCAGATGGTCAACGGCAGCGAACTCCCGAGGATAAGCAAAGCGATGACGGATTTATTCATGGCTTTTTTTCTCCTTAAGGACATTAATTTCTTTTTGCAGATTGCGGTGCATTCCGGCAATTTGTCCAAGCAAGGGTTCAAACGTCTGTGACTGGCTATCCAGCGTGGCGACGGTTTCATGGTGGCGATCGAGGTTGACGCGTTCGGCGGTTTCTACAGCGTTGGAGATGCCATCCAGAAGTGAAGCCTGCTCGCTAAAGTGGCGCTCAGCAACGGTATGTAGTTCCCCCACGTTTGCATCAAGATGTCCAATACCATCATTGACCTCCAGGACGGCATGATGGGTCTGCGCTTGCGAGGCCAGTAGTTCGTCCAACGTACCGCGCTGAGATTCAACCGTAGACATCAGTTGTAGCTGACTGGTCTGCAGCAAAGATTGACTTTCGGTTAGCGCTGCAAGGTGTGTTTCCTGGTTGACCAGAGCTTGCGTAGATGCGCCGATCTCTTTCTCAATCCCGAGTAAAGCGGAATGATTCGACGTGATGCCCTGGTCTATATGCTGTAACTGTTCAACCTGTCGATGAACCGCGGCAATAAGGGCATCATTAAACATCTCCGTTTTGCTGGCCCCCTCTACAGTGCAGTTAAGAAGTGAATTCAGCATGTTGTTGCTGGTGTCAAATGCGTTAGTCAGGCGTTCCTGAAAGCCAAACATGCCCGCTTTGAACTCTTTGATCACATCGTCAAGATCGGTTATCAGACGCAGGGTTTTCGTTTTTCCGAGCGCAGAATTTTTACTGCGCTCATGACATTCTCTAACGAAATCAAGGCGCGCATTACGTAAATCGATGGCTAAACGGGTGAACTCCCCACGCAGGAAAGAACACATCACATTAAGTAAAATAGCGCTCACTACCCCATAGATTGATGAAACGAATGCGGTATTCATTCCTTTCAGTGGTTCAGCAAGCGAGGAGACCACACTGACGATAATCCCTAAGGTATCCGCCTCGTTACCGCCGGTGATTTGCGATTTTTCCAGTAATGTGATGACCGAGGCAATCGTCATTGATAAACCCGCGAAGGTACCCAACAGGCCAATCATGGTAGACAGGTTTGCGCAGGTCATAACCCCTGCCAGACTCTGGTTCTGCTTACGATTCACGCTGTTATCCATGCTTTCGTACAGCGTGGCAACAGTATCATCATCAAGGCCATGACTTGCTGAGAAAACAATCTTGTTGGCATCACCAAGCAAATAAGAGTGTTTCTGCGCGTTCTTATTACGTAATACGCTTACACACTTACTTATTTCAATAAATGAGAAAATAACAATAAATGTACCGGTCAGATACATAATAATAATGATGGAACTGTAGAATGCCGCGACATGCCATGTTTCAAAAACATAGGCGCGTAAGCCGGGAATACACAGCAAAATAACAGGCAGAAATGCGAACACTAATGCAATAATAAATGCATGATACCGCTTTAAGTTATTCATTATTTATCATTCACTCTTGGTAATGACGGCACTATTCGTCAACGTTGTTGCATCATTAACGACTGAGATAGAAACTTCCGTGTTAGGATATTTGCTTTTGACGACCTTTAGCAGGATCACACCGCGCTCGTAGGCCAGACGCATCGCATCTGAAATAGCGATGGAGGGACTGACATAGGCATAAACCACAATGCTGACCGGTTTATCTGTGCCAAACCATTTAGCCATCTCATCAATGATTTCTTGCGGATAGCCTTGCTCCATTGATTTGAAATGAACAATGAACTGATTGCCCTGAGTCTCCCAGGATGGGTTCGCTTTCGAGGTATCGAATTGACCGGAAGTTTGCCCTTTAATCGAGGTGGCCGTTTGGTTGTCGGCCAGTCTAATCACGTCACTTTTTTTATCTTCACGGCCCGCTTGCTCTGACTCGTCTGCAGGAGATGCTGCTGAAGCGGCAGTAGAATCAGAGGCGGTGGCGAAATCTGTACCGGTAGCAGCGCCAGCATCAGTTGAAGTTGAAGTTGAAGTTGAAGTTGAAGTTGAAGTTGAAGTTGAAGCAGAAGCAGAAGCAGAAGCAGAAGAAGCGGCCAACATATCAGCCTCAGCATCCTGGCTACGATTTTTATTAGCGCCTGCCGCAGTTGCTTCAACTGGCTGTGTTTGATCGACCGTACGGGTTTGATTGGGTGTTGTGCTGACAGCACCACTGCTGGCTCCGCTACCACTTACCGAGGAGGCTACTGGCTGAACAGTTTGTTCAGCCAGTAAAGGGGCTTCATAACGTTTTTTAGAGCTTTCATACATGATTAACATACTGTTAAGTACGAAAACTAACATCAGAAATATAAAAATACATAAAACCGTTGAAAATGCATCAACGAATGTTGGCCATGGGTTACTCTCTTCCATAAAAGCACCATATAAAATAAATTAATCATTCCTCAGCGGACATTATATTCATCAAAAAAAAGAAAAAATACTCACTCATTGCGTTTTAAGAAAAAACCAATACAACAAACAATATAAATAAATTCATTTTCATTCACCAAAATAATATCAGTCACAAAAACAACACTCCCCCCTGAGCGAAGCCTTTAGTTTATCCGTTTGAATTCTAAATAATATAAAACATGCCGCACGCTTGTTTTTTAGATGAAAGAAAATTCATTCATGTAAAAGCAATTCCAAGAATCATTGATATTATTTATGTAAGAAAACGCAGTTTATGGGGTGTAAAAAAAACGGCTCCTTATTACAGAAGCCGTTGTGGTATCACCGTTTTAATCTGTTCAGCATTGCCCGCGGGCAATGCTGCTTAATAATAGTGCGACATTACAGTGCCATCAGTCGGTCCAGCGACGGAGCAAAGTAATAGCCGCCGGTTACCGGCTTGGTGAAACGCAGCATGGCGTCACGCTTACCGTCAGTGTCACCGAACATGCTTAGCAGTTGCTGCTCAATATTATGCAGACGTGCGCAGTAAGCGCAGAAATAGAGACCGTGCGTGCCGCTGGCCGTGCCGTATGGCAGACTCTGGCGCACAATTTTCAGCCCTTTACCATCTTCTTTGAGATCGACGCGGCTCAGGTGAGAGGTAACCGGACGGTCATCACCGTCGATCTCTTCGTTGGCTTCCTTGGTACGACCAATCATCATTTCCTGGTCGTGAATGCTCATGCGGTTAAGCTGCTGCAGGTTATGTTCCCAACGCTGCACAAACACATAGCTGCCGCCAGCATCCACGCCATCTTTGATCACCGCGACTTCACGGCGCGTTTCTTCACCAGCCGGATTTTCCGTACCGTCAACAAAGCCGCTGAGATCACGTTCTTCAACCCAACGGAAACCGTGGATCTCTTCTTTAACGTCAATGCAGTCACCAAATGCTTCCATTGCCGCCTGCGCGACGGAGAAATTCACGTCATGACGCAGAGAGAGTATATGGATCAGCACGTCATATTGGGTAGCCGGCGCCAGGCCTTTACCATAAGGGATAAAGTCTTTTAACTCTTCCGCCCCAACGCCGCCGCTTAATGCACGCCAGGTGTTGTTGCCGAAAGCCACAACCGCGCCCAAATGCGCATCCGGGAACTTCGCTTCAAAGGTCGCCAGTTTATCGGCAAAGATTTTGCTGGCCGCACGCAGGGCCTCAACGTCGCCTTTAACATTGGCTTCAATCCAAATCGCCGCACGGCAATGTTCTGGCAAAATGCCACTCTGAACCTGAGACATTGTTCCTCCTGAAAAAAAGATGCCACGACCTCGTGGCATTGATTGGCGCTATTCTACCTGTTTTTTTAGCAAGTCGATTTGTTCAGACGCAAATTAACGCCGCCAGATTATTTTGCTGACTTTCCACGTTTTCAGCGTATCGTCCGATGGCATTAAGCCCTCAGGCCCGCTCCATTCGCCGGAAAAAATATAGCTAATATGCTGACTTCCTTCAGCTTTACATTCAATGTTCGCGCTGTCATCGCCGGTTGCTTTCTGGCAATTACCAAAGGCTTTGGTGTAAAGGTCGCTAAACGGTGTACCGATTTCGACACCCGCGTCTGATGAAATATCGCTGTCCAGGACATCAATACGGCTGATGGTTCCCTGACTGCCATTGATGACCATTGCCAGCTTGTCATCTTTCATCGCTTCATAGAAGCGCACCACATTACCGTCATCAGTCTTCATCCCGCTGCGCAGGCGGTAATCACCGTCCAGGGCATCAGCAATAGCTTTTTCATCCAGCGGCGTAGCGCCAGTTAACGCGCCGACGCCCTGCTCAGTGACCTGCGTTGAAGAACCGAACCAGTTCCACGGATTGGCGGCAGACCAGTTCACCGACGACAGCGTGGAACACCCGGTCAATAGCAGCGGCATCGCGCATAAAGTCAAACGCAGTGATTTCATTTCACTTCCTTCCTTATTTATCAACGTTGCTTGGAGTCCGGTTTCGCCAAAAAGTGCCGTTATTCTTTCTCAAGGGAAAAACAGGCGCGCAGACGTTGATTGGTTAACAGCCAGACCAGCGCGACGATATCCGCAACCAGCAGCGCCAGTCCGATGCCGTTGACAGGATCGCCTGCCAGCCACATCGCCGGTTGCCAGCAAAGCAGCACCAGTTGCGCGAGAATCAGCAATCCGCGCAGCCAGCGCCACAAAACAGGAAACGCAAAACGCCGCCCGCTGAGTAAAAAAGCCACCACCGCGGGAACGCCGGGGAGCAACCCCAGCCAGAACGCGTTATGGTCGGGATAAAACAGATTCAGTAGCGTATTGCCCTGCTCCCGGGAAGAGCCGGCAATCACAAACAGTACCCAGGTGCGTGCCTGCAGCAGCAATACGCACCAGAACAGAAAAGGCAGGCGCAGACGCCCGTGACCGTCATAGTCGGCGGGGTGAAATTCAGTACTCTTCATCTTCGATCAAGCGCTTACCGAGATTGAGTACATCCGCATGTTCATAGCCCAGGCGTTCATACATCCCCAACACCAGATCATTATCCTCACGCACCATGATTTGAATCTTCGGACACCCGCGGGCGATGAGCTTTTTCTCCAGTCGGTTAAGCAGCGCATTGGCGATGCCGCGACCGCGAAACTCAGGATGCACGCCCAGGTAATAGGCCGAGCCGCGATGACCGTCGTATCCGCCCATCACTGTACCGACTACCTCGCCGTTCACTTCAGCGACCAGGAACAAGCTGACGTCATGATTTACTTTACGCTCAATGTCCATTTCCGGGTCATTCCATGGACGCAGTAAATCACAGCGCTCCCAGAGGGTGATCACCTCTTCGAAATCTTCCTGGCGAAAAACGCGTATTTCCATGGTATTGGTTACCTTTTCAGGACGTTAAAAAGCGATTATGGCGCGAACGGCTGATTTAGCCAATATCTGACGCGAAGCGGCGGAAAAAATGGCATAATACGGAATTGTCACGTATTGAAATGAAAAGTAAAACAATTCTTATCCCGATCCGTCGCAACGGACTACGCGATACGATATAACGTCTGGAACCTTTTTTTACAACTCAGGCCGTATGAGCACTTTTAAACCACTAAAAACACTCACATCGCGCCGCCAGGTGCTGAAAGCCGGGCTGGCCGCCCTGACGCTGTCAGGCATGTCGCAAGCCATCGCTAAAGAAGAAGCGCTAAAAACCAGTAATGGACACAGCAAACCGAAAGCGAAAAAATCAGGCGCTAAACGCGTGGTTGTCCTTGATCCGGGTCATGGAGGGATAGATACCGGCGCAATTGGACGCAACGGTTCGAAAGAAAAGCACGTGGTACTGGCGATTGCCAAAAACGTACGCTCTATTCTGCGCAATCAGGGGATTGATGCGCGCCTGACCCGCTCCGGCGATACATTTATTCCGCTTTACGATCGCGTCGAGATCGCCCACAAACATGGGGCCGATCTGTTTATGTCGATTCACGCCGACGGTTTTACCAATCCGAGCGCCGCGGGCGCATCGGTCTTCGCGCTGTCAAATCGCGGCGCCAGTAGCGCTATGGCGAAGTATCTGTCCGATCGCGAAAACCGCGCCGATGAAGTCGCCGGGAAAAAAACCACCGATAAAGATCACTTGTTGCAGCAGGTGCTGTTCGATCTGGTGCAAACCGATACCATTAAAAACAGCCTGACGTTAGGCTCGCATATTCTTAAAAAGATCAAACCAGTACACCGTCTGCACAGTCGCAGCACGGAACAGGCCGCCTTCGTGGTGCTAAAATCACCCTCAATTCCTTCGGTACTGGTCGAAACGTCGTTCATTACTAATCCGGAAGAAGAACGTCTGCTGGGTACGGCGGCATTTCGTCAAAAAATTGCTACCGCTATCGCCAATGGCATCATCAGCTATTTCCACTGGTTTGATAACCAGAAAGCACACTCGAAGAAACGTTAATCATGAAGCCCGATGCACAGCGCGTAAAACAGTTTCTGCTTAGCCTGCAGGATGATATTTGCCAGCAATTATCCGCCGTAGACGGCGCCGAGTTTGTTGAAGATAGCTGGCAGCGTGAAGCAGGCGGCGGCGGGCGCAGTCGGGTGCTGCGTAACGGCGGTATTTTCGAGCAAGCGGGCGTCAATTTCTCTCACGTCCACGGCGACGCGATGCCGGCCTCGGCCACCGCCCATCGACCAGAGCTTGCCGGACGCAGCTTTGAAGCCATGGGCGTCTCGCTGGTGGTGCATCCACTCAATCCCTACATTCCGACCAGTCATGCCAACGTGCGGTTTTTTATCGCGGAAAAACCGGGCGCCGACCCAGTCTGGTGGTTTGGCGGCGGCTTTGACTTAACGCCCTACTACGGCTTTGAAGAGGATGCGGTACACTGGCACCGTACGGCGCGGGATCTGTGTCAGCCGTTCGGTGATGACGTTTATCCCCGTTACAAAAAGTGGTGCGATGACTACTTCTTCCTTAAACACCGCAACGAGCAGCGCGGCATTGGCGGGTTGTTTTTCGATGATTTGAATACGCCGGGTTTCGACCACTGCTTCGCCTTTATGCAGGCGGTGGGGCAAGGTTACACCGAGGCGTATCTGCCCATTGTTGAGCGACGTAAAGCGATGAACTGGGGCGAGCGCGAGCGTGATTTCCAGCTTTATCGTCGCGGGCGCTATGTCGAATTTAACCTGGTGTGGGATCGCGGCACGTTATTTGGTTTACAAACCGGCGGGCGCACGGAATCAATTCTGATGTCGATGCCGCCGCTGGTGCGCTGGGAGTATGACTGGCAGCCGGAAGCGAACAGCCCGGAAGCTGCCCTTAGCAAGTTTATTCAGGTCCGCGACTGGGTGTAATTGCCTGATGGCGCGACGCTTATCCGGTCTACAATCCGTAGGCCGGATAAGACGCAAAGCGTCGCATCCGGCACCATAATCTTATCACGCCCACTGCCGCATACGCTGATGCAGCGTCAACGACGGTTTTTCCGCAAACAACTGCTGGTAGTCGGTAGCAAACTGCCCTAAATGCCAGAATCCCCACTGCATGGCGGCATCTTTCACCGTCGTACTCTGCGACCACGGGCTTATCAGCTCGCGACGCACGGCGTTCAGGCGAATACGTTTTAACCAGGCATTCGGACCAATACCCAGGATCGCGTGAAAGGCGTTTTGCAACGTCCGGCGACTAACGTGCAGTTGGTTACACAAATCGAGCACGGTCAGCGGCTCAGACATGTTTTCCAGCACATATTCGCGCGCACGTGACA
The DNA here is from genome assembly GCF_030334645.1 of Citrobacter sp. Cc139. NCBI lineage: Bacteria > Pseudomonadati > Pseudomonadota > Gammaproteobacteria > Enterobacterales > Enterobacteriaceae > Citrobacter > Citrobacter sp. Cc139. The sequence continues at coordinate 148,253 of NZ_JAOWDM010000093.1, forward strand.
ACAGACGACGATAGCTCTGATGGCTGATGCTCTCAGCGGTTATGATCGGCTGCGCTTCTTCCAGCATAGTCCCCATCGCCAGCAACAGGTTATCGCCCAATACCTTGCGTACCGCAGGTTGACGCAGGTTTTCCGGATTCTCGCTAAACGTCGCCAGCGCCTGCTGCACAAAGCCCCATAGCGCGGCTTTGTGCTGTTCTTTGACTTCCAGCGCCGACTGGTTACGCAGCATATGCAGCACCCTTTCCGGGTTATGCAGGAAGTTGGCCTGACGGGCAATCGCCTCTTCCGAAATGACAACCCCCAGAATAGTGTAATCATCCGGCGTACTCAGTTCAAACTCCGTCCCGCCTGGACGGGTGGCAATTTCAGCACTGCCCAGACATTGGGCGCCAATAAATCCCTGTTCGCCGCGCGTGGCCGGAATACCAAACCAGAACGAGTTCGGCCAGACAAGGCATGACTGGCGAAGCGCGAGTCCGGTGTATTCACGGAAAACCTGAATATCGTCGAGCAGGATTTCCGTGAACTCGCCATGAAATTTTCCCGGATGCAGCTGGTCGTAAATCTGCTGCCAGGCGGTAATCGTCAGCGCGTGTTCATATACATCCGTTGTTCGCCGCTGGTGAACGTTGTCCACCTCTACTTTCGGCGTAAGTTTAACGTCTTCGGGTAGTGCTTCATGATAAAGATGGTGCAAGTTTGCAGTACGGTTCTTTTTCATGATCTTTTAAGCCGGAAGCTTCAGGGAAGCCCCCGGCCCTCCGACAGGTTAATTTTTTAAGCGATAGCGACTACTACGTTTACGCAACGCTCCGTCAGAAAAGAGCTGTTCCAGCGCCTTTCTGGCTTCATCAAGTGACCAGCCAAAGTGGGCAGCCACTTCCCCTGCCGTCATTCCTTGACGGACCGATGCCAACAGCGTCAGAAGTTGTGCAGAGGATTCAGACGTCAACGGGGCGTCCTGCGTCTTCTCTGCTTTTACGTCTGTTTTTACATCTGGCTTCTGTTCTGGTTTCTTCGGCTGGCGCTTAAAACCGCCGATCAGCCACTGGGTGTCATCGTCCGGTCGGCCTATCTCTTTACGGCTGATAACACGGCCCGTACGCGCTGCGGCGGCGCTGCCGGCATCAAGCGCTGCGCGGCACGCCGCCAGATCGCCTTCCACCACCAGCGTCAGCCTGCCAGGATCGAGCACTTCGTGGCTCAGCAGACGTACGTTCGCGGCTTTCAGCATGGCATCCGCCGCGTCTACGGCAGCCACCATGCCATCCACTTCCAGTAATCCCAGTGCATTGATCATCACAACCTCTCTTACGCGCGCTGGATTGGATTACGGGCAATATCCAGAACGGCATCGGCAAAGGCGTTACATGCGGCTTTACAAGCGGCCTGGCTACCGGTCAAAAACGCTGCTGAATAGTTGGTTTCTGACGGCGGTGGCACGTAGGTCACCAGTTGTACATCGGCAGATTTCAGCGCCGCATCAATACCAAATGTTGCTTCCAGCGGCGGCGCCACCAGATACGCCATCGGATCGCCAAGTCGGCATCCCGCCGTCGCGGAAAGATACGAACCGGTACGCGAAACCACGTGCGCCAGGAAAGCGGTATCTTCTGCGTCATTCGCCCACTGGAACGCTGCGCCGCTTTCAATGTTGGCCACCATCGCGTCCAGACCCGCGCGAACTTCAGCCGGGTTGGGTCCACCGAGCATAATCAGTACTTCGCCCGAGGTTGGAGAGGGACTATGCGCCGCCCCGGCATACAGCGAGCGGCCATAAACCACTTCCACCATCGCCTGTTTTGTCGCTTCGTCTGCGGCAATATACGCCACGTCATCAGAGTCTGCTGTGATGAGTCCGAGGCTACGGATATGTGGCGGTAACTTAAGCTCACGGGCAAAACCGTCATTTACCGAGGCAATCACGCGCATTGCGGTGACTGAAGGTCTAATCAAATCTAATGCTGGCATGATGCCTCCTTAACGGGTCATATTGATGCCGGAGGCTTTTTGCTCCAGCATGCGCTTGGCCAAATCCACAATTACCGCCGCTGCTTCAACCGGTGGCGTACCGCCCTGGTGAATGTTCGAGATACAGGTACGGTCAGCTTCTACGGTCGTCGCAACGCGCGGCGAATAGACGGCGTAGCAGGAGAGACTTTCCGACTGACCGAGACCCGGCCGTTCCCCCACCAGCAGGATCACCGCTTTCGCGCCCAGCAGCTCGCCAATCTGATCTTCGATTTTCACGCGACCATAGCGAACGAAGAACGGGGTCCCGACCTTCAGTCCGGCCTGTTTTAAGCCCGACAACAATGGCGGCAGAATCTCTTCGTAGTTAGCGGTGATAGCGTCGGTAGACAGGCCATCAGAGATAATCACCTGCACATCCGGGTTCATCACACACTGCGATTTCAGCGCATCAATGGCTTCCGCGCTCAGACGACGGCCAAGATCCGGGCGCGTCAGATACAGGTTTTTGTCGCTGATTTCCGAGCGTACTTCCAGCAGTCCCTGCGCTTTTACCCACTCTTCCGGCACTTCTTTTAATACCGTATCTTTTGAACGCGAGTGGTCGGCCAGGAAGCGCAGCAGCGCCAGGGTTCGCGGACGAGGACCGGCGCGGCCGGTACATACACGCGCCGCGGTACTGCGCCGCAGTTCAGTCAACACCTCTGCGCGGTGCGGATTCTCAACGCCTATCCACGCTTTGGCTTCGGCTGAACCTAAGTCCATCGCACAACTTTCACCAGTCGGCGCGGCGCACTGCGTAGTGCTGCATTTTGCTGGTGCTGACGGTTCTTGAGCCTGCGGTTGAGACTCACCCATTGACGCCATTACGCTGCGTACAATTTCTTCAATCTGTTTTTGATCCATCGTGTTTCATCCCCGCATCATCAAAAGAACAGTGACGGATCGCCCGCCCGTTTGGTCAGGCGACCGTTTGCCATAATGCCCATGGTTTCCAGCCAGCGTTCAAATTCCGGCGACGGGCGCAGGTTCAGCAACTGGCGGACGGTCGCGGTATCGTGGAATGCGGTGGTCTGATAGTTGAGCATGATGTCGTCGCCGAGCGGCATGCCCATGATGTAGTTGCAGCCAGCGGTGGCGAGCAGAATCATCAGGTTTTCGTTAAGGTTCTGGTCAGCATCAGCATGGTTGGTGTAGCAGCAGTCGCAGCCCATTGAGATGCCGCTCAGCTTGCCCATAAAGTGATCTTCCAGACCGGCGCGAATGATCTGACGGTCGTTGTAGAGATACTCCGGCCCGATAAAGCCCACGACGGTATTCACCAGGAACGGATCGTAGTGGCGCGCCAGCCCGTAGTTACGCGCTTCCATTGTTACCTGATCGGCGCCGAAGTTTGCGCCAGCGGAGAGCGCCGACCCTTGTCCGGTTTCGAAGTAAAGGCAGTTTTCCCCGGCGATACGGTTGAATTCAGCGCCAACTGCGCGCGCTTCATCGAGCATTGCCAGCTCAACACCGAACTCTTTTAAGCCTTTCTCGCTGCCGCAGATACTCTGGAAGATCAATCCACCCGGCGCACCGCGACGAATCGCTTCAATCTGGGTGGTAACGTGCGCCAGTACGCAGCCCTGGGTCGGAATGTTGAATTTATCGATAACGCCGTACACGGTATCGAGCACGCGGCTTAAGTTTTCCACGTCATCCGTTACCGGGTTTACGCCGATCACCGCATCGCCCGCCCCGAAAGACAGCCCTTCATAGATTTGCGCCGCAATACTCTGCACGTCGTCACGGGTGTCGTTCGGCTGCAAACGGCAGCTAAAGGTGCCCGGCAGACCGATGGTGGTGTTAGCCTTTTTGATCACCGGCATTTTCTTGCCGCCGTAGATCAGGTCCGCGTTGGAGCAGATTTTTGCTACCGCAGCGACCACTTCCGACGTTAACCCTTTGCGCGTAAACGCGATGTCATCAACGGAGGTTTCATCGCTCAGCACGTACTCGCGCAGCTCGCTGATACTCCAGTTTTTGATGCGGTTATAGGCCGTTTCATTGACGTCATCCTGAATCAGACGCGTCACGCAGTCCTCTTCATAGGAAATCACCGGGTTATTGCGGATATCCGCTACCGTCATTTCCGACAATACCTGCTTGGCTGCCACGCGTTCCTGTGAACTGGTTGCAGCTCCCCCTGCCAGCACATCCCCCGAACGCAGTTCGTTGGCTTTGGCCAGCACCTCTTTAACATCCTTAAACTGATAAACATTGCCGAACAATGTGGTCTTTAGTTTCATAAGTCGTTCCCTCAGGAAGGAAATGCGAGTGATTTCACCGTCACCGGCACAACCGATCCGCCAAAAAGAGGCGTACCAATGTCGATATAGTCCCCCGCCCGGACAACCACCTCATCGATGACCGCCAGCGGGTGTTGCTGTAACTGTGGGCGTAACAGCATGCCCAGGGCTTTACCAAAATCCTGCTCGGCTACCACCAGCAGGGGATGCGGATTTGGATAGCGCGCGACAAAAGCCAGCAGCGCATCAATTACCGTTAACAGCGCGGCGTAGCGCACCGGCAGAGAACCGGGCAACGCCAGCACGTAGGCGTCCGTTTGCGGATCCAGATCGAGCTGCATTAACGCCTGTTGCCAGGCGGCCACCAAATCAGCCTCATCAACCGGAATCGCCACCGGCAGATTGCGCAGCGGAAGTGCCACGCCTTCCAGCCAGATGGTGCTGCCCGAAAGCGACAGCGTATGCGCCCCGGCACCAATCACCGTGGCACGCACGGTTTGCGCCGGGAACTGCACGTTCATCTCACGCAGGCGCGGATGTTCATGCAGCGCCGTGGCGAGCAGCGGTCCAATGTCGGAAAAACAGAACGGATCGGCAGGTTGGTTGCGGTAGCACTCGCCTACCCCGCCGGACAACGTAATCACTTCCGGCTTCACGCCCGCAGGCAGCAGACCGGTTTGCATCAGCGCCTGCGCCAGCGGTGAAAGCGTGCCGTCAATCACCTCCACAATCAGCGCCGCCATACGTCGCGCCACCGCAACCAGTTGCGCCGCATTGAGGGTTCGGGCGTCAAAGCCTGGACCAAATACGTCATCAACAATCATCTGTCCCGGCTGATGCGCGTGCACCACGTGCCCCTGACCGTCGGTTTCCAGCAGTCGCCCGCCGACGTTCAGACAGGCCGAACCACTGACTTTTCCGGCGTCGAACAGCGCATAGTTCGACGTCCCGCCACCGATGTCGATATTCAGTACACGGCACAACTTCTGCTCAGACAGCGTTTGCGCCCCCGCGCCGTGACCGGCGATCACCGACTCCAGATGCGGACCGGCGCTGGCAACCACGAAGTCCCCCAGCGACTGGGAGAGCGTCATTACCGCCGGGCGGGCGTTACGGGTTTTGGCGCTTTCTCCGGTGATGATGATCGCGCCGGAATCAACGGTCTCAGGTGCGATGCCCGCCGCCTGATACTGGGCAAGGATCAGTGCCTTAAGTTCGGCCTCTTTCAACCCGCCCTGCTTATCAACAGGGGTAAAGAACACCGGGCTTTGCCAGCTAATTTCGCGTTTGATGAATTCGTAGCGCGGCACCTGCGACACTGCCGCACGGTTAACCAGCTCAAGGCGCGAGAAGATCACCTGAGTGGTGGTGGTGCCGATATCGATACCGACGCTCAGTAGCTGGCGAGTGTTCACGATTGCGCCTCCGGGTTGGTTTCCACTTCTGCTGGCACGTTTTCATCTTTCGGTACCAACAGCATAGCCACGCCAATCGCCGTTACGCCGCCAATCAGCTTGCCGACAATCATCGGGAAGATCATGGCGTTCATGTTGGCGGCGGCGAAACCTAAGTGGTCACCCAGGGCGAAGGCCGCGGAGACCGCAAAGGCGCAGTTGATCACTTTCCCGCGGGTATCCATATTCTTCATCATGCCGAACATCGGGATGTTGTTGGCCAGCGTCGCCACCATGCCAGCAGCCGCAATATTATTAACTTTTAACAGGTTACCGACGCTCATCAGCGGCTTTTCAAACCAACGGGTCAGCAGCAGCACCATCGGGTACGCCCCCAGCAGCACGCAGGAGATAGAACCGATAACTTCGATGGCGCGCATTACTTCACCCGGCTTGTCGCCCGGCGCCATGAAGATAGGGTCCAGACCCGGGATCAGCTCCCAACCAAGCAGGAATTTGATGACTGCCGCCGCCAGACCGAGGGTGATCAGCGCCACCAGAAATTTCGCGAAGATCTGGAAACCGTTGATCATTTTTTCCGGGATAAATTTCAGCCCCAGCGCCACCAGCACAGCAACGATGATCACCGGGATCATGTTCATCAGGATCAGCGCGAAGGTAAACTCCACCGGCTGCCCGTTGATTTCGACGCCGGAGTACATCGCGACCAATCCCCCCGCGATACAGCCAATCGGAATGGTGACGATACCGGCCAGCACGCCCAGCGCCAGATAACGACGGTCAGACGGTTCAATAATCCCCAGCGCAACCGGAATAGAGAACACCAGAGTCGGCCCCATCATCGCCCCAAGGATCAGGCCAGAGTACAGCCACGCCGCAACGTCGCCGCCCGCCAGTTCTTTCGCCAGGAAGAAGCCGCCCATGTCGCACGCCAGCAGCGTTCCGGCAAACATCGACGGGTTCGCGCCCAGCATTTCGTACAGCGGAATAATCACCGGTCCGAGCAAATGCGCCAGTACCGGCGCCAGTGCGGTCATACCGACCATCGCCAGGCCCAACGCGCCCATCGCCATAAAACCTTCTTCAAACTGACCGCCCGATCCCTCAATACTCTTACCGAATTTACCGAGGAAGCGCGCTGAACCGCCGAACTGCGACAGGATCCTGTCCACGGCGGCAATCAGCATAAAGAACATCATGATGTACATGATGATTTCGTTAATTCCCATAGCCCCTACTCCCTGTCATTTGTGATTTGTAGGCCGGATAAGACGTTTCCGTCGCTTCCGGCATTAACGCCGTGTTATTGCCGGATGGCAGTGCGAGCACCTTATCCGGCCTACAGGCATTACCCGGCAACCGCGTACAGGTCGATAATCTGCGCCTGCGTGGCGGTGCGAGGGTTACTGCGAATACAAATATCCTCCAGCGCGGCGTCAGCCCATGCGCTGTAATGCTCGGGCTTTGCCCCAACGTCAGAGAGCCGTTTGGTCTGGCCCACTTCGCTAATCAGCTCGCTGACGGCGTTGATGGCATCGCGATCGTCCGCCTTCTTGTTGGTTAACGCCCGCCCGATATGGCTGAAACGCTCGCGACACACCATGCGGTTGAACCCCATTACCGTGGGCAGCAACATGGCGTTAGCCTGTCCGTGCGGGATATGCAGCGTAGCGCCCGGCTGGTGCGCCATCGCATGACACAGGCCCAGCCCGGCGCTGGAAAACGCCATCCCGGCCATACAGGAGGCCAGCAGCATACTCTCCCGCGCCGCCAGATCCTGCCCATAGCCGACGGCCTTCGGCAGCGATTTACCGATCATCGCAATCGCGCCAATCGCCAGGCTGTCGGTAAACGGCGTCGCGTTCAGGGCGCTATACGCTTCAACGGCATGCGTCAGCGCATCAATACCCGTCATCGCCGTAACGTGCGCGGGCACACCTTCCGTTAGCGCTGCATCAAGAATCGCCACGTCCGGCATCAGAGACGCATGCGCCAGCACTTTTTTAAGTCCGGTCGCGGCGTCGATAATCACCGTGACATTAGTGGTTTCCGACCCCGTTCCGGCGGTAGTCGGTACGGCAATCAGCGGCAGGCGCGGGCGTAACGCGCTGCGCTCGGTCATGTCAGCCAGGGTCTGCGTAGGATTAGTCACCAGCAACGCCACTGCCTTAGCGGCATCCAGTACGGAACCTCCGCCAAAGGCCACCACGCCGTCGCACTTCGATTCACGCAGTTGCGCGACCGCGGCGCAGACATCCGTAATGCACGGTTCGCCCACCGGGCACGGCCACAGCGTCATCGCCACACCTTTCATCGCCAGGCTGCGTTCCAGTGCGGCGGTCATTCCCGCCTGATGCAGGAAGCTGTCGACCATGACAAACATGTGCGTCAGTCCGCGCGTTTGTGCTTCCTGTCCGCAGGTACTGAGCGCTCCCAGCCCACAAAGGGTGACCGGTGGAACGCTAAACGTTTTTACGCGTTGCAGATTCAGGGTATCGAATGCCTGAAAGAGCGCGGTCTGCAATTCAGCTTGCATAGATTCCTTCCGCTTTTTCTTTTCCGCTGTTGGCAATCGCCAGCGGGGTCATAAACAGGCTGTGCTGAGGTAAATGCACCTGCAGTTCCGGGAAGCGCTTACGGAACAGCTCATCCACGCCCGGCTGCATGCAGGAACCGCCGGCCAGCCATAAATCGGTGACACCCTGCCCGGCAATATGGTGAGCCACGATTTCCGCCATTTTTTCGTAGACTGGCTTCACCACCGGCCAGATCTCCTGACCGTTGCTGCGTTTGTACTGTTCGGCTTCTTCCAGTTGGATACGGCGGTTCCCGGCCAGCGTCAGAGAAATGTGGTGCCCGCCGGTCGCTTCATCGGCGGAATACGTCACTTTGCCCTGCTTAACAATGGCTATCCCGGTGGTGCCGCCACCGATATCCACCACGCCAGCGTTATCGAGCTGCAACAGATCCGCCACGGCGGTCGGCTCGTCGAGCACATGACTCACTTCAAGTCCGGCTGACTCCAGTACGTTGATGGAGATACGTGGGTCCGTGCCCGGTGGAAATGAGGTTGCCGCATGGGTAAATCGACAACCCAGTTGTTGCTCAAGCGTATCGAGATGGCGACGAACAATGGTTACTGCGCCGAAGAAATCCCAGACGATGCCATCGCGCACGACATCGGCCCAGTCGAGGCAAACCGCTACCGGCTGCCCGTCACCGTCGACGACCATCGACACCACATCACACGTCCCCAAATCAACGCCCAGCCATAGCGGTGATTCGCTCTCAGCAGGCGTCTGGTTGCATAGCGTGGCTGCTTTTTGCAGTCTGGGTGTCAGCCAACGTTGTTCGTCGTGCGCCATCTCTTTTACTCCTTATACAATTCTGAAGGCGTCCACCAACACACAGCGACGCAGACGCACAAACGTACGCGCGCTGGTCACCCCTTCCCCTGTTGGCGTGGTAATGGTCATCGTGGTCCAGCCTTCGCCGCCAAGTCCCAGACCGGCAATACACGGCCCGTTCTTGACGAAAATGCTGGTATCAATGGCGTTCGCCATGCGGTTCATGTTGTCGATGTTGCGTGAGTGCATCGCCGCCGTATGGTGACAACCGCCTTCAAGCCTGACCGCCAGTTCAATGGCGTCATTGACGTTAGCGACTCGCACGACCGGCAGAACCGGCATCATCAGTTCGGTGACGGCAAACGGATGCGTCGCGGAGGTTTCGACGAATAACAGCCGGGTTTGCTCCGGTACGTTCAGACCAATCGCCGCAGCGATTTTTCCCGCGTCGCGCCCTACCCAGTCACGACTGACCGTGCCTTTACCGCGCTCATCGATATTTTTCAGCAGCACTGGTTGCAGCTGTTCAGCCTGGGCCGCGGTCAATTTCACCGCATGCTGGCTTTCCATCAGACGCATCAGCTCATCGGCGACGCTGTCGACCACAATCAGCACTTTTTCGTCGGCGCAGATGATGTTGTTGTCAAACGACGCGCCTTTGACAATCGACTGCGCCGCGCGGGCCAGGTCGGCCGTTTCATCCACCACCACCGGCGGGTTACCCGCACCGGCGGCAATCAGACGTTTGTTGGTGTGTTTACGCGCGGCATCTACTACGGCTTCGCCACCGGTGACGACCAGCAGGCCGATACCTGGGTACTTGAACAACCGCTGGGCGGTTTCGATGTCCGGGTTAGCAACGGTCACCAGCAGGTTTGCCGGACCGCCTGCAGCGACCACCGCCTGGTTAAGCAGGGTGATGGCGCGCTGAGAAACTTTTTTCGCCGCCGGATGCGGCGCGAAGACCACGCTGTTGCCAGCGGCGATCAGGCTAATGGCGTTGTTAATAACGGTTGCGGCCGGGTTGGTGGACGGTGTCACCGAGGCCACCACGCCCCACGGCGCATTTTCAATCAGCGTCAGGCCGTTATCGCCGGTCAGGACCTGTGGAGACAGACATTCCACTCCCGGCGTGCCGCGCGCCTGCGCCACGTTTTTGGCAAATTTATCTTCTACGCGTCCCATGCCGGTTTCTGTAACGGCAAGCTCCGCTAATTCTCTGGCGTGCTTTTCGCCCGCCTCACGTAGCGCCGCGATAGCCAGTTGGCGCATGGCGACGCTTTTCAGCCCTTGCTGGGCCAGTTTTGCTGCCGCCACTGCGTCATCCAGGGAGGCAAAAACGCCCATTTCTTGAACGGCACTGACGGGTTGGCTGCTGTCTTTCATTTTCAGCAGTACCGCTTTCACAACCTGTTCAATATCCTGTTGATTCATGATTTTCTGCCTTATTTATGGAAGATCACCTGACCACCTGCCACCACTTCATCGACAATGCCAATCACGCACAGATCGACAGGTGATGATTCGTTACGGTGCGCCTGACGGGCTGAGCTTCCGCTGACCAGCAGCACCCACTCTCCGGTTCCCGCCCCGATGCTGTCGATAGCAACAGCACATTGCCCGTCGGGATTACCCTGGGCATCAATCATTTCCACCATCAGCAACTTGTCGTGCGCGAGCCCCTGATGGCGTACGGTACAAACAATTTGTCCTGTGACGATTGCCAGTTTCATACGCGCCTCCGTGGCATATTTCAGGTAAAACCTCCCCCTACCCTCCGCAGAAGGTAATGTGAAAAGGAGAGAGGGTGACGCCAGCAATGCAGTCTGTGGCGTCACATGGACGACTTACATGTCGTTGCTGTCGCCTTTAAAGCTGATCGGGAATACTTCTTCCAGATCGCCATGCGGACGCGGGATCACATGTACGGAAACCAGCTCGCCAATACGCTGTGCAGCCGCAGCACCTGCGTCCGTTGCGGCTTTGCATGCCGCTACGTCGCCACGGACCATGGCAGTGACCAGACCGCCACCGATCTGCTTCACGCCAACCAGTTTCACGCGTGCCGCTTTAACCATTGCGTCAGAAGCCTCAATCAGTGCAACCAGGCCCCGGGTTTCAATCATTCCTAATGCTTCCATTGTGTTTTCCTCTCATTAAGGGGTCCAGAACGGGACCTAAACAACCAGTGTGTGCGAGGCGTTTTCACGACTCACGTCAGTCTGGCGCGGCACTGCTGCCACCAACGCCAGTTCGATAATTTCCTGTACGCTACAGCCGCGAGAGAGGTCATGAAGCGGTGCGGCAAGCCCCTGGATCAGCGGCCCGACTGCACGATAACCTCCCAAACGCTGGGCGATTTTGTAACCAATATTGCCTGCTTCAAGCGACGGGAAGACCATCACATTGGCATTGCCCTTTAACGGACTTGCAGGCGCTTTTTGCGCGGCGACATCCGGAACAAAGGCGGCATCAAATTGCAGTTCGCCATCCACCATAAGCTGCGGCGCACGTTCACGAACGATCTCCGTGGCCTGCTGCACGTTAGCGACGTTGGGGTGACGGGCACTGCCATTACTTGAAAACGACAGCATGGCCACGCGCGGTTCTTCCCCCGTAATTGCCTGCCAGGTCTGCGCGCTGGCAATCGCAATATCCGCCAGCTGTGCGGCGGTGGGCTGGGGTACGACGCTGCAATCGGCAAAGCCTAATGACGGTCCGAGATACTGCGGCAGCATCAGGAAAATTGACGACAGCGTTTTACAGCCAGGCTGTAGCCCAATAATGCGTAACCCGGCGCGCAGCACGTTTGCCGTCGACGAAAGATTGCCGGCAATACAGACATCCGCTTTCCCCGCGCTAACCATTGCGGCGGCGAACATTAATGGGTCATTGAGTTTTTCCAGTGCATCGGCTGGCGTTTTATCTCCCGCGCGGGCCAGCCAGCGCAGCGCAAACTCTTCGCGCATTGCCAGATTGCTTTGCGGATCGATAACCTGGATACCATCCATCGCCACCCGATGGCTGAGAGCAAACTGGCGCAAGGCAAATGGACTGGCGACGAGAATGGGGCGCGCCAGACCGTGCTGATGCAGATAATTCGCCGCTTTCAGCACCCGGACATCCAGCGCATCCGGGAACACCACCCGGGCAGGTGAGCGTTGGGCGAGTTGACGAGCACGTTCAATGATCATGGCTTCTCCCCCAGTCGCTGTTGAATTTGGCTAACCGTCAGCGGATGCTTCGCCACGCTCAGAATCATCATCACGTAGACTGTACTGGAAAGGCGGTTGAGCGCCTGCATGATGTCCGGTCGCATAACGTCAAAACTGCGGGTGATGAAGACCTGCGCCGCCACCGTCTCCGTTTCACGGACTTTGGTACGCAGCAGATTCAGCAGCGCGCAATCACGTCCGTGGCTGGCCTCAGGTACCAGATGATCGTGATCCAGATAGCGCAGCGGATGATGTGAAAGCCGGTGTAAATCTTCGTCGCTCAAACCGACGATAGCTTGTGCGGTCAGCGACTCGTCCATAGCATCGGCGCGCATAATATTGCCCAGGCGTGAGCGAATATCCGCCAGCCACGGCTGCCACGGTTCCGCCAGCTCGATCTGCAACCACACGGCCAGGGCGATGGTGCTGTCCAGCGCGGCGCGAAATCCCAGACGCGGATCGCTTTTGGCTACCATCTTGTCTGCCGTCAGATGCGTCAGCGTGTCTGGTTTCTTCGCCACCGGTTGATGACACAGTTCGCAGTTGGCCTGGGGATGGGTAGCGCTGCTGGTTAAACCATGCACCGGCTGCGGCTGCTGTTCTTCGTCATCAATAAACAGGCTGCCCTGCTCGTCGATAAACTTAATGCGCAGATGTCGGCTTTCCAGTAATTCCCGGGCAGACGGCGTCAGGCGAGCGTCAGCGGGGAGATGAATTTCAGCCCCTTCGCTGAGCGTATGATTCGCTCTGAGCCATGCTTCGGTAATGAAATCCTTCATACATCCGCCTTAGCAGGACTGCCAGTTCGCAGGCCAGGCCACATACAGAAACTTCACCGTCGATGGCGTACCAAATTCAATGCTGGAGCCTTTCGGGATAAACATGACGTCCCCGGCTTTAGCAATCATGGTTTCGCCTTCGTGACGAACGTGCAGCTCGCCTTCCAGAATCATGTCGATTTCGTCGTAGTTCAGCGTCCATGGGAAAAAGGCGTTATCCCACTGCATGAACCCGGCGGCCATGCTGCTACCGTCCTGGTCGGTCACCAGGTCGGTTAAGCCAACGCAATGCGGTTGCGCGCCGTCAAAACGCCCAAACTTCACGCTGCTACCGTCGATGACTTTGACGCCGCCTTTGCCGGTGACCGATTTAAAGCTCGGCTGCATTCCGCCCTGCTCCAGCGACTGTTTCTCCTTCATGACTTTGTCCATCAGCTGCGCGACCAGGCTTTCGGTAAATTGCCCTTCGGGCAATTGCGCAATGATGGTTTCACGAATGCGCTGACTCTCCGTTTTGCCATCATCCGCCGCAGCCGGTGCAGCAGCGGCGGCAGTTGGCGCGGATTCGTCGCATTCACGGATAGTGACGCCCAGCAGCTCCGCCACTTCGCGTGCCTCCGGGGTGATGATGCTGGCGCGCAGAACAACCGACATTTCCTGTTCGCCGCGTGCGTGGGCCGCACGAATATCGTTAGCTGTGATGAGTTTTTTCACCTGCCCTTTCCTCCTTTTGGCTGAGCTCAGTCAGATAATCCACCAGGTGCTGCACGCTGCGCGGGTCATGGCTATTGAGCTCGAAAATCGGCTCCTGAAACCCCATCCCGCGAAGTAGTTGTCGCGTTGCGGCGACATCGGCATCCGGCATGTCCGTTTTGCTGATAACGGCGATTTGTCGTTTACTGGCGCCGATATCCAACAGCCCGGCAGGTAAGCGACTTTCTTTATCATTTGCCGCGTGTATATAAATCAACGTATCGACATCCTGCAGCGTGGTAATTAAGGCGTGGTACCAGCGCGGATGGCTAAAATATTCTCCCGGCGTATCGATATCGCCATTTTCATTAAACTCAACGGCCTGTGTTTTTCTGGCGAGGGAATAATTCCCCTGTAGCGCATTAAAGAGCGTTGTTTTCCCCGCGCCCACCGTACCGACAAACGCAATACGTTTCATCGCCGCCTCTGATTAACTTTTTGTCAGGTTGCACAACGTGAAATTTAATAACCGACCCAGACCGCTCACCGTCTGTAATAGCGCTTCTTCTACCGCGCCTACCGAGCCATAAATCACCAGTGCCCCGCTGAATCTATCGAGAAAGCCGATATGTACATCCGCCGCCTTCATGGCTAAGTCACCGGCAATCATCGCGGTTTCGCCTGGCGTCAGCGTCATAATGCCGATGGCGCCCGCCTCGGGAACGCCGATCTTTTTCGCCAGTTCTTCGCCAGGGTGCGCAATGAGATGCGCCAGCGTGACCTGTTTCCCCGGCACAAATTCCTGAATGATGCGTTCTTTTTCCATTGCTCACCGCCTCCGCTGAAACTGCCCTCATCGTGGCAATTTTTTGTCAGAGTAAATAACAAAATTCGGCAACCAGGTTTAAAAGGTGAAGTGGATCACTAAGAAAAGGAAAATAAAAAGGCGCGGGAGATACCCGCGCCAGAAATAATTAAAGTGAAATTACAGCGGCTGTGTTTGAGCTTCTACAACGGCCAGCGCCACCATATTAACGATACGACGAACAGAGGCGATCTGCGTTAATACGTGCACCGGTTTCGCTACCCCCATCAACACTGGGCCGACCGTTACGCCTTCGGAGCTGGAAACACGTAGTAAGTTGTAACTAATACGAGCAGCCTCCATATTCGGCATCACCAGAATATTGGCTGAGCCTTTCAGTGGGCTATCCGGCATACGGTCGTTACGGATACTTTCCACCAGCGCGGCATCACCGTGCATTTCACCGTCAATCATCAATTCTGGCGCACGCGCCTTAATCAGCGCCAGTGCTTCACGCATTTTGCTGGCAGACGGACAATTTGATGAGCCAAAGTTGGAATGTGACAGTAATGCCACCTTCGGTTCGATACCAAAGCGACGCACGGTTTCTGCCGCCATCACGGCGATTTCAGCCAGTTGCTCCGGCGTTGGGTCATCGTTGACGTAGGTGTCGGCGATAAAGGTGTTACCGCTTGGCAGCAGCAGTGCGTTCATCGCCCCGGCCGTATGCACGCCATCACGGTGACCAAACACCTCTTTCACCACGCTGAAGTGCTCATGATAGTCACCAATCGTACCGCAGATCATCGCATCGGCTTCACCACGCTGCACCATGATCGCGCCGATAACCGTAGTGTTGGCAATCACCGCACGCTGCGCCTGCTCCTGGGTAATACCACGGCGCTTCATGATCTGGTAGTACTCGTTCCAGTACTCTTTAAAGCGCGGATCGGACTCATTGTTAACGATTTCAAAATCGACGCCGGCTTTGATCTGCAGTCCCAGTTTCTGGATACGCATTTCGATCACGCTCGGACGACCAATCAGGATCGGCTTCGCCAGACCTAAGGTGATCAGCTCCTGAGTCGCATGCAGCACACGTGCCTCTTCCCCTTCCGTCAGCACCACACGCTTCGGCGCTTTACGTGCCTGGGAGAAAATCGGCTTCATGAACAGGTTGGTTTTGTAGACAAATTCGGTCAGCTTATCGATATAAGCGTCAAAGTCAGCAATCGGACGCGTTGCCACACCGGAGTCCATCGCCGCTTTTGCTACCGCCGGGGCGATTTTAACAATCAGACGCGGGTCGAACGGTTTAGGGATGATGTATTCCGGGCCAAAGCTCAGGTCCTGGTCGCCATAGGCGGAGGCCACCACTTCGCTCTGCTCGGCGTGCGCCAGCTCAGCAATGGCGTGTACCGCGGCCAGTTTCATCTCTTCGTTGATGGCGGTAGCGCCGACGTCCAGCGCGCCACGGAAGATGAACGGGAAGCAGAGAACGTTGTTAACCTGGTTCGGATAGTCGGAACGACCGGTACAAATGATAGCGTCCGAGCGCACCTCTTTTGCCAGCGGCGGCAGGATTTCCGGTTCCGGGTTGGCGAGTGCCAGGATCATTGGCGCACGCGCCATCTTCTTGACCATTTCCTGGGTCAGCACTTTGGGACCGGAGCAGCCGAGGAAAATGTCTGCACCGTCAATCACGTCATCCAGCGTACGTTTACCGTCATCCACTACCGCGTAAGCCGCTTTGGTTTCCGCCATGTTCGGTTCGCGGTCTTTGTAAATCACGCCTTTGGAGTCGCAGACCACAATATTGTGTTTCTGCATCCCCAGCGCCACCAGCAGGTTCATACAGGCAATCGCCGCCGCACCTGCGCCAGACACCACCATGCGTACGTCAGAGATATTTTTCTCTACCACCCGCAGACCGTTAAGAATTGCGGCGGTGCTGATGATCGCCGTGCCGTGCTGATCATCATGGAATACCGGTATATTCATACGCTCGCGCAGTTTTTGCTCAATGTAGAAGCATTCCGGCGCTTTGATGTCTTCGAGGTTGATGCCGCCAAACGTTGGCTCCAGGGCCGCCACGACATTGATAAATTTATCCGGATCAAGCTCATCCACTTCGATGTCGAACACGTCAATCCCGGCGAATTTCTTAAACAGAACGCCTTTTCCTTCCATCACCGGTTTGCCAGCCAGTGCGCCGATATTGCCAAGGCCCAGCACCGCTGTACCGTTGGAGATAACCGCAACCAGGTTGCCGCGCGCGGTATATTTGTAGGCCGCCAGCGGGTCCTTTTCAATTTCCAGACACGGCGCTGCAACGCCTGGCGAGTAGGCCAGAGCAAGATCGCGCTGTGTTGCAAGAGGCTTGGTCGGAGAAACCTGAATTTTACCTGGTACTGGAAATTCGTGGAAATCGAGGGCGCTTTGTTTTAACTGGTCATCCATCTTGTTGTTCCTTTCACGTGTCGATCAAAAAAGTGGCGCGGGTAACCATGCTACGAGCCGCACATTATCACCTCAGTCAGCGGCCCAAACTTTGAAGGTCCCCAAACTCTCGCCATTCAAAGAAAGAATTTGTTATCAACTTATAACAGCCATGTTACCTGCTTAATCCAGCAATGCCATGCTTGTCTGCTATGCTTTTTGCGTGTGCAGCCCGCAATTTTCCCAAAAGTGTGAATTAACACACGCATCTAACGCTTTACTTTTCAAGGAGTATTTCCTATGACCCGTAAAGAGCTTGCCAATGCCATTCGTGCGCTAAGTATGGATGCCGTACAAAAAGCTAACTCAGGCCACCCCGGCGCACCAATGGGAATGGCCGATATCGCCGAAGTACTGTGGAATGATTTCCTCCGCCATAACCCGACCGATCCCACCTGGTACGATCGTGACCGGTTTATTCTGTCCAATGGTCACGCTTCAATGCTGCTTTACAGTCTGCTGCATCTTTCCGGCTACGATTTGCCGTTAGAGGAGTTGAAGAACTTCCGCCAACTGCATTCGAAGACGCCAGGGCACCCGGAAATCGGCTACACGCCGGGCGTGGAAACCACCACCGGCCCGCTGGGTCAGGGTTTAGCCAACGCGGTTGGCCTGGCGATTGCCGAACGCACGCTGGCGGCGCAATTTAACCAGCCGAATCATGAGATTGTTAACCACTATACCTGGGTGTTTATGGGCGACGGCTGCCTGATGGAAGGGATTTCCCACGAGGTTTGTTCCCTGGCGGGAACCCTGGGACTGGGCAAACTGATCGGCTTCTACGATCACAACGGCATCTCGATCGATGGCGAAACCGACGGCTGGTTTACCGACGATACCGCGAAACGCTTTGAGGCCTATCACTGGCATGTGGTGCATGAGATTGACGGTCATGATCCTGAGGCGGTGAAAAAAGCGATTCAGGAAGCGCAGGCTGTTACCGATAAGCCATCGCTGATTATCTGCCGCACGGTGATTGGTTTTGGCTCACCGAATAAAGCCGGGAAAGAAGAAGCGCACGGCGCCGCGCTGGGCGAAGAAGAAGTGGCGCTAACCCGACAGAAGCTGGGGTGGCACCATCCTGCTTTTGAGATCCCCAAAGAGATTTACCGGGCGTGGGATGCACGGGAAAAAGGTGAGAAAGCGCAACAGGCCTGGAACGAGAAATTCGCGGCGTATCAACAAGCACACCCGCAGCTGGCGGCTGAATTTACCCGTCGAATGAGCGGCGGGCTACCGGAACAGTGGGAAGAAACGACCCAGAAGTACATTACCGACTTACAGGCTAATCCGGCCAAAATCGCCACCCGTAAGGCCTCGCAAAATACCCTGAACGCCTACGGGCCGATACTGCCTGAACTGCTTGGCGGCTCAGCGGATCTGGCGCCGAGCAACCTGACCATTTGGAAAGGATCTACGTCGCTTAAAGAGGATCCCGCCGGAAATTACATCCACTATGGCGTGCGGGAGTTTGGCATGACCGCGATTGCCAACGGTATCGCCCATCACGGTGGCTTTGTGCCGTACACCGCCACGTTCCTGATGTTTGTCGAATATGCCCGTAATGCCGCGCGCATGGCGGCGTTGATGAAGGCCAGACAAATCATGGTTTATACCCACGACTCGATTGGTCTGGGGGAGGATGGTCCTACGCACCAGGCCGTCGAACAGCTCGCCAGCCTGCGTCTGACGCCTAATTTCAGCACCTGGCGACCGTGCGATCAGGTTGAGGCGGCAGTAGGCTGGAAGCTGGCGGTCGAACGCCATGACGGGCCAACGGCGCTAATCCTCTCCAGACAAAATCTGGCGCAGGTTGAGCGTACACCTGAACAGGTGCAGCAGATTGCCCGCGGGGGATATGTGCTGAAGGACAGCGGCGGTAAACCGGATGTTATTTTGATTGCTACCGGTTCAGAAATGGAAATCACGCTGCTGGCGGCGGAAAAACTGACCGGTGAGGGTCGTAACGTGCGTGTGGTTTCCCTGCCCTCGACCGATATTTTTGACGCTCAGGATGAGGCGTACCGGGAATCGGTCTTACCGGCAAACGTCAGCGCCCGGGTGGCGGTGGAAGCAGGCATTGCCGATTACTGGTACAAATATGTCGGTCTAAAGGGGGCAATTGTCGGCATGACCGGTTATGGAGAATCAGCTCCGGCAGATAAATTGTTCCCGTTCTTCGGCTTTACGGTAGATAACATCGTCGCCAAAGCGCATAAAGTGCTTAACGCGTGATCCACAATGTGGGCCAGGCATCTGGCCCATGCCAGTTATCGCAACTTGGTTCCTGAGCATAACGCGCCAGGCGAAACCGCTGTCCGTCGTAGCGCCAGCGCGTCTGGATACCGCAATCAGCCAACCCTCGTCCTTTGGCGAGGGTGACCAGTTCCCGCGACTTCTCGTCAAACGTGGCGTTGGTCAGTTCCATATCCCGACTTTCGGCATCCGTTTTAAATGGCAGACTCAAACGGACGGCACTGGAGGTTAACGGTTTTGCGCGTGAAACAATCCACGCCAGATCGATGGTGTTATACGCCCCGGCTTCACAGCCGATCATCAGTAGCGCTTTGTCATCTGTCAGGGCCGTGACGCGCATCTCGCGACGCAGTGGATCGATCGAGCAGCGAATACCATTGATGCGCCAGTTACCATAATCCAGCAGCTCACTGCGCTCTTGCTGCGTTAAGGGCGTTGGCGTTGGGTTAATGACAGCCACACCTTTCAGGGCCGGGGCTGGCGGTACGCTGAGCGGCGGCTCATCACCTTTTTCGATCCAGGCGGTTTCGCTCCCCACGCGTTTTTGCTGGGCGTCGATAAACAGCAATGCGGCTTTTAATCCGATCAGTGAAAGATTCTGCGCGCCTTTTTGCAGGGTTATTGCCTTCGCGTCCTGTACGGTTTGTAAAAATGCGCTAATAGTGACCGGATCATCGGTCATCAGTTGCCAGGGGGTAATACGCCAGTGCTCACCGCTAAGCACAAGCGGTGCGCCATCCAGTAACAGGCGCGGCGCAATTTCGCTCTCTTTAGCATGGGAAGGCTCCAGCCCTCCCAGTTCAATACGCAACACCGCATCGGTGTGCGCCCCGGCGCTGCGGCTGAGGGTCATGACCAGGCCGTGATGTTCTCCGGTATTGCGCGCCACGCAAAAATTCTGGTTATTACACGTCACCTGCCAGTCAGAAAACGCCTGCTGCGCGGGCGCGGCCCACAGCAAACGGACGGGAATCAGCCCGAGCAGAAAAATGAAAATGACGCGATAGCGCATGGACGGTACAACCCCGGAATTAAAACACACAGCCTAAGCGGTATCTTCCTTGCGCGACTGATGTGGCTCAATAAGAATCGTCGGATTGGCCGTCTATTTGTAAAGAAATATTAATACTCAGGGTTAATCCATAAGGTGCGACGACTGCAGGTAGTTCAACAACAGCACCGTTTTGCCGTCACGGATCTCACCCGTTTTAATCATTTCCAGCGCCTGCGTGAACGGCAACTCCAGAACCTCAATATCTTCATCTTCAACACCGCCGCCTGCATTTGCCCGCTGACTGTCGCTGTATTGCGCGATAAAGAAATGGATCAGCTCCGTCACGCCGCCCGGCGACATGTAGAGTTCGAACAGTTTACGCACTTCCCCCACTTCATAGCCGGTCTCTTCAATCGCCTCTTTACGAATACACGCTTCTGGTTCGTCGTTATCCAGTAGTCCGGCGCAGGTTTCAATCAGTTGGCCGTCTTCGTTACCGTTGACCCAGGTCGCGACGCGGAACTGACGGATGAGCACCACGGTTTTCTTCTCCGCGTTATACAGCAGAATTGTGGCGCCGTTGCCGCGATCGTAAACCTCGCGCTTGTGACGAATCACCTCACCGTTACTTCGGGTCAGATCATAGGTAATATTGCGCAGGATGAAGTAGTTATCAGAAAGGACTTTATCTTTGATGAGGGTAATTTTTTGCGACATACCGGCTCCACGGCGAGAAGTGAGAAATAATACTACGCCGTGAAACCGGGTTTGTCTTGACCTTCGGCTAGTGAGATTTGACTGATTTTACGCCCAGCCAGTCGACGATCCCTTGGGCAGCATGCCGCCCTTCAGCCATCGCCGTGACCACCAGGTCCGCACCGCGTACCGCATCTCCGCCGGCAAAGATTTTCGGGTTACTGGTTTGATAACGGTACGCGCTCTCAACGTTGGCGGCAATGCGCCCCCAGTTATCGACCTTAACGCCATGCGCCTCCAGCCACGGCATACCGTGCGGGTGGAAACCAAACGCCATGATCACCGCGTCTGCGGGCATAACAAACTCACTCCCGGCGATCGGCACCGGACGTCGACGCCCATTCGCGTCCGGCTCGCCAAGCTGGGTACGTAAGAAACGCACGCCGCTGACTCGTCCATCGGCATTCAACACCAGCTCAACCGGCTGGACGTTAAACTCAAAGTTCGCCCCCTCTTCGCGCGCGTTTTTCACCTCTTTTTTCGAACCCGGCATGTTGGCTTCATCACGACGATAGGCGCAGGTAACCTGGCTTGCCCCGTGACGCAGCGCGGTACGCACGCAGTCCATCGCCGTATCGCCTCCGCCCAGCACCACAACGTTCAGCCCGGCGGTATCGATAAACGGTTCTTCAGGCAGTTCATCCAGCCCCATCACCTGTTTGGTGTTGGCAATCAGGAACGGCAGCGCATCATAAACGCCCGGTGCGTCTTCATTCGGCAGGTCCGCCTTCATAGAACGATAGGTCCCCACGCCCACAAATACGGCATCATACTCTTCCAGCAGCGTCGCCAGCGCCACATCCCTACCCACTTCACAGTTAAGTTCGAAATGAATGCCCATGGCGCTGAAGATTTCACGGCGACGCGCCAGCAGCGTTTTGTCCAGCTTGAAGGCCGGTATGCCAAACGTCAGCAAACCGCCGATTTCAGGATGGCGATCGTATACGGTGGCGCTAACGCCGTTTCGCGCTAACACATCCGCACAGGCCAGGCCTGCCGGACCCGCGCCGATAATCGCGACGCGCCTATCCACTTTCTGTACGTGGCTTAAGTCCGGTCGCCAACCTTTGCTCAGCGCCCGGTCAGAAATATAACGCTCAATATTACCGATAGTCACCGCGCCATGCTCGTTACGCACCGTGCATGCCCCTTCGCAGAGCCGGTCCTGGGGACACACGCGCCCGGTCACTTCCGGCAGGCAGTTGGTCTGATGAGAAAGCTCAACCGCCGCGTCGATGTTCCCGGCTTTGACCAGTTCTATCCACTGCGGAATATGGTTATGCAGTGGGCAGGTCCATTCGCAAATACTGTGGTCGCCGCATTTCAGGCAGCGGGATGCTTCCCGTTCCGCCTGCGCCGTGCGAAACGGCAGATAGATCTCTTCAAAGCTGGATTTTCGGGCTTCAATCGCCAGCTTATCTGGCTCACCACGCGCAGGCGTCGCCTGCATTTGCTCACGTTTGGTGATGGCATCCTGAACAAAATCGGTAGCGCTACTGTGCCAGGGCTGACTCTCCAGACTGGCTGTACGCAGTCTGCGCGCTTTTGACAGGCCGGTAAGCGCGTTTTCCGTCACCAGCTGTAACGCCTGTGCCGGACAGTTTTTCACGCAGGCGGGGCCTTCTTCACGCCCCTGGCACAAATCGCATTTATGCGCTGTCGCTTTCACCTTTCCTTTAGCCACGGGAGTGAGTACGATCTGCATCGTGCCAAAGGGACAGGCCACGACGCACGATTTGCAGCCAATACACTTTTGCGGGTTCACCTGCACGCTGTCGTTATCATGGCTGATTGCCCCGTTTGGGCAACTTCTGGCGCAGGGGGCGTCTTCACAGTGGTGGCAGGTCACCGCACTGCGCTGTTGCTGATGCTTGATGACGGTAATTCGGGGCTGAAAATGCCGCGGGCTCAGGACATGCTGCTCGCCATTGTGGGCCATGACGCAAGCGACCTCACAGGCATGGCAACCCAGGCACTGCTGGCTATTGACCATAATAAAACGATTCATGGCTTCCTTCTTTTTTGGTTGCAAAAACCTTATTCTTTATATGACTGTTGTTATTAACCGACACGGAAGGAAGCGGCAATGTTCATTTGCCCAGGAAGCACAACTATTTATCCAGAACCTGTGGCAGATCAATTTATTTCATCGCATATGAAATTGTGTTTCAGTTACCATCCAGTTTCATGGCGTTTTATTAACATTTATCAAATACACCGTATCGTTCGGGCTGTATCAAGGCGCGACGTGTATTGTGTGAGGATGCACAAGTGACGGTAAAGCGTCCGGTCTCGGCCAGCCTGGCCAAGGCTTTTTTCTACATCGTGCTGTTGTCGATTCTCTCAACGGGTATTGCGTTGCTCACGCTGACCAGCAGCTTGCGGGATGCTGAAGCCATCAACGTTGCTGGCTCATTGCGCATGCAAAGCTACCGTCTGGGTTACGATCTGCAAAGCCAAAGCCCGCAGCTTAATGCCCACCGCCAACTTTTCCAGCAGGCGCTAAACTCGTCGGCATTACAAAATCTGAATGCGTGGTATGTACCGCAAGCGGTGAAAAGTCGCTATGGACGACTGCATGCAAACTGGCTGGAAATGAACGCCCGTCTGATCGATGGCGATTTAAAATGGTACCAGACCAATATCAATAACTATGTCGATCAAATCGATCTCTTCGTGCTGGCGTTGCAACATTACGCCGAACGCAAAGTGATGCTGGTTTTTGGTATTTCGCTGGCAGGCGGGATTGGCATATTCACGCTCGTCTTCTTTACCCTGCGGCGCATTCGCCAGCAGGTGGTGCGGCCGCTAAATAAGCTGGTAATGGCCAGCCAGCATATTGAGCACGGTCAGTTTGATATCCCACCGCTGGATACCGGTTTACCCAACGAACTGGGGCTGCTGGGCAAGACCTTTAGCCAGATGTCGAGTGAATTACACAAGCTGTACCGTTCACTGGAAGCCTCGGTCGCAGAGAAAACCCACGATCTCCACGAAGCCAATCGCCGTCTGGAGGTGCTGTATCAGTGCTCTCAGGCGCTCAATACCAGTCAGATTGATGTGTACTGCTTCCGCCATATTTTACAGATTGTTCGCGAACATGACGCCGCGTATTTCCTGGAGCTTACCGTCGGTGATAACTGGCGGATTAGTGAAGGGACCAAAAGCCCCGAGCTGCCAATGCAAATCCTGCCGGTTACGATGCAGGAAACCGTCTACGGCGAACTGCACTGGCAAAGTCCAAACGTCAATGCCTCGACCCCGCTGCTCAACAGCGTATCTTCTATGCTGGGACGCGGGTTGTACTTCAACCAGGCGCAAAAACATTTTCAGCAGCTGTTGTTAATGGAAGAGCGCGCGACCATTGCACGCGAACTGCACGACTCGCTGGCGCAGGTGCTCTCTTATCTACGCATTCAGCTCACGCTGCTGAAGCGTTCGATTCCAGAGGATAACGCTCCGGCGCAAAGTATTATGGCGGATTTCTCTCAGGCGCTGAATGATGCCTATCGTCAACTGCGCGAGCTGCTGACCACCTTCCGTCTGACCTTACAGCAGGCCGATTTACCCTCCGCCCTGCATGAAATGCTGGAAACACTGCAAAATCAGACCTCAGCTAAACTGGTGCTCGATTGCCGGTTGCCTACGCTGGCGCTGGATGCGCAAATGCAGGTGCATCTGCTGCAGATTGTTCGTGAAGCGGTGCTGAACGCAATTAAGCATGCTAACGCAACCGAAATTGCCGTCAGTTGCGTCACCGCGCCGGATGGCAATCATACGGTTTATATTCGCGATAACGGCATCGGCATTGGCGAACCGCATGAGCCTACCGGGCACTATGGATTAAATATTATGCGTGAGCGAGCGGAAAGACTGAGCGGCACGTTGACCTTCTCGCAGCCCTCCGGTGGGGGAACGCTGGTAAGCATCAGTTTTCGTTCGGCTGAATCCGACAGTAAGCTAACGTAAAGAACCGCAAAGCGCCGTCGGGTCTGGATCCAGGTCTGACGGCGCTGGCACAAAAGGTATGCTGTAAACGGGCATGATAATTTACATTATCTTCTTTTTTTCTCCACGTTTGCCCCGTACCTTGCCGCTAAAGTGAAGCAAGTCATACCCATAACGATACGCAGAAACACGAGGTCCCCTTTTAATGGCGAATTTTTTCATCGATCGCCCCATTTTTGCCTGGGTGTTAGCTATCCTGTTGTGTCTGACAGGAGCCCTGGCTATTTTTTCGCTACCCGTTGAGCAATATCCCGATCTGGCCCCGCCCAACGTGCGGGTAACCGCCAACTATCCTGGTGCATCTGCACAAACGCTGGAAAACACCGTGACCCAGGTCATCGAGCAGAATATGACCGGTCTCGATAATCTAATGTATATGTCATCACAGAGCAGCGGGACAGGCCAGGCGACGGTTACGCTGAGTTTTGTCGCCGGGACCGATCCTGATGAAGCCGTACAGCAGGTGCAAAACCAACTGCAATCGGCAATGCGTAAGCTGCCGCAGGCGGTACAGGATCAAGGGGTCACGGTACGCAAAACCGGGGATACCAATATTCTGACCATCGCCTTCGTCTCTACCGATGGCTCCATGGATAAGCAGGACATCGCCGATTATGTGGCGAGTAATATTCAGGACCCGCTCAGTCGTATAAACGGCGTGGGGGATATCGACGCCTACGGTTCACAATACTCCATGCGTATCTGGCTCGACCCGGCCAAACTTAACAGCTTCCAGATGACCGCCAAAGATGTGACCGACGCTATCGAGTCACAGAATGCGCAGATTGCCGTCGGGCAACTTGGCGGCACGCCTTCAGTGGACAAACAGGCGCTGAATGCGACGATTAATGCCCAGTCGCTGCTGCAGACTCCGGATCAATTCCGCGATATTACTCTGCGCGTTAACCAGGATGGTTCGGAAGTTAAACTGGGCGACGTGGCGACGGTCGAAATGGGGGCTGAAAAGTATGATTATCTCAGCCGCTTTAACGGTAATCCCGCCTCCGGTCTGGGCGTGAAGCTGGCCTCCGGCGCCAATGAAATGGCAACGGCAACCCTGGTTATTAACCGCCTGAACGAGCTGTCGCAATATTTTCCGCACGGGCTGGAATATAAGGTGGCGTATGAAACCACCTCCTTCGTAAAAGCCTCAATCATCGACGTGGTAAAAACGCTGCTGGAAGCGATCGCGCTGGTATTTTTGGTCATGTACCTGTTCCTGCAAAATTTCCGCGCCACGCTGATTCCCACTATCGCCGTTCCCGTCGTGCTGATGGGTACCTTCTCCGTGCTCTACGCCTTTGGCTATAGCGTGAACACGTTAACCATGTTTGCGATGGTGCTGGCGATCGGCCTGCTGGTGGATGACGCCATTGTGGTAGTGGAAAACGTCGAGCGTATTATGAGTGAGGAGGGCCTCTCACCGCGTGAAGCCACGCGAAAATCGATGGGACAAATCCAGGGCGCGCTGGTCGGTATCGCCATGGTACTGTCGGCGGTGTTTATCCCAATGGCCTTCTTCGGCGGCACTACCGGGGCTATTTATCGCCAGTTCTCGATTACCATTGTTTCCGCGATGGTGCTGTCCGTTCTGGTGGCGATGATCCTCACCCCTGCGCTGTGCGCCACGCTGCTTAAACCGCTGCATAAAGGCGAACAACACGGGCAGACCGGTTTCTTCGGTTGGTTTAACCGCATGTTTAACCGCAATGCCGAACGCTACGAAAAAGGCGTTGCCCGGATCCTGCATCGCAGCCTGCGCTGGATCCTGATCTACGTTCTGCTGCTCGGCGGTATGGTCTTCCTGTTCCTGCGTCTGCCGACTTCCTTCCTGCCGCTGGAAGACCGCGGAATGTTTACCACCTCGATACAGCTCCCCAGCGGCTCCACCCAACAACAAACGTTGAAAGTGGTAGAGGAAGTAGAGAAGTATTACTTCACCCACGAAAAAGACAACATCATGTCGGTCTTTTCCACGGTAGGATCCGGCCCCGGCGGGAACGGACAAAACGTGGCGCGTATGTTCGTGCGTTTAAAAGACTGGGATGAGCGTGACACCACCACCGGGACCTCCTTCGCCATCATCGAACGCGCAACCAAAGCGTTTAATAAGATTAAAGAGGCTCGCGTCTTCGCCAGCAGCCCTCCAGCCATAAGCGGCCTCGGAAGTTCGGCTGGTTTTGATATGGAACTGCAGGATCACGCCGGCGCAGGCCATGACGCGTTAATGGCCGCACGCGACAAGCTGATTGAGCTGGCCGGGAAAGACGCGTCCCTCACCCGCGTTCGTCATAACGGACTCGACGACAGTCCACAATTGCAAATTGATATCGATCAGCGCAAAGCCCAGGCGCTGGGCGTGTCCATTGACGACATCAACGACACATTGCAAACGGCCTGGGGCTCCAGCTACGTTAACGACTTTATGGACCGCGGCCGCGTGAAGAAAGTCTACGTCCAGGCGGCAGCAAAATACCGCATGCTCCCGGACGATATCAACCTGTGGTACGTTCGCAATAATAGCGGCGGCATGGTGCCTTTCTCGGCCTTTGCCACCTCGCGCTGGGAAACCGGCTCACCGCGCCTGGAGCGTTATAACGGCTATTCTGCCGTCGAGATTGTCGGTGAAGCCGCGCCCGGCGTCAGTACCGGTACGGCGATGGACGTGATGGAGTCGCTGGTCCGCCAATTGCCGACCGGATTTGGCCTGGAATGGACGGCGATGTCTTATCAGGAACGACTGTCGGGTTCTCAGGCCCCTGCCCTGTACGCCATCTCTCTGCTGGTCGTGTTCCTGTGTCTGGCGGCGCTGTACGAGAGCTGGTCGGTGCCCTTCTCCGTCATGCTGGTCGTGCCGCTGGGGGTTATTGGCGCGCTGCTGGCCACCTGGATGCGCGGTCTGGAAAACGATGTGTATTTCCAGGTCGGGTTATTAACCGTTATCGGACTCTCAGCGAAGAACGCGATATTGATTGTTGAATTCGCCAATGAGATGAACGAGAAAGGACACGATCTGCTTGATGCCACGCTGCATGCCTGTCGCCAGCGCTTACGCCCGATTCTGATGACGTCGCTGGCGTTCATCTTTGGGGTGTTGCCGATGGCCATCAGCAATGGCGCAGGTTCCGGCGGTCAACATGCGGTGGGGACCGGCGTAATGGGCGGGATGATTTCAGCCACAATCCTGGCAATTTACTTCGTTCCCCTGTTCTTTGTGCTGGTCCGTCGACGCTTCCCATTGAAGCCACGCCCAGAATAATCGGACACAAAAAAGGCGACTTACGTTGAGTCGCCTTTTTTTATCCTTTGCAGGATATGAATTTCTTCCAGAAAATTATTTACGAAGCATGACTTCGATAAAGTCTTTCCAGTTCCCCAGTTCACGTTCAATCATAACAACCTCTCTTATTATTATGAGCATTCTACGAAATCATCATCATCAAAAGAAGATCATTTAACCGATGGTTGTGATTACATCCTCCCGTGTTTGGGGTATATGTGATCACTATGCGCTAAACCCATAAATTTTATGTGACTTACTGCAACATTTTGAAATATTCATACATCATCTACTACTTTGACAATTCTGATGGAAAAACAGGCTGATGCAAACAGGCAAATTCTGATTTTCATTTATACGATAGTTTTGGAACTTTCAGGAATCATTATTCACCCTTGTTCAACAATGTTATATTTCTCTATAACGCCTGAATGACAATATGTATTATTCATGTTCACAAAACATAGGCATAAATATTCAAATTCCATCAATAAGGATTCAGATGATTACTCTCTACGGCATTAAGAATTGCGATACGATTAAAAAAGCCAGACGCTGGTTAGAAGAACGAGGGATCGACTACCGCTTCCATGATTATCGCGTCGACGGCCTGGACAACACGCTATTACAGTCCTTTATCAGCGAATTAGGTTGGGAGCCGCTGCTCAATACGCGTGGAACCACCTGGCGAAAACTGGATGAAGCCACGCGTAGCCAAATCACTACTGCGGACGCAGCCGCCGCGTTGATGATTGAAATGCCTGCAATTATCAAACGCCCATTGCTCTGCGCGCCGGGTAAGCCTATGCTGCTTGGTTTCAGTGATTCCAGTTATACGCAGTTTTTTAATGAGGTGTAATCTATGTCGTGCCCGGTTATTGAGCTGACTCAGCAGCTTATTCGCCGTCCTTCTCTGAGCCCGGATGATGCCGGGTGCCAGGCGTTAATGATTGAACGCCTGCGCGCGGTAGGTTTTACCGTTGAGCGAATGGATTTTGGTGACACGCAGAATTTTTGGGCATGGCGCGGTAAAGGTGAGACCCTGGCATTTGCCGGTCACACTGACGTAGTGCCTGCCGGCGATGTCGATCGCTGGATTAATCCGCCGTTTGAACCGACCATTCGCGATGGCATGTTGTTTGGGCGTGGCGCTGCCGATATGAAAGGTTCACTGGCGGCGATGGTCGTGGCCGCAGAACGCTTTGTCGCCCAACATCCTAATCATCAGGGCCGCCTGGCATTCCTGATAACCTCTGACGAAGAGGCCAGCGCCAAAAATGGCACCGTGAAGGTGGTTGAAGCGCTCATGGCGCGGAACGAACGCCTCGATTATTGTCTGGTTGGCGAGCCGTCCAGCACGGAAATCGTTGGCGACGTGGTGAAAAATGGTCGTCGTGGTTCACTGACCTGCAACCTGACCATTCACGGCGTGCAGGGGCACGTAGCCTACCCGCATCTGGCTGATAACCCGGTACACCGCGCAGCACCTATGCTCAATGAACTGGTGGCGATCGAGTGGGATCAGGGTAACGAGTTCTTCCCGGCGACCAGCATGCAGATTGCCAATATTCAGGCAGGAACCGGCAGCAACAATGTTATCCCGGGCGAGCTCTTTATTCAGTTCAACTTCCGTTTCAGCACCGAATTAACCGATGAAATGATTAAAGCCAGGGTGCTGGAACTGCTGGATAAACACCAACTGCGTTATACCGTCGACTGGTGGCTCTCCGGTCAGCCGTTCCTGACCGCACGCGGTAAACTGGTGGATGCAGTAGTGAACGCCATTGAGCACTATAATGAAATTAAACCGCAGTTACTGACTACAGGCGGGACATCCGACGGGCGTTTTATTGCCCGCATGGGGGCACAGGTAGTAGAGCTTGGGCCGGTCAATGCGACCATTCATAAAATTAATGAATGCGTTAATGCCGCCGACCTGCAACTGCTGGCCCGTATGTATCAACGTATCATGGAGCAACTCGTCGCCTGATGAGTGTTCCTGTAAGAGGAAATGAGCATGGACTGGCTGGCAAAATACTGGTGGATTTTAGTGTTGGTGTTTCTGGTAGGCGTATTGCTGAACGTGATTAAAGATCTCAAGCGTGTCGACCCTAAGAAATATCTCGCCAATAAGCCGGAGCTTCCCCCGCATCGTGACTTTAACGATAAGTGGGACGACGACGATTGGCCAAACAAGGATCAACCGAAGAAATAATTTCCAGGCCGATAAATCCCGTAGGCCCGGTAAGCATTAGCGCTACCGGGTATTAAGTGCCGGATGGCAACGCTTCGCGTTTTGTCCGGCCTACTGTGATTACTCAGATCATCTCAATCACATCATCATCGTGAGGCTTACCACCGCTCAGCGCTTCATCAAAGTAGTGTTTCGGTACGGTAAAACGCAGATGATCGAGCGCAAACTGCATGCTGTGTTCATCAATGGCGTGCCCCAGATTTTCGACGATATCCAGCGTCACATCTCCGCCGGCGCGAATTAACGCTTCCTGCGCAGCAACGGCGTGAGATAACTCAATCACCCGGTCTTCACCGCCGTGAATCAAATGTACCGTCGTAGCCGTGGTTGCAACCTCTGGTAAGGTGGCGTAGCGACCATTGAAGGCGATGACCCGCGATGCCAGCCCAGGCTCGGCTTTAATACTCTCAAGCGACATAATCGCCCCCTGAGAAAAACCAATCAGCGCGGTAGCCTGAGGTGAAACGCCGCTGTGTTTTTGCCAGTAGCGCACGGTTTCAATAAAGACCGGCATAATGGCGTCAACACGCGCCTGCCGGTTCTCCTCCGTTACGCCCTGAACCGAAAACCACTGACGTCCGGAAGGAGAACCATAAGGCTCAGCCCCGCCAATGCTGACGATGAGCGCATCCGGAAACAGCGGTGCAAACCAGGAGCCGATTTCGCCCATGGCAACCGGGTTATCGCCGACGCCATGAAACAGCAGCAGTAGCTGTTGAGCGGGTTTATCAGGACTTTGAACAACAAAATGGTCATGTTTCATGGCGATCTCCTTAACTGATGAGAATCATTCTACGCCGCTTAACCGCAATGACCATGTCAGTAAATTGAAGAAGTTAGTGAAAATTTTGCCATTGCATAATGCGATTTTGTAGCCGCTGTATACGTTCAGCATCCAGCTGCTTTAGCGCCTGCGCCGCCTCGGCCCGCTGAACGACCAGCAGTGCTTTACGCCCGGGGATCTTCAACTGCTGGCACAATTCGACATCGCTGCGTTTAGCCTGTAAGCGCCCCCGCAAGGCCGGGAGAGGTAACTCGCTATGCTGAAGCAGACGAGTCAGACAGCCAAGCGACGTCAGTAATGGCCGATGGGCGAAGGCAAATCCGGCCAGATCATTCCAGTCATCCTCATTAAGCGTAGACTCTTTCAACGGGTCCAGCGGAATGCCCTCACCGTTCCACTGCGTAAGGATCTCCGCATCACGCCGCAGACGCTGGTGTTCGCGCCCGGCGAGGCGTTTTCCCGCTTCGCTAATAGGCAGTAACGCCATGGCGGTATAGCACCCGCTGCTGGCTTCGCGGTGATTGCCCATTCGCACCAGAACAAAACCACAGCGCTGCCAGAAACGCCAGAGTTCGACCGTATACCCAAAACTGACGGACAGATAGTCACACTGCGTGGAGTAACGCCGGGCCTGCATTATCAACTGCTGCCCGATACCTTCTCGCTGGCGAGCAGGATGAACCGCAATTCGGCTTACCCGCCGTCCAATGAGCGTTGCCGCCAACGGATCACCGCCGTGCGCCGCCAGTGACTGTGCAACCAGATTTCCTCGTGGTCGGCGATATCCTGCCCAAACGGCCTGGCTTAATTCCGAAGACAGTCCCCCTTCATCCACCAACCAGACGGCGCCCGCCACCGAGTCTGCACACGATGCCTGGAGAAAATGCTGGCCAGGCGCGTCCATCATTCGCCGCAGATCCAGTGGCGAAGTGCGATAGTGCGCCCCGGAAAGCAGTTGATATACCGCTACCGGCAGCGCCGGGTTGTCATGCCATGACTGTTGTCCAAATGCACTGAAATGGAGATCGCCCGACGGGGCATGCGTAAACGTTTCGTCGTCAAACAGCAGCGCATCGCTGACAATTTTCTCCAGCGGACATCCCAGCGCCCAGCGTACGGGCTGTTGTAACTCAAAACGTCGAAGATGGGGAAAGCGGGCGCAGAATTTCAACAAGAAGCCTCTGCCGGTTCCCTCATAGCCCTGAACGGTGGTGGTTAATAGCGTGCGGGGAAAACGCGCGACTAACTGATGCAGTAGCGGCGCGGGGATTGCGGCGGCTTCATCAACGATAAGCCAGTCTGCGGTTGCAGAACTGCTTAACAACGCGTCCGGGGCCATAAAGCGGTAACGTTCTGCGGCAAATTGCGCCAGCACATCGGTTGCCGCTTTGGCAGGCGCGGTAACAATTGCAGTCCCGTTGATACGTGCAATCAGTTGCCCCGCCAGCGCGGATTTTCCCCGACCACGCGCGGCCGTCACGGCAACCACGCCAGAAGGCATAGTCAGTAACTGCGATAAAATCAGCGCCTGTTCAGGCTGAGGTTCACCGGTTGCCGCGTGCCAGTCGGCGCGAGCAGCAAAGTGGGGATATGTAGCAGGCTGATGCTGCTGCCAGTGCAAAGCCTGTCCATCACGGGAAATGACCCGTTTGACGTGTTCAACAAAATACGGCGTTGGAATCGGGTCAGCGCAGTCACTCCAGCGCAGTGAATCCGCGTCAGGATGCGTGTGCCAGCTATGCCAGGGGGGAGTCAGCAACACCAGCCAGCTGCCGGCGAGCAGCGTGCCGCTTAAGGCGGCAAACGCCGCAGCGTCAAATCCCTGCCCGGCGTCAAAAACTGCATGATGGAATTCACGCCCTAGTAATGTTTGCAGCGCCTGCGGCGTACAGTTCGGCTCAGCAGGGGCTTGCGCCCCTACCCATAGCCAGTCACCGGGTAACGCGTTGCGTAGCGCTAAAGCTTGCGCCTGACGCCAGCTATTCTCGCCGCTGATAACCAGCAGACGGCGGATGCCTTCGCGGGTCATCTGTTCAGTTAACGCCCTCAGCGCCGTGTTATCAGACATCCCTGCCTCTATATTTTAAATGCCTTTTCCAAAAGTATTGCACTGCCCCGGATCGCCGCTGTCAAAGCCGCGTTTGAACCAGGTAAAGCGCTGTTCAGAAGTTCCGTGGGTAAAGCTGTCCGGTACAACGCGGCCTTGTCCTTGCTGCTGCAGGCGATCGTCACCGATAGCTTGCGCGGCGTTCAGCGCCTCTTCCAGATCGCCGGACTCCAGCACGCCCTGCTGCTGCATACTATGGCCCCAGACGCCGGCAAAGCAATCCGCCTGCAGTTCCATACGCACGGAAAGACGGTTCACTTCAGCCTGTGAGGCATTCTGTTGCATCTGACGAACTTTCGGTTCAATACCCAGCAGTGTCTGCACGTGGTGGCCCACTTCATGGGCGATAACATAGCCCTGAGCAAAATCACCATCGGCGCCCAGCTTGTTTTTCATATCGTCGTAGAAGGAGAGGTCGATGTACACGGTGCCATCCGCCGGGCAGTAAAACGGGCCCATCACGGACTGGCCTGCGCCGCATCCGGTACGCGTAGCGCCCCGATACATCACCAGCTTCGGCTGTTGATAGGTCCGGCCCATTTTTTCAAACTGCTGTCCCCAGGTATCCTCCGTGGTGGCCAGAATCACCGAGGTAAATTTTGCCGCTTCATCATCATTTGGGCTGATGGAGTGTGATGATTGCTGTTGGGAAACGGGTTGACCGGTCATTAATCCGGTGAGATCCACGCCATAATAACCTGCGACCAGCACCACTATCAGCAGGATGATGCCGCCTTTACCACTGGGCAAACGAAAACCAGGCCCGCCCATAGAAGGGCCGCCGGAGCTGTTTCGTCTGTCTTCTACATTGTCACTTTCACGACGCCCTTGCCAGCGCATAATCACCTCAACTTTTTATTCATTATGATGATGATCGTAGGCGGTTCGGAACAGGATTACCATAAGAAACAGTAATCAAAATCGGCGAGATTGATGAGCCAGTGAGCGATCACCGGCTCAGAAGGGAATTAGTCTAACTTGACACCCAGGCGATGCGCGACGGCTTCATAGGCTTCGATCAGACCGCCCAGGCTCTGGCGGAAGCGATCTTTGTCCATTTTATCCAGCGTTTCTTTGTCCCACAGACGGCTACCGTCCGGTGAGAATTCATCACCCAGCACCACTTCACCTTTATACAAGCCAAACTCAAGTTTGAAATCGACCAGAATCAGGCCCGCATCATCGAACATCTTTTTCAGCACGTCGTTCGCTTTGTAGGTCAGCTCTTTCATACGCGCCAGATTCTCTTTGCTCACCCAACCAAAAGTTTCGCAATAGGAATCGTTAATCATTGGATCGTGCATAGCATCGTTTTTCAGGAACAGATCAAACAGCGGCGGATTCAGTTCAATACCTTCCTCAACGCCTAAACGCTTAACCAGTGAGCCCGCCGCGCGGTTACGCACCACACATTCAACCGGTACCATCTCCAGTTTTTTCACCAGACATTCGGTATCGGAAAGCAGTCGCTCCATCTGGGTAGGAATGCCCGCTTCTTGCAGTTTAGTCATAATGAAATGGTTGAACTTATTATTCACCATGCCTTTACGGTCAAACTGTTCAATGCGCGCGCCATCCCCTGCTGACGTATCATTGCGGAATTCGAGCACCAACAGGTCCGGGTTTTCCGTGCTGTATACGGTCTTCGCTTTACCACGATACAACTCAGCTTGCTTTTGCATCTTTATTACTCCTGGGTGTGAATTAACGATAAATATTGCGTTTTTCTGCCGACGCACACGTTTGCGTATCATATCAGAAAAAAAGGGCTGGAGTTATCCAGCCCTTCATTTTTACTTACTGAACGCTGCCTGGAAGACGGCGACCAGCGCGTCGTTCTGGCTTTGCGTCAGGGTATGCCCCTTCGGATCGATAAACTGCATACTACTGCGGTTATCTAAATCACCGACCTGCAGTTTATAGTCGCCGGATACCAGACCTGGATCGCTTGCGCCCAGCTCCTGCCAGCTGCTATCAGACAGCGGTTTGTAGGTCACGGCGATGCTGCCCTGAGAACGGGTGCTGTCGGTCACTTTCATGCCCACTTTCTCAAGCGCTGCCGGCAGACGCTGCCACACCACGTTGAACGGTCCACGCACCACCAGCATTGGTAAACCGGTGTCATCAGCGGCGCTCTGAACGTCCATGGTGGCTGCAGAGCGGTTCTGCGCGGCATTTGCTGCATCGGTGGCGTTCTTATCCAGACCAGCAGAGATAACGTTCATCATCTCAGCGCTGTAACGCTGCATTGATGCCGCATCTGCTACAGGTTTACCCGCCTGCTCGAGGTTAGTCAGTTTCACCGTTACCGCTTGCTGATAGCCCTGCGGTTTAACCGAGATTTGATAACGTCCACGGTACTGCTCGTCTTCATCCAGACGGTTCCAGTCAACCCAGTCGGTGGTCAACGTCTGGCTGGCATCATCACGTTTCGCGATCGTGTAGTTTTTAGACTGAATGACGCTAACGACCTGTGGCCACAGCGTGTTGCCACGACCATTTTCCACCAGTAATGTCGACGTATCACCTGCGATCTGGGTACGAGCGCCAGTGACTAACGCTAACGGCTGAGCTGGTGGGCGAATGTCCAGCGCTTTACCCACGGCACCGCTACCGTTGGTTACCGGGATATTATAATCACCTGACATAACCGGCAGAATCATCCCAGCTGGCGCATGAAGCTCAGCAAGCGGTGCGGCCTCCAGATAGGATTCATCACCGCTCACCTGGCGCTTATAGCGCGAGTCAGAACTACAGGCCGCGAGCAACATAACAAGCGAAACACCCGCAACCTTGGCCAGGCGCGACTTTTGTACTGAGTAAGCCATCAAATCTCCCTAAACTTTACAGCAAACCGGCATGCTTAAGCGCCGCCTTGACGATTTCACGAGCATTGTCCGTGATTGGCGTCATCGGCAGACGCAGCGTATCGGTCGCCACAAGTCCCAACTCCTTACATGCCCATTTCACTGGGATAGGATTGGGTTCGACAAAAAGTTTGTTGTGTAACGGCATCAAACGCTGGTTAATTACCCGCGCCTCGGCAAAATGCCCTGCAGCCGCCAGTTTGCACATTTCAGCCATGTCACGCGCCGCAACGTTAGACGTTACGGAAATCACGCCATGACCACCGAGCTGCATAAAATCCAGTCCGGTCGCATCATCACCGCTGAGCAGAATGAAGTCATCTGAAACCAGCTCTTTGATCTGGTGAACGCGACTTAAGTTCCCCGTGGCCTCTTTAATAGCGATAATATTTTTTACTTTCGCCAGACGGCCAACGGTTTCTGGCAGCATATCGCAGCCAGTACGGGACGGCACATTATACAGAATTTGCGGCAGGTCAGTATGTTCAGCGATGGCTTTGAAATGCTGGAACAAACCTTCCTGGGTTGGGCGGTTGTAATACGGCGTCACCGTCAGGCAGCCGACAACACCGCTATCGTTGAAACGCTGCGTCAGACTAATGGCTTCTGCGGTCGCATTGGCGCCCGTTCCGGCAATTACCGGAATACGCCCGTCGGCCAGCTCCAGCGTCATCATCACCACATCGCCATGTTCATCATGACTCAGGGTGGCGGACTCACCGGTGGTGCCAACCGAAACGATCGCCGAGGTGCCGCTGGCGACATGATAATCAATCAGTTTTTTCAGGCTCGACCGGCAGACTTTACCTTTCTCATCCATCGGCGTAACAAGCGCGACAATACTTCCCGTGAACATGGGCCATCCTCTGTGCAAACAAGTGTCTCAATGGTACGTTTGGTACGACAATAAAAGCAAGCGACCAGAGCCGTTCTGATTGTTGTATGCATGTTTTTTTTATGCTTTCCTTATGATTACCTCACCGCTCAAAGGAAGAACAGGTTTGACATCGTCATCGCAACACTATCTGGTCATTACTGCGCTGGGTGCCGACCGCCCAGGAATTGTGAACACCATCACGCGTCATGTCAGCAGTTGCGGCTGTAATATCGAAGACAGCCGACTGGCGATGCTGGGTGACGAATTCACATTTATCATGCTGCTGTCAGGCACCTGGAATGCCATCACCCTGATTGAATCAACCTTGCCGTTGAAAGGCGCTGAGCTGGATTTATTGATTGTCATGAAGCGCACGACTGCGCGTCCCCGCCCAGCAATGCCCGCCACGGTATGGGTGCAGGTCGATGTCCCCGATTCTCCACATTTGATTGAACGCTTTACCGCCCTGTTTGATAGCCACCAAATGAATATTGCGGAACTGGTTTCACGCACGCAACCGGCTGAGAATGGAAAGACGGCGCAGTTGTTTATTCAAATTACCGCACATAGTCCTGCGTCACATGACGCGGCAAATATTGAAGATGCGTTTAAAGCACTCTGTACAGAACTCAATGCGCAAGGCAGTATTAACGTCGTCAATTACTCACAGCATGATGAACAGGATGGAGTTAAGTAATGAACCCACTGAAAGCCGGTGATATCGCACCGAAATTTAGCTTGCCGGATCAAGACGGAGAACAAGTAAATTTAACCGACTTCCAGGGACAGCGTGTTCTGGTTTATTTTTACCCGAAAGCCATGACACCCGGCTGTACCGTACAGGCCTGCGGCCTGCGCGATAACATGGATGAGTTAAAAAAAGCAGGTGTTGAAGTGCTGGGAATCAGCACCGATAAACCGGAAAAACTTTCCCGATTCGCGGAGAAAGAAGTTCTTAACTTCACGCTCTTGTCCGACGAAGATCATCAGGTTTGCGAGCAGTTCGGCGTCTGGGGTGAGAAGTCATTTATGGGCAAAACCTACGATGGCATCCACCGCATCAGCTTCCTGATTGATGCTGAAGGGAAAATTGAGCATGTGTTTGATAACTTCAAAACCAGCAATCACCACGACGTGGTAATGAACTGGCTGAAAGAGAACGCCTGATTCACGTTTTTCTGAAAAAAGCCTGATGGCGCTTCGCTTATCAGGCCTACAGTTTGCACACTTTGTAGGCCTGATAAGGCGTTTACGCCGCCATCCGGCATCAACCTCGGTTATTCAAACGTCCCTTTGACGCAGG
Organism: Citrobacter sp. Cc139; assembly: GCF_030334645.1. Taxonomy (NCBI): domain Bacteria; kingdom Pseudomonadati; phylum Pseudomonadota; class Gammaproteobacteria; order Enterobacterales; family Enterobacteriaceae; genus Citrobacter; species Citrobacter sp. Cc139. Next base: position 186,754 of record NZ_JAOWDM010000093.1, read on the forward strand.
CTTTTTTCTGTCTGACTACCACTTTTCCCTTCGCCCACAGGTGATTCACCTCCAGCGCGTCGTTCAGCACCAGAATATCCGCATCGCATCCCACAGCCAGACGCCCTTTATGCTCCAGCCCTAAAAACTCTGCCACCGTACGCGTCAGCGGACACAGCGCCTGTTCCAGCGGTATAGCATGAACCTTCACCAACTGGCGCACCGTTTCCGCCAGTGATTCAAACCCCGCGACGCCAATCCCGGTGAGATTACCTGACTCATCAAATTCCGGTTGGCTGCCGTTGCCGTCCGAGCTCAGGGTAATGCGCGACAGCGGCACATTTTGGCGCAGCGCCGTGGCAATAGCCGTGGCAGGATCAACAGGCTCATCAATGCTGCTGGTAATATCGATAAAACCGCCTTTGCGGGCATACTCCAGTGCCGCCTGGAACAGGGGTTCCGCACGGTTAACGTGAGTCGGCAACAGTTTAGTTATCGGCACGTCGCAGTTTTCAAGGATCTGATACAACGGTTCCAGCATGCGCGGGCTGTCGCCCATATGGAAAACGCTGATCCCCGGTTTGCGCCCTAACAATCCACCGACGCGCGACTGCGCCGCCATGTTCGCCAGTGCCTGAGTATCTGGTGCTGAAGAACGATGGTCCGAAATCGCACACTTCACGCCAATCACTTTATCGATCAGCGCCACGTCGCGATCGATGCTGCCGGTGATAGTCGGGGAAGGCAGAGAATACGCACCGGTCAGCATCCAGGCGCTGATACCTTCAAACTCCAGCGCGCGGGTTTTCGCCAGCAGCGACTCCGGATGACGGGTAATACCATCTGTACCCAGTAATCCCACCACCGAAGTGACGCCAGCTTCAACCAGCCGTGACAAACGCACTTCCGGCGTGCGGGTGTGCGGCCCCGCTTCACCGCCACCGCCAATCAAATGGACGTGCTGATCGATAAACCCCGGGCACACAATCGCGCCGTCCAGATTGACGCACTCGCAGCCGGGAAAGTCTTCAGGAGAAATCGACGGCGCGATGGCAACAATTTTGCTGCCGGATACCAGTATATCCTGTCGCCCTAAATCTTCCGGCGCGTACACATGTCCCTGCTGGAACAATGTCAAATTAAGAATTGAACAGTTCATAACCTTCCTTGTCAGGCAATAACCTGCATGACCCAAATAGAGAGCAGTGCATTAATGACGCACACCGCAATAATAAGCGGATAGTAACGAGGATGGACCCCCGCAGTCCCCAAACAACGTCCCACATTTTGCACCGGATTACCCATCAGGTAGATAGCGGGTAATAATACCGTGGCATCATGTCCCGAAAGCGTACCGGCAACAACCAGGCTGGCGCAAACACCGACGCCGCCTCCCATACTCATGACCGCCGCCAGCAGGACGGTGGCAGATTCGCCCGGCAGCCCCCATAACGCCATCACGGGCTCACATACCCGCCCGACAATCTCGAGCAGCCCCGTTACTTTCAGCGCCTGGATAATCACAAACGCCATCACCACGTTCGGTAACAGGCTGGTTGTTGCTATGGTAAACCCGCGCCGTGCGCCATCGATAAACATATCCATGACGTTTTTACGTACCTGCGTTGTCATCTCAGTCCTCCTGCTGCGTACGGCGATTTTCCAACTGCGCAATCCATAAGCGCAGCAAGTTAGCCCCCACAAATTTGAACACAAGGATCACCGCCAGCGGCGTAATCACCGGAACGGTAACCATCGTAAACAGCGCGGCCCCTGAGGAAAAATAGTTGGTAATACAGGCGCTGCCGCTGGTTTGCCAGCAGGCAAAAACGGCACGTTCCTGTTCAGTGATAATGCGCTCTTCAGCCATTTCTTTCGTCATCCCGGCTGCGGCATCGGTATTTTGCAAATTCGCGATCAGCGCCAGCGAACAAACACCTGGAATTCCGAGCAACGGGCGCAGGACTGGCGTCATTAACTGTTGTGCGGCGCGCAATCCACCTAACCCTTCGGTGACGGAGATAATCCCCAGAGAAAGAATGACGGAAGGCGCCAGTTCCAGTGCGAATAAAAAGCCATCTTTAGCGCCCATGCCACCCGTGCCGCGAAAAGAGATCGCCGTATCGCCTGCCGCATTAACCTTCCCAAACGCACCGTTAAGGACGGTGAAGTCAAATACCCGCCACCATTCGGTACTTTTCGCAAACATGCCGGAAAAAAGAATAATTGTAATAAAAAAAGCGAGATAACCGCCCCATCCCACCTTTTGCTGCGTGTGTGTGTTGTGACCCATGTTGTTCTCCTGTTGGTCTTATTCCTTGCGTGACGAAAAGACATCACGCGGGTCAAGTTAAAGACAAACGCGGAGAAAAACGACACCAGAGGGGATTATTCAGAAAGTGTGGATAGAGGTCAGACAAGTTCAGCTCCGGCGACATTGCATCGCCGGAGTTTGCAGATTAAGGTTCGTCAACGGCCTGACCATCAGGCCAGGCATGCATGACGGCTTTGATAAGCGTCGCCAGAGGAATCGCAAAGAATACGCCCCAGAATCCCCACAGCCCGCCAAAAATAACGACCGACAGAATAATCACCAGCGGGTGCAGGTTAACGGCCTCGGAGAACAGTACCGGGACCAGCAGATTACCGTCCAGCGCCTGGATTATCAGATACACGGCAAAGCAGCTCCAGAACTCGGTGCCAAGCCCGAACTGGAACAACGCCACTCCGACGACCGGAATCGTCACCACAAAAGCGCCGATATACGGGATCAAAACCGAGAACCCCACCAGCACCGCCAATAGCAGAGAATAGTTGAGGCCAAACAGCAGGAAGCCGAGCCAGGTCGCCACGCCGACCACCACCATTTCCAGCACCTTTCCGCGGATATAGTTGGTGATTTGCTGATTCATCTCTTTCCATACCTGTCCCGCCAGTCCGCGATTACGCGGCAGTACCCGACGCACGGCGTTCAGCATCTGACCCTTATCTTTGATCAGGAAGAACACCATCAACGGGACAAGCACCAGATAGACCGCCAGCGTCAGCAATCCGACCAGAGAGGCTAACGAATATTTCACCACCGAATCGCCCATGGTGAGCATCCGCGAGCGCATATTCTCCGCCATCGCATCAATAATGCCCGCATCCATCAGCGCCGGATAACGTCGTGGTAAAGTGGCGGCAAAATCAGATAATTTATTGAGCATACCGGGCATATCGCGGATCAGGTAAATCCCCTGCTGCCACGCGACGGGCATCACCACAAACGCCATCAGCAGCAAAATACCGACAAACACCACCAGCACAATTGATGTCGCCCAGCGCCGTGAACAGCCGATATGTTCCAGCCGTACAGTCGGCCACTCAAGCAGGTACGCCAGCACAATGGCGACCAACAGCGGCGCCAAAAGACCGCTAAAGAAGAACAGGATGCCAAAACCGGCAACCAGAATAATTAGCAGGGCGATGGCCTCGGGGTCGCTAAAGCGGCGGCGATACCATTGCATCAACATTTCGAGCATAAAACCCTTCCATGAACCCAATAGCGGGATTGCGATCCCGAATTGTATCGAAATGTCACAAAAAAGACTTCGCTTTTTATGGCTGATTACGCAAAGTGAAAAGACATTTTTCCTGGGTGTTCATCGTCAGGTTTCACAGTTACACTCCCTAAGCTTGCGGAGTGTGAACGATACTTCACGGCATTGGTCAAATGGCTATCTCAAAAAAGAATACAGGACAGAGGTTATGTTCAGGCAGTTGAAAAAAAACCTGGTTGCTACCCTCATTGCCGCACTGACCATCGGTCAGGTTGCGCCCGCATTTGCTGACCCCGCGGACACCCTGCCTGATATGGGAACCTCGGCAGGGAGTACCCTTTCCATAGGACAGGAAATGCAGATGGGCGATTTTTATGTACGCCAGCTGCGGGGCAGCGCGCCGTTAATTAACGATCCGTTGCTGACCCAATATATTAATAGTCTGGGGATGCGTTTAGTTGCACACGCCGACTCGGTAAAAACGCCCTTCACCTTCTTTTTAATCAACAACGATGAAATTAACGCCTTTGCCTTCTTTGGCGGCAACGTTGTTTTGCACTCCGCACTGTTCCGCTATTCCGATAACGAAAGCCAACTGGCATCGGTTATGGCGCACGAAATTTCCCACGTCACGCAGCGTCACCTGGCGCGAGCGATGGAAGATCAGAAACGCAGCGCCCCGCTAACGTGGGTCGGTGCGTTAGGATCCATTTTATTGGCGATGGCCAGTCCCCAGGCGGGTATGGCGGCGCTGACCGGTACGCTGGCGGGTACGCGCCAGGGAATGATCAGCTTTACGCAGCAAAACGAACAGGAAGCGGACCGCATCGGTATTCAGGTACTGCAACGTTCGGGATTCGATCCCCAGGCCATGCCGACGTTCCTGGAAAAACTGCTCGATCAGGCCCGTTACTCTTCGCGTCCACCGGAAATTTTGCTGACCCACCCCCTGCCAGAAAGCCGTCTGGCAGATGCGCGTAACCGCGCCAACCAGATGCGCCCGGTCGTCGTCCAGTCTTCAGAAGATTTTTATCTGGCCAAGGCGCGAACCTTAGGCATGTATAACTCTGGTCGCAACCAGTTGACCGATGACTTGCTGAGTAGCTGGTCGAAAGGCAACGTACGCGAGCAACGTGCAGCGCAGTATGGCCAGGCGTTGCAGGCAATGGAGGCCAGTAAATACGACGAGGCGCGTAAAGCGCTGCAACCATTGCTGACGGCCGAACCAAACAATGCCTGGTATCTTGACCTGGCAACGGATATCGATCTCGGCCAGAAGAAAACCGGCGACGCGATTAATCGCCTTAAAAATGCTCGAGACCTGCGAGTCAACCCGGTACTGCAGCTCAATCTGGCAAATGCGTATTTACAGGGCGGGCAAGCCAAAGAAGCAGCTAATATCCTGAATCGTTATACGTTTAACCACAAGGATGACCCTAACGGCTGGGATTTGTTAGCGCAAACGGAGGCTGCTCTCGGTAACCGCGATCAGGAACTGGCTGCGCGTGCGGAAGGGTATGCCCTTGCAGGGCGTCTTGACCAGGCGATTTCGATGCTCAGCAGCGCAAGTTCGCAGGTCAAACTGGGAAGCCAGCAGCAGGCCAGATACGATGCCCGTATCGACCAGTTGCGCCAGTTGCAAGAACGTTTTAAACCGTATACGAAGATGTAATTATCGAACTCTCACCGGATGGCGATGCTGTAGCGTCGCCATCCGGCAGTATTGTTATGCAAGGAGAAGTCATGTCAGACGCGATTAAAATCTACCATAACCCACGCTGCTCCAAGAGCCGAGAAACGCTGGAATTGCTGAAGTCCAACGGCGTGGAGCCGGAAGTAGTACTGTATCTGGAAACGCCAGCAGACGCCGCAACCTTGCGTGAACTGCTGCAGATGCTGGGTATGTCCAGCGCGCGCGAACTGATGCGCCAGAAAGAAGATCTCTACAAGTCGCTTAACCTGGCGGACAAGAATTTGAGTGAAGATGCGCTGATTCAGGCGATGGTTGAAAATCCGAAGCTGATGGAGCGCCCCATTGTGGTTGCCAAAGGCCAGGCGCGGATCGGACGTCCGCCGGAGCAGGTACTGGAAATCGTCGGTTAACCTGAAATCGCCGCACTCTTTTCGGCTGCGGCGTTTACAGTTTCAAAATCTCTTTTACGAACGGAATGGTCAGCTTCCGCTGGGCGGTGATCGATGCGTGATCAAGCTGATCCAACGTCATAAACAGCGTACGCATTTCCCGATCCAGACGTTTAAGCAGGAAACGTCCCACATCTTCCGGCAGTTCAAACCCACGAAGCCTGGCGCGTAATTGCAGCGCCTGCAGCTTATCTTCATCGGAAAGCGGCTGCAGCTTGTAGATCTGTCCCCAGTCCAGTCGCGAGGCGAGATCCGGTAACCCCAGATTGAGCTGCCTTGGCGGGCGATCGCCGGTGATCAGCAGACGCGTTTTCCCAGACTCCAGAATACGGTTGTAGAGATCAAAGATTGCCATTTCCCACAGCGAATCACCGGCCACACATTCGATGTTATCGATGCATACCAGTGATAAATGCTCCATACCGTCGAGCACCTCGGGAACAAACCAGGTGCGCTTATCGAGCGGCACGTAGCCTACCGCATCGCCGCGCGCAGACAGTTCCGCACAGGCTGCATGCAGCAAATGACTACGGCCAGCGCCTTCACGCGACCAGAGATAAATATACCCGCTATGTTCCTGACGCAGCACGTTTTGCAGTGCAGCCAGTAAAGAGGAGTTATCCCCCGGCCAGAAACTTGCAAACGTTTCATCGTCAGGAAGATAAAGTGGCAAAGAGAGCTGTGCCGGTGTGTTCAGAGATACCTCAACCCAGGATTTCATAAAATCGCGTTGAGTTTAACACAGAAATGCGTCGCGATAGAACCGGGCAGCGATGCCACCCGGTCAGAGACTTACTGTTGCGGGCTGTCTGCATCTTTTGCGTCGAGCACCACTTCTTCCGGACGCAGCAGGCTGATGACTTTAAAAATCAGGCTCAGGCAGACACCGACGATGGTCGCCAGCGCCATGCCTTTCAGCTCTGCGGCGCCAATGTGAACTTTCGCGCCACTCACGCCAATGATCAAAATGACCGAGGTCAGGATCAGGTTCTGAGCTTTGTTGTAGTCAACTTTTGATTCGATCAGTACGCGAATACCGGAAGCACCAATCACGCCATACAGTAACAACGATACGCCGCCCATGACCGGCAACGGGATGATCTGGATCGCTGCCGCCAGCTTGCCTACACAGGAGAGCAGGATGGCAAAAATCGCGGCGCCGCCAATAACCCAGGTACTGTAAACGCGGGTAATCGCCATTACGCCGATGTTTTCGCCATACGTGGTGTTCGGCGTAGAGCCGAAGAAACCGGAGATGACCGTAGACAGGCCGTTGGCGAACATAGAACGATGCAAACCAGGATCGCGAATCAAATCTTTTTTCACGATATTTGCCGTCACTACCAGGTGTCCGACGTGTTCAGCGATAACCACCAGCGCAGCAGGCAAGATGGTCAGAATAGCAACCCATTCAAAACGCGGCGTGTAGAGAGTCGGCAGCGCAAACCAGTGCGCCTGGGCAATCGGCGTAGTGTCCACAACGCCCATCACGAAAGAGAGCGCATAACCGGCCAGCACCCCAATCAGAATCGGGATAATCGCCATAAAACCGCGGAACAGTACGGAGCCAAATACCGTCACCGCCAGCGTCACCATCGAGATGATGATGGTTTTCGAATCCGGTAATTGCCCTTCAGCAGGCAGTAATCCCGCCATGCCCGCAGCAACGCCTGCCAGCTCCAGGCCGATGACGGCAACGATTGCGCCCATCGCCGCCGGAGGGAACATCACATCCAGCCAGCCGGTGCCTGCTTTCTTAACGATGAAAGAAACCAGGCAGAACAGGACGCCGCACATAATGAAACCGCCCAGCGCCACTTCATAACCTAACGGCAGCAGCAGCAGCACTGGAGAAATAAACGCAAAGCTGGAACCGAGATACGCGGGAATTTTACCCTTACAGATAAAGAGATACAGCAACGTACCAATGCCGTTAAACAGCAAAACGGTAGCCGGGTTGATGTGGAACAGAACTGGCACCAGTACCGTAGCGCCAAACATGGCGAACAGGTGCTGCAAACTAAGCGGGATTGTCTGTAAAAGCGGCGGTCTTTCACTTACCCCGATAGCACGGCGCGTCATAGTGTTTTCCTCTGAGTGTTGTTTGTTATTAGCGATTAGGTTGTTGTATTCAAAAAAAAGCCGACTCTTAAAGTCGGCTTCTTTTCACTTATTCGTTTACTTGGTACCAAAAATCTTATCGCCGGCATCGCCAAGCCCCGGAATAATGTATCCGTGCTCGTTCAGTCCCTGATCGATGGAGGCCGTGTACAGCTCAACATCCGGGTGCGCTTTTTCCAGCGCCGCGATACCTTCCGGCGCAGCAACCAGCACCAGCACTTTAATGCTGGTGCAGCCAGCATTTTTCAGCAGGTCGATGGTGGCGATAACGGAACCGCCGGTCGCCAGCATCGGGTCTACGATCAGCGCCATACGCTCATCGATGTTAGAAACCAGCTTCTGGAAATACGGAACCGGCTCCAGCGTTTCTTCGTTACGGTACATACCGACAACGCTGATACGCGCGCTCGGAACGTTTTCCAGTACGCCTTCCATCATGCCCAGACCGGCACGCAGGATTGGCACAACGGTGATTTTTTTACCTTTGATTTGGTCTACTTCAACCGGACCGTTCCAGCCCTCAATGGTCACCTTTTCGGTTTCCAGATCAGCGGTTGCTTCATAAGTCAGCAGGCTGCCAACTTCCGAGGCGAGTTCACGAAAGCGTTTAGTGCTGATATCGTTTTCACGCATCAGTCCCAGCTTGTGTTTGACGAGTGGGTGTTTGACTTCCACGATCTTCATACTCTTCTCCTTTCCTCAGACGAGTGGCAACCACAAAAAAAATCGCCGGATTATACCGCTTTTCGTCTCTGGCGCAACATTGCATCCGCTTGATATGGATCAACCAAAGTCGTTTGCGTCTGGATGATGAGTATAAAACAAGCCCCGCACTCATGGCGGAGCTTGTTATCAATGCTATGAATTTTAAAGATATTCAGCATTAGTCTGGATGACGTTTTGATACCATGAAAAAGATTTCTTAGGCGAGCGTGCTAATGTCCCACTACCGTCATTATTTTTATCGACGTAGATAAACCCGTAGCGTTTTTTCATCTCCCCCGTCCCGGCCGAGACTAAATCAATACACCCCCACGGGGTATATCCCATCAGCTCCACGCCATCTTCCACCACCGCTTTTTTCATCTCACGTATGTGGGCGGCAAGGTAGTCGATACGGTACTGGTCGTTGACTGTACCATCGCTCTCGCGCACGTCGATGGCGCCAAATCCATTTTCGACAATAAATAGCGGCAGTTGATAATGATCCCAGAACCAGTTCAGCGAATAGCGCAGACCGACCGGATCAATCTGCCAGCCCCAGTCCGATTTTTGCACATACGGGTTAGGTACCAGGCTTTTCGACTCATCGTAATCCAACTGGGGGTTATCCGCCGTAGCCTGCGTCGCGAAAGACATATAGTAGCTAAAACCGATGTAATCAACGCAGCCCAGGGCCAGCGCCTGACGGTCTTCCTTGGTGATATCGAGTTCAAAGCCACGGCGAGCAAAGTAGTTGAGAAGATGTTGCGGGTATCTACCACGCACATGTACGTCGGTAAACCAGTAACGACGGTGCATGGCGTTTATCGCCATCATCATATCGTCTGGCGCGCAGGTCAGCGGGTAGATTGGACACATGGCAATCATGCACCCTACCTGCAACGCGGGGTTAATTTCACGCGCGGTCTTCACCGCCAGCGCGCTTGCCACCAGTTCATAGTGCGCCGCCTGGTACATGACCGGCTCGCGATCTTCACCAGGCTGGTACTTCAGACCAGAATTAGTAAAAGGGGCGAAGTCTTCGTGATAATTCGCCTGGTTGTTAATCTCATTAAACGTCATCCAGTACTTCACTTTGTGCTGATAACGCGTGAAAACCACCCCGGCAAAACGGACAAAGAAATCGATAAGTTTACGATTGCGCCAGCCGCCGTATTCCGTCACCAGATGGTAAGGCATCTCAAAATGCGACAGCGTAATTACCGGCTCAATGCCATGTTTCAGACATTCGTCGAACAGATCATCATAAAACTGCAGACCGGCTTCATTGGGTTGCGCTTCATCGCCTAATGGGAAGATACGCGTCCACGCAATGGAAGTACGAAAACATTTAAAGCCCATTTCAGCAAACAGCTTTATGTCCTCTTTATAGCGGTGATAAAAATCAATCGCCTCATGGTTAGGGTAATTTTTACCGGCGATCACACCGTCAGTAATTTCACGCGCCACACCATGCGCCCCCGCCGTCATCACATCAGCAACGCTAATTCCCTTTCCACCTTCCCGCCAGCCACCTTCCAGTTGGTGAGCGGCTACAGCGCCCCCCCACATGAAATCTGCTTTAAATCCAGACATACCTTCCCCCTATCATGATTACCCTGTTCAAAACACTCTCGGTGAGGTCCGTAACAGAAAACAGAAACCGGTTTCAGTACGATACTGCGCATTTGGCTGGCTGGTTTCAAGAACAAGAATGTACCCGGTTTCATTTTCGTGGCGCGATTCAAACAAATAGATAAATGACTGTAAAATGCTGAAAAAATCAGCAGATAAAACTTGATGCAGAGCAGGCTCGCAAACGTTTGCTTTCCCTGTTAGAATTGCGCCGAATTTAACTTTTACTGCAAGTAAACATGTGGGGAAGCAGGCAGTGACCGATAAAACCTCTCTTAGCTACAAAGATGCCGGTGTTGATATTGATGCAGGTAATGCTCTGGTTGATCGAATCAAAGGCGTAGTAAAGAAAACGCGTCGCCCGGAAGTGATGGGTGGTCTGGGTGGCTTCGGTGCGCTGTGCGCATTGCCGCAAAAATATCGTGAACCGGTACTGGTTTCCGGCACCGATGGCGTAGGCACAAAACTGCGTCTGGCGATGGACCTGAAACGCCACGACACCATTGGCATCGACCTGGTCGCGATGTGCGTCAACGACCTCGTGGTTCAGGGCGCTGAGCCGCTGTTTTTCCTCGACTACTATGCGACTGGCAAACTGGATGTGGATACCGCAGCCAGCGTCATTAATGGTATTGCCGAAGGCTGTCTGCAGTCAGGCTGTGCGCTGGTGGGCGGTGAAACGGCTGAAATGCCGGGCATGTACCACGGCGAAGATTACGACGTGGCTGGCTTCTGCGTTGGCGTCGTCGAAAAATCCGAGATTATCGACGGTTCAAAAGTGGCTGACGGCGACGTGCTGATTGCGCTCGGCTCCAGCGGCCCGCACTCCAACGGCTACTCCCTGGTACGTAAAATCGTTGAAGTCAGCGGTTGTGACCCTGAAACCACCGAGCTTGAAGGCAAGTCGCTGGCCGATCACTTACTGGCCCCGACCCGTATTTACGTAAAATCCATTCTGGAGCTGATCGAGAAGGTTGATGTGCATGCCATCGCCCACCTGACCGGCGGCGGCTTCTGGGAAAATATTCCGCGCGTCCTGCCAGACAACACGCAGGCAGTGATCGACGAATCCTCATGGCAGTGGCCAGCCGTCTTCACCTGGCTGCAAACGGCGGGTAACGTCAGCCAGCACGAGATGTACCGCACCTTCAACTGTGGCGTCGGCATGGTCATCGCCCTGCCAGCTTCGGAAGTGGACAACGCCCTCGCTTTGCTCAATGAGAAAGGTGAAAACGCATGGAAAATCGGTATCATCAAAGCCTCTGATTCCGAACAGCGTGTGGTCATTGAATGAAAAACATTGTGGTGCTCATTTCCGGTAACGGAAGCAATTTGCAGGCAATCATCGACGCCTGCGAACAGAAAAAAATCAATGGCACCATACGGGCAGTATTCAGTAACAAGGCCGATGCGTTCGGCCTTGAACGTGCACGAGAAGCGAATATTCCGGCACATTCGCTGGAGGCCGCTCAGTTTGCCAGCCGCGACGCATTTGACCGCCAACTGATACAAGAGATTGACGCCTACGGCCCCGATGTCGTGGTGCTGGCCGGTTATATGCGCATCCTCAGCCCGGCGTTTGTTGCTCATTATTCTGAACGGTTGCTGAATATCCACCCGTCTTTATTGCCGAAGTATCCCGGTTTGCACACGCACCGTCAGGTACTGGATAACGGCGATGAAGAGCATGGAACCTCCGTCCATTTTGTTACTGATGAACTGGACGGTGGACCGGTTATTCTCCAGGCCAAGGTTCCGGTATTTGAAGGCGACAGCGAAGATGAGGTCACTGCCCGGGTTCAGGCCCAGGAACATGCGATTTACCCGCTGGTGGTAAGCTGGTTTATCGATGGTCGCCTGAAGATGCGCGATAACGCAGCATGGCTCGACGGCGTTCGCCTGCCGCCGCAAGGCTACGCCGCCGACGAATAATCACATCTTCCGGTAGGCCTGATGGCGCTTCGCTTATCCGGCCTACTATTCTTCCCCCCTTTCTCTTTGCTATCAGACAGTTTATTGTCATATTTTTCTGGCACAGTTGGACATCTGAGAGCAATGCTCGCCATAATAAATCGGTAGTGTCCCGTGAATGAAACGGAGTAAAAGTGGTAATGGGTCAGGAAAAGCTATATATCGAGAAAGAACTCAGCTGGTTAGCGTTTAACGAACGTGTACTCCAGGAAGCTGCTGATAAATCAAACCCGTTGATCGAACGGATGCGTTTTTTAGGCATCTATTCCAATAACCTCGACGAGTTTTACAAGGTTCGTTTTGCCGAACTGAAGCGCCGAATCATCATTAGCGAAGAACAGGGTTCAAACTCTCACTCCCGCCATCTGCTCGGCAAAATCCAGGCCCGCGTATTAAAAGCCGATCAGGAATTTGACGGCCTGTATAACGAATTACTGCTGGAGATGGCGCGTAACCAGATTTTCTTAATCAACGAACGCCAATTGTCGGTGAATCAGCAGAGCTGGTTACGCCATTACTTCAAGCAATATCTTCGCCAGCACATTACGCCGATTCTGATTAACCGTGAGACGGATTTAGTCCAGTTTCTGAAAGATGACTATACCTATCTGGCGGTGGAGATTATCCGTGGTGATACGATCCGCTACGCGCTACTGGAAATCCCTTCTGACAAGGTTCCCCGTTTTGTGAATTTGCCGCCGGAGACCCCGCGTCGTCGTAAACCGATGATCCTGTTGGACAACATTTTACGTTATTGCCTTGACGATATTTTCAAAGGGTTCTTTGATTACGATGCGCTGAACGCCTATTCGATGAAAATGACCCGCGACGCGGAATACGATTTAGTGCACGAGATGGAATCCAGCCTGATGGAGCTGATGTCATCCAGCCTGAAACAGCGTCTGACCGCCGAGCCTGTGCGCTTTGTTTATCAGCGAGATATGCCTAATGCGCTGGTCGAGGTGCTGCGTGAAAAACTGACCATTTCTCGCTACGACTCCATCGTTCCCGGCGGGCGTTACCATAACTTCAAAGACTTTATTAACTTCCCCAATGTTGGCAAAGCTAACCTGGTGAATAAACCACTGCCCCGTCTGCGTCACATCTGGTTCGATAACGAGAAATTCCGTAACGGATTTGATGCAATCCGCGAGCGTGATGTACTGCTTTATTATCCGTATCACACCTTTGAACATGTGCTGGAACTGCTGCGTCAGGCCTCCTTCGACCCAAGCGTACTGGCGATAAAAATCAACATCTACCGTGTGGCAAAAGACTCGCGCATCATCGACGCGATGATCCATGCCGCGCATAACGGTAAGAAAGTCACTGTCGTCGTGGAACTGCAGGCACGCTTCGATGAAGAAGCCAACATTCACTGGGCCAAACGTCTTACCGAAGCGGGCGTGCATGTCATCTTCTCCGCCCCAGGCCTGAAAATTCACGCCAAGCTGTTTCTTATCTCACGTAAAGAAGGCGATGACGTCGTGCGCTATGCGCATATCGGGACCGGTAACTTCAACGAAAAAACGGCGCGCCTCTATACCGATTACTCATTGCTTACCGCCGATTCACGCATTACTAACGAAGTTCGCCGGGTGTTCAACTTCATTGAAAACCCATACCGTCCGGTAACATTTGATTATCTGTTGGTTTCTCCGCAGAACTCACGTCGCCTGCTGTACGCCATGATCGACAAAGAGATCGCTAACGCACAGCAAGGGTTACCTTCAGGTATTACGTTAAAACTGAATAACCTGGTCGACAAAGGTCTGGTGGATCGTCTCTATGCAGCCTCAGGCTCAGGCGTGCCGGTCAATTTATTGATTCGCGGTATGTGTTCTCTGATCCCGAACCTTGAAGGCATCAGCGATAATATTCGCGTTATCAGCATTGTTGACCGCTACCTCGAACATGACCGGGTTTATATCTTTGAGAACGGCGGCGATAAGCAGGTGTATCTCTCCTCAGCTGACTGGATGACAAGAAATATCGACTATCGTATCGAAGTCGCTACCCCACTACTTGATCCACGCCTCAAGCAACGCGTGCTGGATATCATTGATATTCTGTTTAGCGATACGGTGAAGGCTCGCTTCATCGATAAAGAACTGAGTAATCGCTACGTGCCACGTGGAAACCGCCGTAAGGTTCAGTCACAATTGGCGATTTACGACTACATCAAATCACTCGAGCAACCTGACTAACGATATGCCAATACACGACAAGTCACCACGACCGCAGGAATTTGCTGCGGTCGACCTGGGTTCAAACAGTTTTCATATGGTCATTGCCCGCGTGGTTGATGGTGCAATGCAAATCATCGGACGACTGAAACAACGCGTACATCTGGCGGATGGGCTCGGCGCAGACAACAAGCTGAGCGAAGAAGCAATGGAGCGCGGATTAAGCTGTTTGTCGCTTTTCGCCGAACGACTGCAAGGTTTTCCCCCGTCGAGCGTATGTATCGTGGGAACCCATACTCTACGTCAGGCGCTGAACGCGACCGATTTTCTCAAGCGCGCAGAAAAAGTCATCCCCTACCCGATTGAGATTATTTCTGGCAATGAAGAAGCACGTCTGATTTTTATGGGCGTTGAACACACCCAGCCGGAAAAAGGCCGCAAGCTGGTTATCGATATCGGCGGCGGCTCAACGGAACTGGTGATCGGCGAAGATTTCGAACCCAAACTGGTCGAAAGCCGCCGTATGGGCTGCGTTAGTTTTGCTCAGATGTATTTCCCGGGCGGCGCTATCAGTCGGGAAAACTTCCAGCGCGCCCGCATGGCGGCAGCGCAAAAACTTGAAACACTAACCTGGCAGTTTCGCATTCAGGGCTGGAACGTTGCGCTGGGCGCGTCGGGTACCATTAAAGCGGCACACGAAGTGCTGCTGGAGATGGGGGAGAAAGATGGTTTTATCACCCCCGAACGTCTGGAAAAACTGACCGCTGAAGTGCTGAAGCACGCGTCATTCGATGCGCTCAGTTTGCCGGGACTGTCAGAAGAACGAAAAGCGGTGTTTGTACCCGGGCTTGCTATTTTGTGCGGCGTTTTTGATGCGCTGGCGATTCGCGAGCTTCGGCTGTCCGATGGCGCGCTACGTGAAGGCGTGCTGTATGAAATGGAAGGCCGTTTTCGCCATCAGGATGTACGCAGCCGCACCGCCAGCAGCCTGGCGAATCAGTACAACATTGACAGTGAGCAAGCCCGGCGTGTGCTGGAAACCACCATGCAGATGTATGACCAGTGGCATATTCAGCAGCCAAAACTGGCCAATCCCCAGCTGGAAGCGTTACTGCGCTGGGCTGCGATGCTGCATGAGGTTGGGCTGAATATTAACCATAGCGGCCTGCATCGCCATTCTGCTTACATTCTACAAAATAGCGATTTACCGGGATTCAATCAGGAACAGCAACTGATGATGGCAACATTAGTTCGTTATCATCGTAAAGCGGTGAAACTTGATGATTTACCCCGCTTTACGCTGTTTAAGAAAAAACAGTTTCTGCCGTTAATCCAGCTATTGCGTCTGGGGGTGTTACTGAATAATCAGCGTCAGGCGACAACCACGCCGCCGACCCTGACCCTGCTAACCGAAGACAACCACTGGACCTTACGCTTCCCACATGACTGGTTCAGCCAAAATGCGCTGGTACTGCTCGATCTGGAAAAAGAGCAGCAATACTGGGAAGCGGTAACCGGCTGGCGTCTCAAAATTGAAGAAGAAAGCTCACCCGATATCGCAGCATAAGCTCTTAACAGGTGCCGGCTCGTCTGGCACCTGCTCTTCCAGCGTTTCGCGCAGCGGCAACGGTTTGCCAATCAAATACCCCTGCAGGTAATCAATTCCCAGCGAAATCACCGCGCTGCGTATTTCTTCGCTTTCGACATACTCCGCAACCACCAGCATTCTTTTCATCCGCGCCAGATGACAAATGGAGGCCACGATTTGGTAATCGAGGCTGTTCGAAACGATATTACGAATAAAACTGCCGTCAATTTTCAGGATATCGGCATTCACATTTTTCAGTCGCGCATAGCTGGCATATCCGGTGCCAAAATCATCTATCGCAATCTGACAGCCCAAAGATTGCAGCTGTAGTAACGTCGCCTGTGCCTGTTCCGCATTGGTTAAGGCATTGCTTTCCGTCACCTCAAAGATGAGTTGCCAGGCTTCAACTTTGTATTTCGTCAGTAATTGATTGATGTCATGCGGAAGCCGGGCACGGCATACCGATGTAGGTGATAAGTTAATGGCAAACCGACGGGCAGGCATTTGTTCCCGATTCCGCGCCATAAATTTCAGCGTGTTTTCAATCACCCACATGTCGATGCTGGATGACAAACCAAACTCGTGCGCTACCGGCAAGAAATTATCCGGAGCGATAGTTTCACCGTCATCCCCATGAAGTCGCAGCAGAATTTCATGATAGACATCGCCACGCACGCCAGCGATCGGCTGCGCCATCAGGAAAAAGCGATTGTGCTCCAGCGCCTGCTGCAGACGGTTCATCATCGCAACCTTATCTTTCAGGTCACGTTGCAAGTGCATCACGCCGCGTCGCTGCATATTTTCTGGAGAATTGGTCGCCAGAGATATTTCGGCAATGGTGCTTAACTCACCGAGCAATAAATAAATGTGGTTAACCGGAGCGCGAACATAGCAAAAGCTGATGCCAACCTGCGGCTGTAAAGGCATGCCATCCCAGATAAAGCGGAATTGCTTAATATGCCTGTCCAGGGCTTCAATGCGCTCCTGATGAGCCTCTGTGTTAAAACGCAAAACGAGATCATTACCCGATAATTGATAGACATGCTCATCCGGTTCTAACAGAGGTGTTATCCACTGGGCGAGCTTTTGCTTGTACTGGATACGCAGCATAATGCCGTAATTTTTCACCAGCAGTTCCATGCCGGGCACGCGCAAAAAGCAGAGCACTGACCAGGGCGCTTTTTTCAAATCCCGATTCAACGCACGCAAGTTTGGAATATGTACCATTGGATCGAAGAATGCCAGACGATGGTTCCGTCGGGTAACAAACCGCTGGCGCGTTGCCAGTACGGCAATGAAATTCACTATAAAGGAGAAAACCAGATAGCTCGATGAGGTAATGGCAAGCTGGGTATCATAGCCCGAATACCAGGGCATATAGCGCTGATAATAATGAATTGCAGTAATAAGTACGACTGACCATATCACCGAAATAAATCTATAACCGTAACGCATTGCGCCCCATAGCATAACGGGCAGTAACAGTGACAAGGTATAATTCGTGCTAAATATTGAGCTTTGTTCATTTAGCGGCATACACAACATTGACATAAATGCGGCCAATATAATCGACCAGACTGCAAGCTCTGTTTTGGTAACTTTGCTGTCAAACTGCTGCTTTAACTGAGAAAAATAGCCTCTCAGGTGCAATGGATTGCGAATCGTTCGAATAATAAGATAGCACAGTGGTACCCCAACCAGATTCCCCGCCAGCATAGCCTGATAATTGATTAACGTGCCGGTGTTAAAGGGCATTACGCCCACCATGCCTGATTTGCTCTCATAGACGCCCACAAAGGCGGCAAACTGGAAGAGAATCAGAAACAGCGTTGCCGGGCAGAACACCTGCCAGAACATTCGCTGAAACATCAGGTGAGAATCGCCGTGCGAAACATTGTTTCGCCGGGGAACGAATACCTTATACCCGCCCCAACTAAGCACTAGCGTAATTATAAAGTGAGAAATTATTGAGAGTGTTTCAAATAGTCCAACCTGCGGATATTTATACCAGATTATGGAAATGATAATTCCTGGCAATGCCGCCCAGCCAAAAAAGAGCATCAGACTAATCATCAGCGCCAATGGCAGATAGAAAAGTATTACGGTCCCCGTACTAATATGGGCATAGGTGTTGGCAGTGCTCAATATAGGCAACAGCAAAGAAGGCAAGATGAGAGGTAACGCCCACCATCTATCTCTAATACCAATATATTTTTTATTGAGTTTCATAGATGCTCAGTAGAATCCCACACATCCTGTAGGGGGTATTCAGACAGGCATCCCACCTGACTTTAAATCGTTAAAGTAATACATCATATTGATTCATCAATTCTAGTTGTCAGCAAAGGCCGACGTTTGATACATATCAAAAAAAATGCCCCTCATTAATCAATTATTACTCTTTTCATTATTTTTTATCGTTAATTCATTATTCGCGCAAATAATCATATTAATTTCCATAACATAAGGGGATAAAACAACTGAAGCAATTTTACATAACGAAGAATTGACCATTCCCTCACAGTATGCCTT
Organism: Citrobacter sp. Cc139; assembly: GCF_030334645.1. NCBI lineage: Bacteria > Pseudomonadati > Pseudomonadota > Gammaproteobacteria > Enterobacterales > Enterobacteriaceae > Citrobacter > Citrobacter sp. Cc139. The sequence goes on from NZ_JAOWDM010000093.1 coordinate 205,152, forward strand.
AATGTGAGTATCGCCCATGTCGGGCACACTACAAGGAACCTTTTGTGAGCCAGGTTACCAGCCTACGCAAACGACACCGATTTAACAGTCGCATGATCCGGATCGTACTGCTTATCAGCTTCCTCTTCTTCTTCGGACGCTTCGTCTACTCCGCCATTGGTGCGTGGCATCACCACCAGGACAAAAAAGAATCTCAGCAGCTAACCCTGCCGCAACAGACCTCCCCAGCACAAACAGCCCCACGTTAATCGCTCGCAGACCGCGTTGATGTCCTGACCCTCAAGATTCCTTACCGGATGGCTAATCGTCTGACAGTTAACCATCCGGTAAGGGATTTGTGTTCCCTCCCGTCACTACTTTTATAATGCCACATACTCCCCCAGCAAATCATTTTTTGATTTCCGCACAATTGCACAATATTTTCGCTCCTCGTCACCACACTATTGGCACTGAGTTACTATGTTTCTGTGTATTGGAGATAATAAACGTAAACACAGTTCAAATAGTCACTCGCCGATAGCATTAGTTAATATAAATAACGCACACATTAATATTTAAAATGTAATCACATATTTATATAAGATTTTGGTCTTTTATATTCAACAAGGTAATACGATGCAGGGCTTTACATTATTTCCGAAAATACGAAGCGGTATTGAATGACTCCCTGGGCACAGCGATGCTATCCAACATCGCCGCTGGTGTATTGTTGGTTTCCCTGCGACCTTTCCGCGCCGAAGAAATCGTGCAGATTGGCACTGTTACCGGGACAGTTGAAAAAGTGCATCTTTTCTCAACCCCCTACCCACCGCTGATAGTAAAGAGGTGGTGATCCCTAACGGCAAAATCATCTCTGACAATATTGTTAACTACTCTCGCCCCCCGTTTCGCCGCACCGACCAGGTCGATTGTCGATTAAAATACGCTGGCAGGGGGTTATTCCCTCTGCTGGACCACATTAACGTTGATTAATAGCTTAAAAACCCACTCTTAAATAAAATTTGAAAATTAAATGCTAAAAAAGAGACCGTAAATATCATCATCGTTACATGTTTCCATGTCTCACATTACAGGCTATAAAAAACAACCTCCCCCCCTCCCCAACATATCTGTACAATACTCTCTATCGTTTTCTATGCGTTATTCATGATGAAGGAATCCATAAAAATGGAACAACCGGTCAAATGTGACCCACATATCCTGTCGTTACTGAAAAAAACCTCCCTCAATCACATTGACTATCTGGTCGACGTTCTGACAGACAACGGCAAGGGCCGGGTAGCATTATCATCGTCCGTTAAGGACTTACTACTCGAAGAGAAGGCAGAACGGGACTACAGCGAGCATGGACTGCGGCATCTGCTACATGAATTGCAGGAATATGGCGGACACTCGCTCGTTAATATTTTCCGCAGTGAGCCGTTGCCTTATTCTGAGTTATTAACCGATGTTCATAAAAAGCTCAATGGCAAAGACAGCAAGAAAAAAAATAACGCCACAAAAGAGCGGGAAATCGTCCTAAGTTTGTTTGGTGATGACTGGCAGTCATTAGCCGATCATGAACGTTGGGAGCGCTGCACAGAAACGAAAGTTGTCTCCGGTTTTTTCAAGATGCAGGATAATCTGCGCATCAACGATAAAGGGGTTGTTATCGGCCTGTCAACTGCGGCAAGCGTAGCGGCATTTGCCGCACTCCGCTTACATCCCGTCACTGCTATCGTCAGTACGATTGGCCTTGCTAACCAAACGCTTGGGGAGGCATACCGGGTGACAATTCCGTTCATTGCCCATATCGCGATGCTCAACATGCTTTACTCGCCCAAAATAGCGCAGTAAAAATACCGTAACTAACCCAGCAGAATTCACCCTATGTCAACTTTAGCGAACAACAATCAGATAGCTGAGCAAGAAGCGGCCTTCGAGTTGGACATCGTCGACGCGCAAAATAATCCCCTGGTGAAAATACACAGCCAGCCTGGATGCTGGCAAGATATTGCGCAACAGGACTCGCAGACGGAACTTGATCCCAGCAGCATTTCACTCTTTAACCACTGGCTCAGTAGCGTACCCACCGTCGCCACTGCCGTTGCAGGTAACGCGACACAATTAATGACCTGTTCTTTCGAATACAGCCAACTGGTACAGGCGAAAGATGGCAGCGGAGCAATCGGCGCGGTACTTAATCCAGACACCAACAAAATTGGCGCACAAGCCCGATTTCACGAAGCTGAAAATCTGAAGTCGCTGGTCAATGCCAGCCTGGTTTTTAATATCGCGTCACAACTTCTGGCCCAAAAACATCTTGCCGATATTAATGAGAGGCTGCGGATCATCGAACAAAAGATCGATTCGATTAAAAGCCATCTTGAACAATCGCGCCTCGCGAAGATCCAGGCTTTCCATGAACATCTCAATATTATCGGTTTATTACTGAGCCGTAATGACATTATCACCAAAGAGTCGCTACTCAACCTGGCCAAAAGCGCGCAGGAAGTACGCTCGCAGGTTAAGCATCTTGAAAAGGATATCACTCAGGCATATCGAGAAATTGAACAATTTGAACCAACCAGTTGGTTTGGATCTGACGATCTCCGGGAAGCGCTCAAACTGAAAATCAGTAATGTTGAACGGTTGCAGCGTGAGTATCTGACGGGTATGCAATGTTTGTTGGTGGCTAATCTCATCCTGTTCATCAAGCATGACGGCAACCAAGAATTTGTCCTGACAAGCGAGGTCTATTTAAAAGAACTGAATGCCAGCAACGGCATATTTCAGCAATGGGAAAAAATAAAACGTAAAGTCGCCCATCATCTCAGCAAGATGAAGCCGTTATTTGAACGAGCAAGCAGCACCCAGGCAAATGCCTTACAGGTAGAACGCAAGCTAAATCAAACGGATAGCCTGCTTAATACTGATAACGTTTTACTTACCCAACTCGGCGAACGCATCCAGGCAGCCCAATCACCGCAGGTATTGTTAGAGATTGTGGATAATAAGGTGCTGAGAGGTCGCTTTTTGCGTTAGCGCACCGGCGCTAACTAATCGTCCTGAATTGGCTATACAATACGAGATGTCGCGGCTGGAAGCAGCGGCATCTCGCCAACCAAGCGGGTGAAGGCATGCTGGCTGTGTTTTCCACAAATTATTGATATTTGGCAATCTCATTCTAATGGCGATCAACTTGAAATATACGCTGTAAATTCCGCAAAGAATATATCCAGTTTTAGTAATAAGCAGGACATGGAGTCCCGGAAGTAATCAATATGGATATTCATTATTATTAAATGACTTTATTATTAAATGGCTTTCTTTATGACTCGACCTGGTTCGACGATTACGTCAAATTTACCGTCAGGAACTGTGCGCCGCATAGAAAATTCATGAATGCACATAAAGAAAAACCCCCTGTAAAAACAGAGGGTTGATTGCAGTTTTACCTGTTCATGAAAACTCAGGAAAGGTTATCGGCTTATTCCCACTCAATCGTGGCTGGCGGCTTACCGCTGATGTCATACACCACGCGAGAAATGCCGTTCACTTCGTTGATGATGCGGTTAGAGACGCGGCCTAAGAAGTCATACGGCAGGTGCGCCCAGTGTGCGGTCATAAAGTCGATAGTTTCGACCGCGCGCAGGGAGACAACCCAGTCATATTTACGGCCATCACCCATCACGCCAACGGAACGTACCGGCAGGAATACGGTAAACGCCTGGCTGACTTTGTTGTACAGGTCAGCTTTGTGCAGCTCTTCAATGAAGATAGCGTCCGCACGACGCAGCAGGTCGCAGTACTCTTTCTTCACTTCACCCAGCACACGAACGCCGAGACCCGGGCCCGGGAACGGGTGACGGTAGAGCATGTCGTACGGCAGGCCCAATTCCAGACCGATTTTGCGCACTTCGTCTTTGAACAGCTCACGCAGCGGCTCAACCAGCCCCATCTTCATCTCTTTCGGCAGACCGCCCACGTTGTGGTGAGATTTGATGACGTGTGCTTTACCGGTCGCGGAAGCGGCAGATTCGATTACGTCAGGATAGATAGTCCCCTGGGCCAGCCACTTCACATCTTCCAGCTTCAGCGCTTCTTCGTCGAACACTTCAACGAACACACGGCCGATGATCTTACGTTTGGCTTCCGGATCGTTCTCGCCTTTCAGCGCTTCCAGGAAGCGCGATTCGCCTTCCACGTGAACAATGTTCAGACCAAAGTGGTCGCCGAACATGTCCATTACCTGCTGGGCTTCGTTCAGACGCAGCAGACCGTTGTCCACGAACACGCAGGTCAGGTTTTTACCGATTGCGCGGTGCAGCAGCATGGCGGTTACGGAAGAATCCACGCCGCCGGAAAGGCCGAGGATCACTTTGTCGTCGCCAACCTGCTCGCGAATACGGACAACGGCATCGTCGATGATTTTCGCCGGAGTCCACAGCGCTTCACACTGGCAGATATCGCGTACGAAGCGCTCCAGCATGCGCATACCCTGACGGGTGTGGGTTACTTCCGGGTGGAACTGCACGCCGTAGAAGCGTTTTTCTTCGTGCGCCATAATGGCGAACGGGCAGGTCTCGGTGCTGGCAACGGTGACGAAACCTTCCGGGATCGCGGTTACTTTGTCGCCGTGACTCATCCATACGTCGAGCAGCGGTTTGCCGTCGGCGGTCAGAGAATCTTCGATACCGCGAATCAGCGCGCTGTCGGTCTGTACCTCAACCTGGGCGTAGCCGAATTCACGCTCGTTAGAACCTTCAACGTGGCCGCCCAGCTGCATTGCCATGGTCTGCATACCGTAGCAGACGCCGAAGACCGGCACACCGGCGTTGAAGACGTACTCAGGCGCACGCGGGCTGTTTGCTTCGGTGGTGCTTTCCGGGCCACCGGAGAGGATGATGCCGCTCGGGTTGAACTCACGGATTTGTGCTTCAGTAACATCCCATGCCCACAGTTCACAGTAGACGCCCAGTTCACGTACGCGACGTGCAACCAGTTGGGTGTACTGCGATCCGAAATCGAGGATGAGAATGCGATGTTTATGAATATTGTCTGTCATTTGACGATAATTCCGAGGCAAGTGAAACAATAACAAAACGCCCGGTTTAAAACCGGGCGCGGAAACTTATCAGGAGCCCAAGCGGTAGTTCGGGGACTCTTTGGTAATGGTCACGTCGTGAACGTGGCTTTCCTGGATACCCGCACCGCTGATACGCACGAATTCAGCCTTCGTACGCAGCAGGTCGATGGTACCACAACCGGTCAGACCCATACAGGAACGCAAGCCACCCATCTGCTGGTGAATGATCTCTTTCAGGCGGCCTTTATACGCTACACGGCCTTCGATACCTTCCGGCACCAGTTTGTCAGCGGCGTTGTCGCTCTGGAAGTAACGGTCGGAGGAACCTTTGGACATCGCGCCCAGGGAGCCCATACCGCGGTAGGATTTGTAAGAACGGCCCTGATACAGTTCGATTTCGCCCGGAGACTCTTCGGTACCCGCCAGCATAGAGCCAACCATGACGGCAGCGGCGCCAGCGGCAATCGCTTTAGCGATGTCGCCGGAGAAACGGATACCGCCGTCGGCGATAACTGGAATACCGGTACCTTCCAGCGCTTCAACCGCGTCTGAAACGGCAGTGATCTGCGGAACGCCCACGCCAGTGACGATACGGGTAGTACAGATGGAGCCAGGGCCAATACCGACTTTCACCGCGCTGCAACCAGCTTCGGCGAGTGCGCGAGCGCCAGCGCCAGTGGCGACGTTACCACCGATGATTTGCAGGTCAGGATATTTAGCACGGGTTTCACGGATACGTTGCAGCACGCCTTCAGAGTGACCGTGAGAGGAATCGATCAACAGTACGTCAACGCCGGCAGCAACCAGCGCGTCAACACGTTCTTCGTTACCTGCACCTGCGCCTACAGCCGCGCCGACACGCAGACGACCATGCTCGTCTTTACATGAGTTCGGTTTACGTTCTGCTTTCTGGAAATCTTTAACGGTGATCATGCCGAGCAGGTGGAAGCTGTCATCAACAACCAGCGCTTTCTCAACGCGCTTCTCGTGCATTTTGGCCAGCACGACATCACGCGCTTCACCTTCACGAACGGTCACCAGGCGCTCTTTCGGCGTCATGTATACGCTAACCGGCTGGTTCAGGTCAGTCACAAAGCGCACGTCACGACCGGTGATGATGCCAACCAGTTCGTTGTCTTCAGTCACTACCGGGTAACCTGCAAAACCGTTACGTTCAGTCAGTTCTTTCACTTCACGCAGGGTGGTGGTTGGCAGCACTGTCTGCGGGTCGGTTACCACGCCAGATTCGTGTTTTTTCACGCGGCGGACTTCTTCCGCCTGGCGCTCGATAGACATATTCTTGTGGATAAAACCGATGCCGCCTTCCTGTGCCAGGGCAATCGCCAGGCGCGCTTCCGTCACGGTATCCATTGCTGCGGAGAGCATAGGAATGTTCAGGCGAATCGTTTTGGTCAGCTGAGTGCTAAGGTCAGCCGTGTTCGGCAGAACGGTAGAATGAGCGGGAACGAGGAGGACGTCGTCAAACGTCAGGGCTTCTTTTGCGATACGTAGCATGGGCAATATCTCACCTGGGAGGTTATTAAATATTGCCGCGGCATTATACAGAGCGTAACCGATTGCATCCACACTTTTTTGCAAAAAAACCTTGCGCTCCTCTGTGAGCATGTTACTTTCGACTGAATAACCTGCTGATTTAGAATTTGATCCCGCTCACATGTTATCCTCTCAGACCTCCTCAATTTTTACCGTAAGCCGCCTGAATCAGACGGTTCGTCTGCTGCTTGAGCAGAAGATGGGACAAGTGTGGATCAGCGGCGAAATATCGAATTTCACCCAGCCCTCTTCCGGCCACTGGTACTTCACCTTAAAAGACGATAACGCCCAGGTGCGCTGCGCGATGTTCCGCAACAGCAACCGCCGGGTGACGTTCCGTCCGCAGCACGGTCAGCAGGTACTGGTACGCGCCAACATCACGCTGTACGAACCGCGCGGCGATTACCAGATAATTGTTGAGAGCATGCAGCCCGCGGGCGAAGGGCTATTACAGCAGAAGTATGAACAGCTGAAAGCCAAACTGCAGGCGGAAGGGTTGTTCGATCAGCAATATAAGCAACCGCTGCCCTCCCCGGCCCACTGTGTCGGGGTGATTACCTCGAAAACCGGCGCGGCGCTGCACGATATTCTCCACGTTCTTAAACGCCGCGATCCGTCGCTGCCAGTGGTTATCTACCCTACCGCGGTACAGGGCGACGACGCGCCGGGGCAAATCGTTCGCGCCATTGAACTGGCAAACGCGCGTGGCGAGTGCGACGTGTTAATCGTCGGGCGCGGCGGCGGCTCGCTGGAAGATTTATGGAGTTTTAACGACGAACGCGTGGCGCGCGCAATATTTGCCAGCCGCATTCCGGTGGTTAGCGCCGTCGGCCACGAAACCGACGTCACTATCGCCGATTTTGTCGGCGACCTGCGGGCGCCGACGCCGTCGGCGGCGGCGGAAATCGTCAGCCGTAACCAGCAAGAGCTACTGCGTCAGGTGCAGTCTGCCCAGCAGCGTCTGGGCATGGCGATGGATTACTACCTCGCCAACCGCACCCGTCGTTTCACGCAGCTTTTCCACCGCCTCCAGCAGCAGCACCCGCAGTTGCGTCTGGCGCGCCAGCAAACTTCTCTGGAACGGCTGCGTCAGCGCATGAGCAGCGCGCTGGAAAACCAAATAAAGCAGGCGAATCAGCGCCAGCAACGTATGCTGCAGCGACTGAATCAACAAAATCCACAGCCCCGCATTTATCGCGCGCAAGCCCGTATTCAGCAGTTGGAATATCGTCTGACGGAGAATGTACGCACACGTATAAGCGAACAGCGAGAGCGTTTCGGCAACGCGGTTACCCATCTCGAAGCGGTCAGTCCGCTGGCGACGCTGGCGCGCGGCTACAGCGTTTCTACCACCACGGGCGGCGGCGTACTGAAACAGATCAAACAGGTCAGCGCAGGCGATGTCATCACCACCCGACTAGCAGATGGCTGGGTGGAAAGCGAAGTGAGGGGCGTAACGGCGGCGAAAAAAACGCGGAAGAAAAAGCCGGTTTAAACCGGCACATACTCCACGCGTTTTTTCGAAATCAGCCCATGGCCATGCTGACAGAAATAATCCACCGCGCCACAAGCCTTGAGTACTTCGAGTGGTTGATGGCACTCTGGGCAACGTGCTTCCAGTTGAAAATCTTTTTGGCAACTCTCACAGCGCGCCGCACCGTTTTGTGGCTCCAGTTCAGCGTGGCAATCCGGACAAATGATAGACATTGCAACTCCAGTACAGGGATCGATTCTTGCGTTGAGTTTAACACGCTGCGCTGAATGTCGCCCAGGTCCAACAAAACGTCATACCTCATCAATTGAATGACCGGGGCATAGTTTCTGCCCCGGCATAATCGAGGTGTTATCAGGCGCTGGTTGCCGGTTTAGTTTGCGTATTTTCCAGCATGCGACGAATAGGAACAATAAGGACAATCAGGACCGCGGCGCAGATCAGCAGCGCAATCGAGCAGCGAGCGAAGAGATCCGGCAGCATATCCAGTTGGTCAGCCTTCACATGACCGCCAATCAGACCTGCGGCCAGGTTACCCAGCGCACTGGCACAGAACCACAGGCCCATCATTTGCCCACGCATTCTTTCCGGCGCCAGCAGCGTCATGGTCGCCAGACCGATCGGGCTCAGACACAGCTCGCCAAGCGTCAGCATCAGGATACTGCCTACCAGCCAGAATGGAGAAACGCCCGCCCCGCCGTTGCTGAGAACGTTTTGCGCCGCCAGCATCATCAGGCCAAAGCCTGCCGCCGCACACAAAATACCGATAACAAACTTAGTGATGCTGCTCGGGCGAATGTTCATACTCGCCAGCTTCGGCCACGCCCAACTAAATACCGGCGCCAGCAGGATGATAAACAGGGCGTTTATCGACTGGAACCAAACCGCCGGAATTTCAAAATCACCGATCATACGGTTAGTGTAGTCGTTGGCGAACAGGTTGAACGAGGTGGGTTTTTGCTCAAACGCCGACCAGAAGAATGCGGCGGAAACCAGCAGGATAAAGCAAACCAGCAGTCTGGCGCGCTCTTTGCGATTCAGGCCGGCAAAGATGAACAGGTAGATAAAGTAGAGCGCAACAGAGGCGGCAATCACGTACACCAGTATGCTGGCAACCGCGACCGGATTAATCACAATCACGCCCTGCGCAATCAGCGTAACGATAATCGCCACACCGACAGCCAGCGCGAGTAGCCATGCGCCCACACCGTTACGCTTCACTACCGGGCTGTTCCAGGTCGAGTCCAGTCCCACTTCGCTGTCGTAGCGTTTCATCGACGGAACGGCAAACACACGGAAGATGATTAACGCCACCAGCATCCCGATACCACCGATACCAAAGCCCCAATGCCAGCCATGGGTTTTAATCAACCAACCGGAGATCAAGGGGGCGATGAATGACCCCATATTGATGCCCATGTAAAACAGCGAGAAACCGCCGTCACGACGCGCATCGCCTTTTTTATACAATGTGCCAACCATGACCGAAATACAGGTCTTAAACAGACCGGAACCGAGCACGATAAACATCAGGCCGATAAAGAACAGGTTGTTACCCATAATGGCCGAAAGCGCAATCGACAGATGACCAAGCGCAATCAGGATGGAACCGTACCATACGGCTTTCTGTTGGCCGAGCCAGTTATCCGCCAGCCAACCACCAGGCAGCGCAGCGAGATACATCGTACCGGCAAAAATACCCACAATCGCCGAGGCGTTTTCACGCGCCAGCCCCATGCCGCCGTCATAGACGGTAGCCGCCATAAACAGGATCAGTAATGGGCGAATGCCATAAAACGAGAAACGCTCCCACATCTCTGTGAAGAACAGCGAGCCGAGCGGATAAGGATGACCGAAGAAAGTTCGGCTTTCTTTTTGATTAACAGAGGATTGCATAATTCTCCCGAAAGTTATGTCGTCGTGCGTGTAAACACCGCATGTACGCCAGCCAGTTACGTATCTGACCGATTTTTTACATGCGGCGAAAAGTTATTTAACCATTTGATAACCTAAGGCTAGTTTTGTCTAGTACCAACCCCCGGACTTTAAGATGAAAACTCGACAAATGTCTACTTTCTTAGATTTAAACTTGGTAAAAAACGAATAGTGATTGACATCGCGCGGGCTGAGGCTGGCGATGGAATACCGAAAAAAAACCCGCGACAAGCGCGGGTTTTTATCAACATCAGCAACGATTATTTGCTTTTTTTAATGTGCTTAATCAAACGCTTACGTTTACGCATCTGGGTCGGCGTCAGCGTATTACGTTTATTCGCAAACGGGTTTTCCCCTTCTTTGAACTGAATGCGGATCGGAGTCCCCATCACGTCCAGAGTTTTGCGGAAGTAGTTCATCAGATAGCGCTTATATGAATCCGGCAGATCTTTCACCTGATTGCCATGAATCACCACGATCGGCGGGTTATAACCACCGGCATGGGCATATTTCAGTTTCACGCGACGACCACGTACCAGCGGCGGCTGATGATCTTCTACCGCCATGGTCATGATACGCGTCAGCATCGCGGTACTAACGCGACGGGTGGAGCTGTCGTACGCTTCGCGGACCGATTCAAACAGATTACCGACACCGCTACCGTGCAGCGCAGAGATAAAGTGTACGCGCGCAAAATCAATAAAGCCCAGACGGAAGTCCAGCGTTTCCTTGACCTGCTCTTTCACTTCCTGCGTCAGGCCGTCCCATTTGTTGACGACAATAACAAGTGAGCGCCCACTATTGAGGATAAAGCCCAGCAGCGACAGGTCCTGATCGGAAATACCTTCCCGCGCATCAATCACCAGCATAACCACGTTGGCATCTTCAATCGCCTGCAGCGTTTTGATGACTGAGAATTTTTCTACCGCTTCGGTAATTTTCCCGCGCTTACGCACGCCAGCGGTGTCGATCAGCACATATTCACGTTCGTCGCGTTGCATCGGAATATAAATGCTGTCACGCGTGGTCCCTGGCATGTCGTAAACCACCACGCGGTCTTCGCCGAGAATACGGTTAGTCAGTGTGGACTTACCTACGTTCGGACGCCCGACAATCGCCAGCTTGATCGGCAGATCCTGCGGGTTGAAGTCGTCTTCAGGCTCTTCTTCACCGTTTTCTTTGGCTTCCAGTTGCGCCCAATATTCCGCATCTTCATCGACTTCTTCCTGCGGTGCAACGTCATCCATCCACGGCAGCAGAACATGCTCCAGCAGGCTGAGAACGCCGCGACCATGGGAGGCAGCAATCGGATAAATTTCACCCAGACCCAGCGAGTAGAAATCAACAACCGCCTGATCGGGATCCAGTCCGTCCGTTTTGTTGGCCACCAGGAACGTCGGTTTCTGGCGTGAACGCAGATGTTTAGCAATGGCTTCATCCGCTGGCATCAGGCCAGCACGCGCATCCACCATAAACAGTACAACGTCCGCTTCTTCGATAGCCAACAGAGACTGTTCAGCCATGCGGGTTTCAACACCGTCTTCCGTACCATCAATACCGCCGGTATCAATACAGATAAACTCGCGGCCTTCAATTTCCGCACGACCGTACTTACGGTCACGAGTCAGACCCGGGAAATCCGCAACCAGCGCATCTCGGGTGCGAGTTAGACGGTTAAATAACGTGGATTTGCCAACGTTAGGGCGCCCGACAAGCGCGACCACAGGTACCATGTTTAAAGCCTCATTTAAAAAATCATCAGACAACGCGCACATTTTTGCGCCGTTGTTAAAAACAGTAAAACGGCCCCTGCACCAGGAGCCGTTTTTCAAAGCGAGCGGCCAGGACGATTAACGCGTAATGGAGTACAGCGTACCGTCTTTCGCCTGGATCAGCAGTTTACCATCCGCAGAGACTGGCTCGGTCAGGAAACCGGAGCTGTCGACTTTCTGCTGGGCAACAAAGCGACCATCTTCAACGTTAATCCAGTGCAGGTAGCCTTCGCTATCGCCCACAACCAAATTGCCGTTATACAATGCCGGAGACGTCAGCAGACGGTGCAACAGATCGCTTTGCGTCCACAGCGTCACGCCGCCGTCGGTGGTCAGCGCCAGTATGCGGTCGTTCTGATCGACCAGGTAGATACGGTTTCCATCGACGATGAAATCATTCACCGAGCCCAGTTCACGTTTCCACATAATCTGGCCACTGCGCAGATCCAGCGCGGTCAGGTTACCATTATAAGCCAGCGCGTAAACAACGCCATTGACGATAACCGGCGTGGTATCAACGTCACTCAGACGATCGATTTCCGTTGGGCCTGTCGCCTGAGAAATACGTTGCTGCCAAATCATCTGGCCCTGCTGCATCAGCACGGCGCTTACGCGACCGTTATCACCACCAACAATTGCTGCGCCAAAGGCCGTCGCAGGGGCAGATTCACCACGCAGAGACAGGGATGGCATGTCGAGGTTAACGGTCCACTTGATGGCGCCGTCAGCTTCGTTCAACGCCTGCAATTGACCGTTGCTGGTGTGGATTAATACCATGCCATCGCTCACAACCGGACGGGACAGCGCTTCACCGGCAACTTTCGTTTGCCATGCGGTGGTACCGTCGCTGGTATTCAACGCATACACCTGCGCTTTTTCACTGCCAATGTAAACATGACCACCGGACACGGTTACGCCGCCAGAAAGCTGTGCAGATGCACGGGAGAACCAACCGTCTTTCTCACCCAGATTAACAGACCACACTTCTTTGCCGTCGTCTGCGTTCAACGCTTTCACGACACCTGCGCGATCGGCTGCATAGACAACGTTATCCGCCAGCGCAGGATGAAGATTGGAATAGAAATCACCAATACCGTTGCCCACGGAAGTGCTCCAGTCCGTAGACGGAGTAAACTGGTTTTCAACCACCGGTAATGGGGACATCTTAACGACATCTTCTTCGCCACTAAACAGTGAACAGCCGCTCAATAGGGTAACGGAAAGCAGCCCTGGCAGAAGTAATTTACGCAATTGCATCGGGTCCCTCTCAGATGGACAAATTATTGATTTTCATCTGCATCATTTCGCTCAGAGCAGGAGAGGCATCGCTTTTCACACCCGCTTCCCATGCGCTACGCGCACCTTGTTTGTCGCCCTTGCTCAGCAACGCTTCACCGCGCAGATCGGCAACAATGGCCGTCCACCCTTCACCTTTAATGGTGTCGAGTGTTTTCAGCGCGGTATCAGCCTGTTTAAGCTGAACCTGAACACGAGCCAGACGCAGGTTAATCACCGCTTTGAGATTCTCATCGCTGGTTGCAGCCAGGCCTTGTTGCAGCTGGCTTGCGGCTTTCTCAAGTTCATTTTGGTCAACAAACTGCTGCGCAAGTTCCAGTGAAGCTAACGCGCCGTAGGTATTTTTATTCTCTGCTGCAAATTTCTCTGCCGCAGGAATGCTATCCGCTTTACCCGCGCTAACCGCGGTCACCGTATTTTGGTATGCCAGAGAAGCAGAGCGTGCGGACTCCGTCTGATGGCTGGTCCAGTAACGCCAGCCAACCAGTGCGCCAACCCCTAAAATTATCCCAACCGCCAGCGCTTTGCCGTTTTCGGCAAAGAAGCGTTTTACCGCATCAACCTGGTCGTGTTCGTTCTCGTAAATTTCCACGCTGTCCTTCTCCTTAGCCCAGTAGAGTGCGCAAATGCGCGGCAACGCCATCCTGCGCTACTGCCGTTTGCTCACCAGAGCGCAAATCCTTCACTACAACAGTACCGTCAGCCACTTCGGACTCACCCAGTACCAGTGCAACGCGGGCGCCCCACTTATCGGCACGGGCAAACTGTTTCTTAAAGTTGCCGCCGCCGTGGTTGGTCATCAGTTTCACACCAGGAACTTCATCACGCAGACGTTCCGCAAGCCGCATTGCTGCCGACTGTGTGTCTGTGCCTGAAGCAACCAGGTATATATCGACAACAGGGGAGGCAATAAATTCCGGATTCACTGCCTGAACTAACAAAACAAGGCGTTCCAGGCCCATGGCGAAGCCCACAGCTGGCGTTGCGCGACCGCCCAGTTGCTCTACCAGACCGTCGTAACGACCACCGGCACACACGGTACCCTGCGAGCCCAGACTGCTGGTAACCCACTCAAATACGGTGCGGTTGTAGTAATCAAGACCACGAACCAGACGCTGATTAACGGTGTAGGCAATCCCTGCGGATTCCAGTAGTTTGCACAGACCCGCGAAATGCTCGCGAGAGTCGTCATCGAGATAATCACCCAGCGCAGGTGCGTCGTTGAGCAGCGCCTGCACTTCTGGGTTTTTGGAGTCAAGCACGCGCAGCGGGTTGGTGTACATGCGACGCTTGCAGTCTTCGTCCAGTTTCTCTTTATGCTGTTCCAGATAGGCGACCAGCGCATCACGGTAGTTAGCACGGGCTTCAAGCGAACCAATTGAGTTCAACTCCAGGCTAACATGTTGAGAAATACCCAGCGCGCGCCACCAGCGAGCGGTCAGCATAATCAGTTCAGCATCGATGTCCGGGCCCTGCAGGCCAAACACTTCGACACCCAACTGATGGAACTGACGATAGCGTCCTTTCTGCGGACGTTCGTGGCGGAACATCGGCCCGATATACCACAGACGCTGTTCCTGATTGTACAGGAGACCATGTTCAATGCCGGCGCGTACGCAGCCCGCAGTCCCTTCAGGACGCAGAGTCAGGCTGTCGCCATTTCTGTCCTCAAAGGTATACATCTCTTTTTCAACCACGTCGGTAACTTCACCGATCGCGCGTTTGAATAACGGGGTCTGCTCTACAATCGGCAAGCGGATTTCACTGTAACCGTAGCTACCGAGCACGTTTTTGAGTGTGCCTTCAATGCGCTGCCAGATGGCGGTTTCGCCAGGCAGATAATCGTTCATGCCGCGAATGGCTTGAATGTTTTTTGCCACGTTTATTCTCTTTATGAATATAAAAATGAACCCTCAGCGCTAACCCGAACAATGCGGGCGCCATGCGGGTTCAATCATACACGGGAAGCACGCCGCTTCCCATCACGTTGTTATTTTTCAAGCTGCTGCACGTCGATACGGCGCGCTTCGTCCAGGATACTCGCTTTAGCGCGAATACGGGCTTCAAGCTGCGTGATCATATCGTCGTTGTCGAGTCGGTCCTTACGCACACCGTCTTCGTACAGGCCACTTTTCTTATTACCGCCCGTCACGCCCAGCGTAGAAACCAGCGCTTCACCAGGACCGTTTACCACACAGCCGATGATCGAAACATCCATTGGCGTAATGATGTCTTCCAGACGTTGCTCCAGCGCGTTAACCGTACCGATAACGTCGAATTCCTGACGTGAGCAGGTTGGACAAGCGATGAAATTGATCCCGCGCGCGCGAATGCGCAGCGATTTCAAAATATCGAAGCCCACTTTGATCTCTTCCACCGGATCGGCAGCCAGAGAAACACGCAGCGTATCGCCGATCCCTTCTGATAGCAGCAATCCTAAACCGATCGCGGATTTCACCGCCCCGCTACGTGCGCCACCGGCTTCGGTGATCCCCAGATGCAGCGGTTGATCGATCTGTTTCGCCAGCAGGCGATAGGATTCTACGGCGAGGAAAACGTCAGAGGCTTTAACGCTGACTTTGAATTGATCGAAGTTCAAACGATCGAGGTGATCCACATGACGCATAGCGGATTCCAGCAGCGCCTGCGGCGTCGGTTCACCGTATTTTTCCTGCAGATCTTTTTCCAGCGATCCGGCGTTTACGCCGATGCGGATAGGAATATTTTTATCACGAGCGCAGTCTACTACCATGCGGATGCGTTCTTCATTACCGATATTGCCTGGGTTGATACGCAGACAGTCAACGCCGTATTCCGCCACTTTCAGCGCGATACGGTAGTCGAAGTGAATATCGGCAACCAGCGGGACATTAACCTGCTGTTTGATAAGCTTGAACGCTTCTGCAGCATCCATTGTCGGTACAGAGACACGAACAATATCTGCGCCTACGCGTTCCAGCGCTTTGATCTGATTAACCGTCGCTTCCACGTCAGTGGTGCGCGTATTGGTCATAGACTGTACGGCGATGGGCGCGCCATCGCCGATCGGCACGTTCCCAACGTAAATGCGTGTCGATTTTCTACGTTGAATTGGAGCCTGGTTATGCATTAAAAAATCTCCCGCATTGCCGTCTGTTACTGAGCCGGTGATTGTTCGGCATTAACGGTCAGACGTGCAACCTGGTTAGTTCTGATAAAACGACTCAGATCGACAGGTTTACCCTGGAACTGAATCTGCACTGCCGCCGGAGCGCCAATTTTCAGTTTGTACGGCGCCTGACCGGTCAAATTCAGATTACCGTCTTTACGCTGCATACCGCTGAACAATTTTTTACCGGTCGCATCGGTTACTTCCAACCAGCAATCGGCGGTAAAGTTCATTACCAGTGCGTTAGGATCGGCTGCTGGGGTACTTACACCCGCCTGGTCAGTCGGCAGCGGGGCCGCATTTGTTGGCGCTGTTGGCGCTGCGGTTGCGGTATCCACATTGGCCTGAGACGGCGCTACAACAGCATTCTGTTGCGCATCCGCGGCTGGCGCCGGGGTTGACGGAGCATCCGTCGATGGCGCGGCGTCCGCCACTGCGCCATCGCCCGCAGCCGACGTTGTCTCCTGACCTGCTGCGGCGCTGGTATCTAACGGTATATTCTGCGCAGTGTCTTTACCGGCATTCAGCTCAGCAGAAGATTGATCGGCCATGGTGCTGATCTCTTCCTGCTGCGCTTTATGGTTCTGCCACCACCAGGCGCCTGTCAGTCCGACAACAACAAACAGCACCAGCCAGGTGAAGGTCATTAACCAGCCATCGCGCTTTTTACGACGCTTACCGAGCGAGAAGCTCTGCATCGGCGCGACTTTAGCAGGGCGAACTGGAGCCTGTTTTTCCAGCCCCGGCAACAGTTCTTCTTCAGGAATATGCACCAGACGCGCATAAGAACGGATGTACCCACGCAGGAATGTTGAAGCGAGATCGGCTGGTGCCTTATCTTCTTCAATATCGCGTACCGTGGAGACCTTCAGGCACAGTCGTTCCGCGACTGCCTGTTGGCTGAATCCGAGTTGTTCACGGGCATTGCGCAGACGAACGCCGGTGGAGAGTGCTTCATTTTTGTCGTGCGTGGCTTCAGTATTCATTCGCTACAGCTGCGTAAATTTGGGTTCTGGCGCCGGCGAGTCACAATGCTCACCCACACCGCGAAACATCTGGTCAGTTAACCTTCGTCAGACAGTATAAAACGGTCAGACTACCAATGACAAAAAAGCGTAAACCTGAGGGCTAAACTCTTGTTGCGCCGTTACATACTGCCTTAAAGTCGACAAAAACGCACCGTTATTATTGACCTGACGACAACAACCAAAGAACCTCCCCTGGCTTACATTGCACTACGGTACAAGAATTATACCGTAGTGCGCTCGACATCAAACGGTTTTGATGTCGATAGCATCACCCTGCATACGCTTGCGCAGAGTACGCTTGGTACGGTCGATAACGTCGCCTGCCAATTGGCCGCAGGCTGCATCGATATCATCGCCACGTGTTTTACGCACGATGGTGGTGAAACCATAGCTCATCAACACTTTGGAGAAACGATCGATACGGCTGTTAGAGCTACGACCATACGGTGCGCCAGGGAACGGGTTCCATGGGATCAGGTTGATCTTACACGGCGTGTCTTTCAGCAGTTCAGCCAGTTGATGCGCGTGTTCGGTACCGTCATTAATGTGATCCAACATGACATACTCAATGGTCACACGACCCTGGTTGGCGTTGGATTTCTCCAGATAACGACGCACTGCCCCGAGGAACGTTTCGATATTGTACTTTTTGTTGATAGGCACAATTTCGTCACGAATTTCATCGTTCGGCGCATGCAGAGAGATCGCCAGCGCGACGTCAATCATATCGCCCAGCTTATCCAACGCAGGTACAACCCCTGAGGTGGAAAGCGTAACGCGACGCTTGGACAGCCCGAAACCGAAGTCATCCAGCATGATTTCCATCGCCGGCACCACGTTAGTCAGGTTGAGCAACGGCTCGCCCATCCCCATCATCACCACGTTGGTGATAGGACGAACACCTGTTGCTTTTACCGCGCCGACGATTTTCGCCGCACGCCAAACCTGACCAATGATTTCCGACACTCGCAGGTTACGGTTAAATCCCTGTTGCGCCGTAGAGCAGAATTTACACTCTAATGCACAACCAACCTGTGAAGAAACACACAGGGTCGCGCGATCGTCTTCCGGGATATAAACGGTTTCAACGCGCTGATCGCCAACCGCGATAGCCCATTTGATCGTGCCGTCAGAGGAACGCTGCTCTTCCACCACTTCCGGGGCGCGAATTTCAGCGACTTCTTTCAGCTTGTTACGCAGCACCTTATTGATGTCAGTCATGTCATCAAAGTTGTCGCTGCAATAGTGGTACATCCACTTCATGACCTGATCGGCACGAAACGGCTTTTCGCCCATTTCTTTGAAGAATTCGCGCATTTGCTGACGGTTCAGATCCAGCAGGTTAATTTTTCCATTTTTATTTGGAACCGCAGGAATGACGACTTCAGAGGTGTTAACTAATTCAGACATAATTTTTTCCGGCCTCGTTGTTACACGTTGTGGCCCGTGGAGGGTTAAAAAGAAACGCCCCGGCAAGCGGTCTGCTCTTCCGGGGCGTTGCATTGTACAAAGTCTGGCGCAGGGATGCCACGTTTGCACGAAGCATTAGCGAAAATAATATGTAAAGAAAGAACGTAGGCCTGATAAGACGCCTCGCGTCGCCATCAGGCAAAGCAGAGCCGGATGCGCAAACGCTTATCCGGCCTACAGGACGAGCTTATTAGCGCGTACGCGGGCAAACCTCGCCCTCACCGAAGAAATAGGCGATTTCGCGAGCGGCAGATTCAACGGAATCAGAACCGTGAGTCCCATTTTCGGTGAAGCTGTCAGCGTAGTCGGCACGCAGGGTACCGGCCAGCGCGTTCGCCGGGTTGGTAGCGCCCAGCAGATCACGATGACGCTGTACGGCGTTTTCGCTTTCCAGAACGGAAACAACGATCGGACCGGAGGTCATGAATTCAACCAGACCGTCAAAGAACGGTTTGCCGTCGTGCTCAGCATAAAAGCCACGCGCCTGCTCAACGGTCAGGTGCAGCATTTTAGTCCCTACAATCTTGAACCCTGCAGCTTCAAAGCGCGCAAAGATGCTCCCAATAACGTTTTTTGCCACCGCGTTTGGTTTAATGATGGAAAAAGTACGTTCAATAGCCATTGATAACCTCTGTAATATGTTCTGTTGTTGTCTATATAGATGTACGACCTGGCGCGGATTATAAAGAGCATCCCGGCAATTGACTATTGATGAAGATAACATTTCTTTAAAATAAGATGAGTTTTAGCAACAAATACTCACCAACTGGTCTATTGCACCGAAAATCTCACCGTCGCCACCTGTCCGGCGTCATCCATCACCAGCAGTTGGTAATCCCCTTTGGCCGTCAGACGTAGCGTCAGGTGACGCCCGCGCTCGTCCAGACGTTGTCCGTTAAGAAACCACCAGCGATCGCCTGTTCCACCGCTGGTTTGCACCGGCAATGAAGCCTCTGGAGAACCAGGTAAACGCTTCACAATCGCGCCATCGCGCAGACCTGTCAACTGCAACGGTAACCCGGGATCCTGCCCCAACGGCGAACATGTGGCAGAAACAGGCGGTAATCTCGCCCCACGGCGCTCTGCTTCCGGCAGCCATGGTTCAAGCGGCAAGGGCCAGACGATAAGCGTCTGTTCGCGCGCCTGCGGGCAATCCGCCGCCACGCGTTTGCCCTCTCCGTCCAGCCAGACAGGGAAACGAATGCCGTTAACACCTTCCTGCTCAGGTAATAACAGTGTTGGCGGCTGACTGCCATCCAATAGCCAGGTTGCCAGACGGCGGCGACAGTTACTGTCTCCAGCCGCAAGAGATTGCCCGCCCGGCCAACATACCACGCCGCGGCTAACGGATTCAGGACGGGGGTCTTCCGGCTGATTCGTCCCGCGAGAGAGCAGCAGATTGTTGACCTGATTGAGCACAGGTACGGCGCTGGCAAAGCCAAACTGCCCCACCACCGGTGTACCGTCGGGCCTGCCGGTCCAGATGCCAATCACATAACGGGCGTTAATCCCAATCGCCCACGCATCGCGATAGCCATAGCTGGTACCCGTTTTCCACGCCAGAGGAACCACTCTGCTCAGTGCGTTATCCGGTAGCGGTTGTGCTTCGTCAGCCATAATCCGGCGAATAATCCACGCCGCGCCTGCCGACATCAGCGGACGCTCCAGTAGCGGGTCTGCCGGCTGCAGACGCAATTTACCCGCCTTCCCGTGGCGGGCAAAGGCGCTATACGCCGCCACCATATCATCAAGCCTTGCCCCCGCCCCGCCTAAAATCAGCGACAGATTCGGCGCAGCCCCTGCGGGCAGATATAACGGTAAACCGACGTTACGTAACGATGCGGCAAAACGCTTCGGGCCATAGGCTTCCAGTACCTGAACCGCGGGTAAATTCAGCGAACGTACCAGCGCCTCGCTCATACTTACCGGTCCGTGAAAACCACTGTCAAAATTCCCCGGTCGATAATCACCGGTTCGCCGTGGTACATCCTGCAACAACGAAGCGGGATGAATTAATCCGTCATCCAGCGCCAAACCATAGATAAACGGCTTCAGCACCGATCCCGGCGAGCGGATCGCATTCACCATATCCACATGACCAAAGCGGGAGTCATCATTCATATCCACTGACCCCACCCAGCCACGCACGCTCATATCGGTGTGATCGACCACAATCATCGCCAGCGAACTGCGCGCCGGCAATCGCCCTTTCCAGTTTTGCGCCAGCTCTTCGAGTTGCCGCTGCAACCCGGCGTCAAGGGTAGTCACGATTTTATCGCTGCGGCTTTTTCCCAGCATCATGCGCGAAAATAACGGCGCTAACTGCGGCATCTGCCTGGGGGCCAGCCAGACCGGCTCTTCGCGTGACTCCTGCACCTGTTTTGCGGACCAAATGCCCTGAATTGCCATACGTTCGAGCACTTTATTACGCGCCGCTTCAGCGCGCTCCGGCCAACGGTCCGGACGCAGACGGCTCGGCGCCTGTGGCAGCACAGCCAGCAATGCTGCATCGGAGTAGCTCAGTTGTGCAGGCGATTTGCCAAGATAGGCCCAGCTCGCTGCGCCCACGCCTTGCAGCGTGCCGCCAAACGGCGCACGGTTAAGATACAGCGTCAGAATGTCGCGCTTGGACAGATGCCATTCCAGTTGCAACGCGCGCCAGAGCTGGCGAAACTTACCGCCAAAGGTGCGTGGGTGGGGATCGAGTAAACGCGCCACCTGCATGGTGAGCGTGCTGCCGCCTGAAACGACGCGCCCGGATGAGAGGTCCTGCCACGCCGCGCGCAGTACTGAAAACGGATTGACCCCGGGGTGTTTCCAGAACCAGCGGTCTTCGTAATTGATTAAGGCCTGAAGGTAGCGGGGGGATACCTCATCAATCGTCACCGGATAACGCCAGATACCGTCCGCGTCGGCAAAGCGCCAGAGAGGCGTACCATCGTGCGCCACCACGACACGCGCGGGATCCACCTCATGAAGCGGCAGCGGCCAGATTTTGTCTGCCGCCCAAATCGCCATCACAAACACTAGCGCAACGACTGCCAGCCAGAGCCAGCAGCCGCGTTTACCCAACCCGCGCATCATTTATGGTCTGACAATCAAAAGCCCCTCTGCCGCACCGGTTGCCCGCCACTGCGGAACATACATTGATTCCACCTGCGGGACGGGAACCTGATACGTTCCCGGTGTTACTGCTCTCGCCAGATAGACCAGCGTAACCGGCTGTCCTTCATTGACCGCCACCGCAGCGACAAAGCGATCGTCACGGAACTCAATATGCTGGATATCCGCCTGCTGCATCTGATTGAGCAGGTTCGCCACTTCGTTACCGCTATCCTGCAGACTGGCGCTGCCGTTAGCCAGATTCTGGTTTTCCAGCTCCAGTCCGGCAGGCAGTAAGTCGACGACCAGCGCATCCGGCACGTTCTGGCTGGCTTTAACGTCCAGCCAGACCAGC
Source organism: Citrobacter sp. Cc139 (assembly GCF_030334645.1). Taxonomy (NCBI): domain Bacteria; kingdom Pseudomonadati; phylum Pseudomonadota; class Gammaproteobacteria; order Enterobacterales; family Enterobacteriaceae; genus Citrobacter; species Citrobacter sp. Cc139. The sequence continues at coordinate 227,372 of NZ_JAOWDM010000093.1, forward strand.
ACCAGTTCGCCGCTGCGCAGAGAATCCAGTGATTTGCTGCTCCCGTCGAGTCCCAGGATCTGACGTTCAATATGCAGGACGTTGCTGGCAGGCGTCGGTGCGGTTTGCGGATAACCACTGACATCCAGACGCAGCCACAGCGGCAGATTACCGGTATTCGTGACGCTCAGCGTGGACAGCTCGTCGGCATCCAGATTCCGGGTTTGCGATTTATCACCTGCTAACGGCTGTTCAGAGAGTGATGTTTGCGCCTGCCACGTGCCAGGTAAATCCTGTAACGTACGCGCGGCAAGGAACAACGCATTATTTTCCTGAGTAGAGAGCCAGCGCTGACCAAAGGCCTGTTCTGACAATGTGTTCAGCAACATATTCTGCTCTTCAGGTTTGAGCTTGTTCTCTTCCAGCAATGCCAGCATCAGCGCGTTGTCGCGTAGCTGACTGCCGTAATCCGCCATCCACTGTTGTGCATCGCGACGCGGTGTATTCAGCGCCAACGTAAGCGCCTGTTCACTGCGATTAGCATCGCCCATGTTTTTCAGCGCGATCCCCAGTTGCAACAGCGGCAAACCAGAAGCCGCCTGAGCGCGGCGCTCCCAGATTTCACGCAGTGCGCCAAGCGGGGCTTTTTGCTGACGAGCCAACACCAGCGCGGCGTAGGCCTGTACAGCAAACCGGCTTGCAGACGAGTCATCGGTATAACGAATCGACATCATCCCCGGATCCTGCAAATAACGCAGCAGCCGCTCGTTCCCCCGGTTAATCACCTCAACCGGGACGCTGTAGCCTTGTTCGTTCGCGCGGACGAGGAAATCCATTACGTACGCGGTCAGCCAGTACTCTTCCGGCCCGTTCTTATCCCACAGCGCAAAACCGCCGTTATCGCGCTGCATTTGCAGTAAACGGGAAATGCCAATCTCTACTGCCGCACGGCGTTTTTCATCACTGTCGCCCGCGATACCTAATGCCTTCAGTTGCGCGACATTGGTGTATAAAGAGGGGAACAACCCGCTCGCCGTTTGCTCAAGGCAACCGTAAGGGTAAGCTTTCAGTTCACGGATGTAGCGCGCCAGATTCAGCGGCGGCTTACCGCTGAACAGCAGTTGCCCCTGCATCGTCACAGGAGAGAAATTAGCCAACTCTTCGCCTGGCAGCTGCCAGGTTGCCCCCGGCTGGAGCGCAACGCCATTATTGACAGTTTGCGCGGGAAACGCCGGGCGCACGCCAATCTTCCACTGTTTGTGCTGCACAGGCAGCGTTTCCCCTGGCAAAGACAGACCGCTAATCTGCGCCTGAATTTCACCCTCGCCAAAGCCTTCCCGCGCGCGCACCGGAATAAACAGCGTAGTCCGTACGCCTGGCGCCAGATTCACAGGCGCAAGATCTTGCCCTATCAGTTCCAGTAAACCGCTGGCCGCGAGGTTAATATTCAGCGTCTGTGGTTTATCGGTCAGGTTGGTCACGTCCAGCGTCAGGCGCGAAGTATCTCCCCCCGCCAGAAAGCGCGGCATGTTCAGTTCAGCAATCACCGGCGCGGCGACAATCACTTTGCTTTCGCTGCTGCCAAAGTCATCCGCCGTCCAGGCCTGCGCCATGACCCGCAGCTCGCCGTTGAAATCACCAATCGGTAACGTCACCGTACCTTCGCCCTGCTCGTTAAGCGTGACCGGTAACGCCTGTTGCGCCACGATATTGACGTGATTAACCGGAGGCTTACCGCCACGCTTTAACTCATCGCCATCGCCACCAAAGCGCAGCGCCGCCAGACGACCTTGCCCTTCAATTACCTGACCGTAGATATCATAAATATCCGCACCATAGCGTTTTTGCCCGAAAAACGCCTGCCATGGGTCGGGCGTAACGTAATCAGTGATGTTCAACACCCCGCTATCAACGGCAGAGACCAGTACGTTAACCTGTTTTGGCACGTCGCCATTTTTAACGCTGGCTTTGATCTTGACGGTTAACGGCTGATTTGGGCGTATTTTCGCCGGACTTTCCAGCACCAGTCCCAGACGACGATTTTCATCGCCCAGCGGTAAATGCAGCAACCCAACCGCCCGTTTTGGCGTCGCCGAACGGGATTTGTCGCCAGGACGAACCACCAGCGCACTGAGATACAAATCGTGGCGATTCCAGGTTTTATCGACTGGAATAGTGAGGTCCAGGCCATTCGCAGGCACGTCTATTTCTTGCCACCACAACGGTCCTTCGCTGGATTCTACCATCGCATAACCTTTGCCAGCCGCGGGGGCGGCAACATGCAGCTTCATGGTATCGCCAGGACGATAGCCGGGTTTATCCAGTTTCAGGGTCACACGATCGGGGCGAACAGAGCCGCTGCCGTCGCTATTATCCTGCCAGCTATAACCCGCCCAGAAGCGCACGCTGCTCACCGCATCATTCGGCGCTTTTACTTCCAGACGATAGGCGCCCCACTCAACCGGAAAGCTCACTTTACCGGTTTCATCAGCCTTAAGATCCAGAGTCTGCTCACCTTCGATCAGATCTTTTTGATCAAACTGCGATTGCCAGCCCTCGCCTTCAGTCCAGTTCCAGTAATAATCACGACGTTCGCGGATCAAACGCACCTGCAAGCCGGACACCGCTTTTTTATCACCTTGCGCATCGGCATACACAATATCGAAAGCGGCATTGCTGTCTTCATCGACGATAGGCTGATTCACCGTGGTGTCAGTGCGATAATCATAAACAGATTTCGCCGCAAACTGCGGTCGAATCCCCGGCAGCGTATCCGCAGGCCAGATGGCTTGTTCAACCCGACGCGTCACCGGGCGGCCACCCGACTCCAGCAGGCTGGCTTGCAACACCACCTGTAACGGGGAATGCGTCTCCTGCCACTGGCTGTTGGCGGTCACTTCGCCGCGACCGTGATCGTCCAGCGTGAGCTGAACTTCATCGAGACTGCGGGAAAGGTTTTCTTCGGCAATATTACCAAACTGAAACCCCGGTAGTGTCTGCACCGCTTCGCGTAACGGGCGCAGGAAAAGCTGCCCTTGCAGAGCGTTGCCGTTGGCGGGCGCGCCGTACAGGTAGTAACCCACCACCGAGAATTTCACTTCATCAGTTGGCGCTACCGGCATTTTGCTGGCGGTGAGATTGAGCGCCATCCGCTCTGGCATAAAATCTTCAACGTGGAAATCCCACATCCGCGACGGGTTGTCGCCAGTATTGGCGCGAATATGCCACATACCGGTCGGCGCGCTGCTATCCAGCGGCCAGCTAAAGCGGTACAGACCGTTCTCCGGCTGGCTGACAACCGAGCGTAAAACCTGTCCGTCGGGCTTGACCACTTCCAGCTTCACCGGCTGGTCGGGCAACGTTTTACCGTCGCTGTCACGTAGTAATCCATTGAGGATCACCGTTTCACCGGGGCGATAGAGATCGCGCGGACCAAACATAAAGAACTGTTTGCTGTATCCCGGCGCGCCGGCAATATCAAACTCAGCCAGATCCAATGCCGGAAGTTTCAGGTCAAGCAGCGTAGTCTGCCCGTCTTTGCGGGCCAGCAATAAGGCAGCTTCTTTATCAGTCTTGAGCTGTACATGCCCCTGCGCGTCACTGGTGGCTTGCGCCAGCGTCTGCCCTTTTTCATTGAGTAATGTGACGTCAATGCCCTGCTGCGCAGCGCCGTTTTCCAGACTCTGCGTAAAGATATCCAGTTGATTATGGTAACGATGCGCTGACACACCAATATCGCTGAGCGTAAACAGCGTCGCGGCATTACTGTAGTTGTATTTTCCGGCCTGATTCATCACCGCGATGTAAACGCCGGCCTGCTGCAACGGTTTGATTTCGCTCAGCGGCAGCAACAGCTTTTCGCGAGTGTTGCGCGCAGGGTTGAGGTCAAAGCGTCCGGTATAGACCAGTTCCGCCATTTTCAGCAGATTATCGGATTCCCAGTTCGACAACGAATTGCGGTATTCCCACTGGCTGACAAACGCGCCGAGCGACTCTGGCTTCACGCGATAAAAATTCACATCCACACTGTTAACGTTGAGCGCCATCACCGGCAGCCCTTCAATCACTTTTCCCGGCAGTAGCGAACCGCGACTGGCGAACCCTACGCTCGGCTGGACGTCACGTGTGGTGATATTTTTTTCATAATCGATACCAAACGTCGCTTTATTCAGCGCCAGTAAATCACGCTCAATGGTAACCACCAGTTCCCGGTTAGGTTCGAGGTGCCGCAAGCGTAGCTCTTTCAAGTTTGGCGCCAGCTCCCAGGCACCATCGACTTTGCCGCTTTTTTTATCGACAACGTGCACTACGCGGGAAAAATCCTGTTCCGGATCGAGGGGAATGGAGAAGGTCAACACGAACGTTGCCGCGCCGTCGAGCTGGACCTCTGAGGCATCTAACAGCGTCAGCGACTTGCCCTGACTTTGTTGCATCAGCTTTTCTAACTGGGCCTTGTCTTTTGCGGGCGCAGTCTGCGGAGCAGGTGCATCCGGCTTCGCAGCCGTCGTCGATTTTTCGTTATTATTATCACACCCGACAAGTGCCAGCATCAGCATGCAGGCCGCTACGCGTAAATGTTTCATTTTTCATCCCTGGCCATAGTGGCCCGTTAGCTACGTAGAACAACTATTATGCGTTAGTTTTCAGGCTGTGGAAGCCAGTAAATGAACAACGTTGTCCTAATTTTCGTGATTAATGTGGATTCACCTGACAAATCAGCCTCTTTTACTTGTCGCTTTGCACTAAACGTCCGACAATTTGCCAAAACCTGGTAAAAATGGAGATGCCTATGACCACCGCCTTCTTTGTCGCTGCCGACTGGCTTGCCGAACACATTGACGACCCGGAAATACAAATCCTTGATGCCCGGATGGCACCTCCAGGTCAGGAAGATCGCGATGTTGGCGAGGAGTATCGCGCAGGTCATATTCCTGGCGCCGTTTTTTTTGATATTGAAGCGCTTTCCGACCATACCTCGCCGTTGCCGCACATGATGCCGCGCCCGGAAGCCTTCGCTGTCGCGATGCGCGAATTGGGTATTCATCAGGATAAACATCTGGTTGTCTACGATGACGGCAATCTGTTTTCGGCGCCGCGCGCATGGTGGATGCTGCGGACTTTTGGCGTCGAGAATGTCTCCATTCTGGCGGGCGGTCTTGCTGGCTGGCAGCGCGATGAGCTCATGCTGCAGGAAGGAAACGAGGAGTTACCCGAAGGCGAATTTAACGTCGCATTTACGCCTGAAGCCGTGGTGCGCGTCACCGATGTGCTGCTGGCCAGTCATGAAAAAACGGCGCAGATCGTCGATGCCCGCCCGGCTGCGCGTTTTAATGCCGAAGTTGACGAGCCGCGTCCAGGCCTGAAGCGTGGTCATGTACCCGGTGCGCTTAACGTACCGTGGACAGAGCTGGTTCGTGACGGCGAACTCAAAACTACCGATGAGCTGGATGCTATTTTCTTCAGCCACGGCGTGAGCTTTGACCGCCCCATTATCGCCAGCTGCGGCTCCGGCGTAACGGCTGCCGTGGTGGTACTGGCGCTTGCCACGCTGGATGTTTCGAACGTCACACTGTATGACGGGGCGTGGAGCGAATGGGGAGCGCGCAACGATTTACCGGTAGAACCATCTGAGGCTAAATAAAATCTGATTTACTCATCTTTTTCGCCCACAAAAAAACCGCCCAAATGAGCGGTTTTTTTGTGCCAGTCCGGTTCGCGGCCTTTCCAGCAGGCTATGTCACCATAGCAATGCAAGCGCGTCTCAGCAAACAAATACTCCCTTTTAAGGGAGCGAAAGTCAAGTTGATTAGCAGGGAAACTATTCAATATTTAGCGTATTATCTTCCCCGGCCCTTTCCGCCGTCTCGCAAACGGGCGCTGGCTTCAGGAAAGGATGTCCCATGGCCGTTTATGCAAGCGCGTCTCAGCGCTTGCTATCGCGGCATTATCGCCAGTGGTGCTGTCGTGATGCGGTCTTCGCATGGACCGCGCAATGAAGATACGATACTTCTGTATCGTGCTTGTTGTTTCTGGCGCGTTGTGTCTTCACGGGGATCGGGATTACCCAGGTAATTCCATACGCGTGACGCTCAGCACCCAGGGCAAGTAAGCCTGGTAGCCGCCCTTCGGGGCGGCTTTCCTTCACTCAGATAATCCGGTTTTGTTTAAAGTCGCGCAGGAAGCCGCCCCAGCGGCGTTCGTAGAACGGTGCGATATGCTCGGTGATAAAGTGGCTGACACCCTTCTCGCCTTTCTTCACCTGGCAAATATCAATCGGTTCATCGCCCGGCAATGTGTCGGTCGCGACGCTGCCCGCAGCGTGGATGATCTCTTCAATATCACCGTCAGCTTCAATCCCGATCAACAGGTTTGGCTGAGCTTCCGCACTTTCTTTGATTGAGCAGAGAAACGCGCGTTTTACCGGCTTGATGGTTTTAAACAGCGTGGTCAGCGAGTCGATCATCTGCGCTGGCGGTTCAGCGACTTCAGAGAGGATCAGCGATTCGCCGCCTTCCAGTACCTCCTGGGTGCTTAGCGGACTCCCCTCATCACCGATCAGCAGACTGATTTCACGCGGCATAAACTCTTTGCCGGTCGGCAACTTCGCGTTGAGAAACAGCGTTTCGCCGAGCGTCATTTCAAATAACGTACGCACCGGCATGACGACAAATGCTTGCTCATCTTCAACCGCCTGCTGCAGGGCCTCAAGGGAAGTAAAGAACGGGATCACGGTTGTGCCGTCTTCTTTTTCCCAGTGCTGAAGGTCGAGGGCGCTGTCTTCAACCACCGCCTCGCCTTCTGCAGCAGTACCCGGCACCCAGACGGTGGATTCAAGTAAAGTACGGAAAAATGCCGGTCGATGCGCAGGCTCTGTCGCCGCTTGTTCCAGCAACGTTTCTAATTCATTTTTTGTTTCGGACATAAGGATCACAAATTGGATGAATACATGTAGGCCGGATAAGCGTAGCGCCATCCGGCAATACAGTCATGAATTATGCGGTCAGCAGATTCGCGATGGTGCGCACACCCAGACCGGTTGCGCCCGCAGACCACTGCTCAACTGGCGCTTTGCGATAAGTTGCAGAGCAGTCGATGTGCAGCCAGCCTTGCTGGTAGTTTTCCACAAAATGAGACAGGAAGCCTGCTGCAGTGCTCGCACCCGCCGGATAGGCCGCACTGCCGGTGTTATTCAGCTCGGCAAAGTTAGACGGCAGCTGACTACGGTGGAACTCAGCCAACGGCAGACGCCAGAACGGCTCGTTTTCTTGTGCCGCGCTTGCCAGCAGACGGGCAGCCAGCTTGTCGTCAAAGCTGAACAACGCGTGATAATCGTTACCCAGGGCGGTTTTCGCGGCACCGGTCAGCGTAGCTGCATCAATAATCAGCTCCGGTTTTTGCGCGCTGGCGTCGATCAGACCATCCGCCAGCACCAGGCGTCCTTCCGCATCGGTATTCATCACTTCCACTTTTTTGCCGTTGCGATAGTGAATAATATCGCCCAGCTTAAAGGCGTTGCCGCTGATCAGGTTATCCGCGCAGCACAGGTACAGTTTCACACGCTTGTTCAGACCACGGGTGATGGCAAACGCCAGCGCGCCGGTGACCGTTGCCGCACCACCCATATCGGACTTCATTGAGTCCATAAATGCGCTTTGCTTGATGCTGTAACCGCCGGAGTCAAAAGTAATGCCTTTGCCAACCAGGCAGGCGTAAACCGGGGCTTCTTTGTCGCCAGTCGGGTTGTAGTCCAGCGCCAGCAGCACCGGAGGACGCTCGGAACCGCGCCCCACGGTATGCAGTCCCATGTAGTTCTGCTCACGCAGATCTTCACCTTTGGTGATGCGGTAAGAGACGTTATCGCAGGCAACAGAGCACAGCAGGTCGACCGCGCGCTGCGCCAGTTGTTCCGGGCCCAGTTCTTCCGCCGGGGCGTTAATGGTATCGCGCACCCAGTCAATAATCTTCAGACGGTTATCCAGCTCTTTGCGCTGTGCTTCGTCCAGGGCAGCCCACTCAACTTTGCGACTGCCTTTCGGTCCTTTATAACCCTGCCAGAAAGCCCAGCTGCGTTCGGTATCCCAGCCTTCACCGTCCAGTTGCACATGTTTAATACCCAGGCCGTCGATTTTACGCGCGGCGCGCTGGATAAGGCCGAGGTCATCTTTTCCGTTCAGGTGCAGGGTAATGCCTTCATTATTAATGCTGTATGTTGCCTTTTCACCCCAGCGGGCATCGGCAGGTTGCGTGGAAAGCGTAATTTTCATGGCTTCTGTCATTTTATTTATCCTTATTTTCGCGCATACAGGAAAACGGGCCACCCGTGGGCAGCCCGTTGACTTATTCGGCTTCGTCCAGCCAGACCAGTAAAATGGCCTCAAGGATTTTTTCGTTCGATGCCTGTGGGTCATCATCGAACTCTTCCAGGTCACAGATCCATTGGTGCAGATCGGTGAAACGAACGGTCTTGGGATCACGGTCGGGGAAGGCGTCGTACAGCGCTTCACCGATTTCACGGCTATCGGTCCACTTCAGTCCCATACTACCCTCTGTTAATGCTCACGTGCATGATTGATTGTGTAACGTGGGATTTCGACCACTAAATCGTCCTCGGTTACCCGCGCCTGGCAGCTTAAACGGCTTTCCGGCTCCAGACCCCAGGCTTTATCCAGCATGTCATCTTCTTCTTCCGTGCTTTCCGGCAAAGAATCGAAACCTTCACGTACAATGCAGTGACAGGTCGTACAGGCACAGGATTTTTCACAGGCATGTTCAATCTCGATACCGTTACGCAGGGCAACGTCGAGAATGGTTTCGCCAGTCTCAGCTTCCAGAACTGCGCCATCGGGACAGAGATCCTGATGAGGCAAAATAACAATCTTTGGCATATTAAACCTCGTCCACGGAATGGCCTTTCAGCGCGCTACGGACGGATTTGTCCATGCGGCGAGCGGCGAATTCCTGGGTTTGTTTGTCTACGTTTTTAATGGCTTGTTCTATCGCGTCAACATCGTCACCCTGCGCAACCTCGCTCAAGTGCGCGGCGGCGGTGTCGATAGCCTGACGTTCTGCGGCGCTTAACAGCGCGGCATCAGCGTTCAGCGCACCGGATAAACTTTCCAGTACACGTGCCGCTTCGACTTTCTGTTCTGCCAGCATACGGGCTTTGACGTCCTGCTCGGCAAAACTCATCGAATCCTGAATCATGGAGGCGATTTCACCGTCGGTCAGACCATAGGACGGTTTGACCTGAATGGAGGACTCAACGCCGGTGGATTTCTCCATAGCGGTGACGCTCAGCAGCCCATCGGCATCCACCTGAAAGGTCACACGGATATGCGCGCCGCCTGCTGGCAGCGCAGGAATACCGCGCAGCGCAAAGCGCGCCAGTGAACGACAGTCCTGCACCAACTCACGCTCGCCTTGCATCACGTGGATGGACATCGCGGTCTGGCCGTCTTTAAAGGTGGTAAAGTCCTGCGCACGCGCCACCGGGATAGTGGTGTTACGCGGGATCACTTTCTCCACCAGGCCGCCCATGGTTTCAAGGCCCAGGGACAGCGGAATGACGTCCAGCAGCAGCATTTCGCTGTCTGGTTTATTCCCGACCAGAATATCCGCCTGGATTGCCGCGCCGATAGCGACCACTTTATCCGGGTCGATAGAGGTCAGCGGCGTACGGCCAAAAAACTCACCAACGCGTTCACGTACCAGCGGCACGCGGGTTGAACCACCGACCATCACCACTTCCAACACATCCTGCGGCTCAACGCCCGCATCTTTCAGCGCGCGACGGCAGGCCAGCAGCGTACGCTTAACCAGTGCGGAAATAAGTTCATTGAAGGTTTCACGGGTGATTTCACCCTGCCATCCCGCCACGTTAACCGTTACAGAATCGGCGTCGCTGAGTGCAATTTTCGCCGCAATGGCGGCATCCAACAGTTCACGCTGTACGCGGTTGTCGCTGCGATCGGCAACCCCCGCCTGCTCGCGAATGTAATCGGCGAGCAGATGGTCAAAATCATCGCCGCCGAGCGCGGAATCACCGCCGGTCGCCAGCACTTCGAACACGCCGCGGCTCAGGCGCAGAATAGAAATATCAAAGGTACCGCCGCCAAGGTCATAGACTGCGATCACGCCTTCCTGACCGGAGTCCAGCCCATAAGCGATCGCCGCAGCGGTCGGCTCATTCAGCAGACGTAATACGTGCAGACCAGCCAGGCGCGCGGCGTCTTTGGTTCCCTGACGCTGTGCATCGTCAAAATATGCCGGAACGGTGATCACGACGCCGTCCAGTTCACCGGACAGCGATTCGGTTGCCCGCGCGGCCAGCGCTTTCAGAATGTCAGCGGATACGCGCACCGGATTAAGTAAACCAGCAGCGGTTTCAATCATCGGCAGGCCGTTTTCACTGGCCTGAAACGTATAAGGCTGATGCGGATAGCGCGCCTGGATATCCGCCAGAGAGCGGCCCATCATGCGTTTTACCGAACTAACGGTATTGGCCGGGTCAAGGGCGGCATTGGCGCGGGCATCGTAACCGACAGAGTAGCCCTGCGGCTGATAGTGAACCACTGACGGCAACAGGTGGCGACCTTCGTGGTCTGCCAGCGTTTCGGCCTGGCCGCTGCGTACGGTTGCAACCAGGGAGTTGGTAGTGCCTAAATCGATACCTACCGCCAGACGACGCTGGTGCGGCGCGGCGCTCAGACCAGGCTCACTAATTTGTAATAAGGCCATTTTCGCTTCCGGAAATTAAAAATCGAGCAGTTTTTCTTCGAGTTGTTCTGCACTGCTTCGCAGTTTATCGAGAAAACGCAGCTTACGCACGGTATCCGCCGCCGCGTCCCACATCTCGTTATCCAGCTGTTCAACCATCAGTTGATGGCGACTTTCAAACATTTTTTTCACGCGCTGGATAAAGCTTTCCAGTCGCGATTCGTCTTTCGTCTGCTCGATCTCGTCAAGCTCTTCCCGCAGTTCCAGTTGCTCCATCAGGAACGCGGTATCACGCACCGTGTGCTGCTCATTGCGAATATCAAAACCGTGTAAAGACAATAAGTATTCGGCGCGCATCAAGGGATGACGCAGCGTTTGCCAGGCCTGGTTAATGGTGGCGGACTGCGAAACCGCAGCAAGTTGTTCCGCCTGAGAACCGCTGGCGAATTTATCAGGATGATACTGACGTTGTAGATCCTGAAAACGGATCGTCAGGGCCTGGAGATCAATAGGATATTGAGCGGGTAATCCGAAGAGAGTGAAGTAATCCATAACTATCTCAGGGGTAGCCTGTTAGAACAAACCCCACACGTAAAATCATGCGTGTGGGGTTATCGGTGAGCGCGTTATACGTGGAAACTTTCGCCGCATCCACATTCGTCTTTCACGTTCGGGTTAGTGAACTTAAACCCTTCGTTCAGACCTTCTTTGACGAAGTCTAACTGCGTACCGTCGAGAAATTGCAGGCTCTTACCGTCGACCACAACTTTAACGCCTTTGTCTTCAAACACGGTATCTTCAGCCGCCGGCTCGTCAACAAATTCCAGTACATAGGCCATACCTGAGCAGCCGGAGGTTCTCACGCCCAGACGCAGGCCAAACCCCTTACCGCGGTTAGCCAGGAAGGTATTTACACGCGCTGCTGCACTGTCGCTTAAGGTAATCGACATAATAAAACCTCAACTCTTAATTATTTTGCTTCACGTTTGCTTTTGTAATCCGCAATCGCGGCTTTAATCGCGTCTTCAGCCAGGATAGAGCAGTGAATTTTCACCGGTGGCAGTTCAAGCTCGTCGGCGATATCGGTGTTTTTAATCGCCTGTGCTTCGTCCAGCGATTTCCCTTTTACCCATTCGGTAACCAGAGAACTGGAGGCAATAGCGGAACCGCAGCCGTAAGTCTTGAAACGCGCGTCTTCAATGATACCCTCATTGTTGACTTTGATCTGCAACTTCATCACGTCGCCACAGGCCGGTGCGCCGACCATGCCGCTACCCACGTTCTCGTCGCTGTTGTCAAAAGAGCCCACGTTACGTGGATTCTCGTAGTGATCGATAACTTTTTCGCTGTAAGCCATGTTGAATTCTCCTTATTGGTGCCGAATTAGTGATGTGACCATTCAATACTGTTCAAATCCACGCCCTGTTTGAACATTTCCCACAGTGGAGAAAGGTCGCGCAGACGGCCAATGGAGTTGCGAACCAGATTGATGGCATAGTCAATCTCTTCTTCGGTAGTGAAACGACCTAAAGAGAAACGAATTGAGCTGTGTGCCAGCTCGTCGGTCATACCCAGCGCGCGCAGCACATAGGATGGCTCCAGGCTTGCTGAAGTACATGCAGAACCGGAGGATACCGCCAGGTCTTTCAGCGCCATAATCAGCGACTCGCCTTCAACAAAGTTGAAGCTGACGTTGAGAATGTTCGGTGCGCCCTGTTCGAGATCGCCGTTCAGGTACACTTCTTCCATGTCCTTCACGCCGTTCCACAGACGGTTACGCAGACTGCGCAGACGCGCCATCTCGGTTTCCATCTCTTCTTTCGCGATACGGTACGCTTCACCCATGCCAACGATCTGGTGGACAGGCAAAGTACCGGAACGCATGCCGCGCTCGTGACCGCCGCCGTGCATCTGCGCTTCGATACGAATACGCGGTTTACGACGCACGTACAGCGCGCCGATACCTTTCGGACCATAGATTTTGTGGCCGGAGAAGGACATCAGGTCAACTTTCAGTTGGCTCAGGTCGATAGGCAGTTTGCCCACGCTCTGAGTGGCGTCAACGTGATAGATGATGCCGCGCGCACGGCACATTTCACCGATAGTCGCGATATCCTGCACCACGCCGATTTCGTTGTTCACGTGCATGATGGACACGAGGATAGTGTCGTCACGCATTGCCGCTTCAAGTTCTTTCAGGTCGATAATACCATTACGCTGTGGGGCGAGGTAAGTGACTTCAAACCCTTCGCGCTCCAACTGACGGCAGGTATCCAGCACGGCTTTGTGTTCGGTTTTGCTGGTGATGATGTGCTTGCCTTTTTTCTGATAAAAGTTGGCTGCACCTTTAATCGCCAGGTTATCGGATTCCGTCGCACCGGAGGTAAAGACGATTTCACGCGGATCGGCACCGACCAGCTCAGCGATCTGATTACGGGCGATATCTACCGCCTCTTCAGCATGCCAGCCAAAACGGTGTGAACGGGAAGCTGGGTTACCAAAGTTTCCGTCCAGGGTCAGACACTGCATCATTTTCTCGGCAACACGCGGGTCCACCGGCGTGGTTGCGGAGTAATCGAGATAGATCGGTAATTTCATTGCTCTATAAACTCCGTACATCGCTTCAATGCAAGGAACCAGGCAACCGGCTGGATGTACGACCGAGTTAACGGGGCGTTTAACACCCCGGCCTGATTCTAAAATACTTTTATTATGCGCGTAACTTAACGTCGATCGCGTCTTGAGCACGATTAGTGCGTGGAGCGTCATGCGTGTGCTGGCGACCAGACACATCCAGGACTTCCTGATTATTCACCAGTTCGCCCAACGTAATGTTGTTGAGGAACCCAGTCAGACGATCGCTCAGATCGCGCCACAGCGCATGGGTCAGGCATTTATCGCCGCCCTGACAACCGCCTTTGCCCTGGCAACGGGTCGCATCTACAGACTCGTCGACAGCGCTAATGACTTCACCGACTGCGATGCTGCCGGCATCTTTACCCAGCAGATACCCGCCGCCTGGTCCACGTACGCTTGAAACCAGACCGTTTTTACGCAAACGGGAAAACAGCTGCTCCAGATATGACAGGGAAATTCCCTGACGTTCAGAAATATCAGCCAACGGTACCGGGCCCGTTTCTGAGTTGAGCGCAACGTCCAACATTGCGGTCACGGCATAACGCCCTTTTGATGTCAGTCTCATGTCTTATTTAGCCTCAAACTCGCCCCTGCCCGGGGTTTTTTATTGTAAAATGGGGGTATTGCATAGCAGGGGCAAGTCTGACATTCCCGACTAAATCAGTCAACTATTTACTTGACTAATTTAGTCAGGTATTTAACCTTCAGTGCCGTTTTCACTTGCAGGAGGCGTTTCGCTTACTTGCCTTTATTCTGCTGTTCGATAGATGCCAGAATCCCGCGCAGGATATTCAGCTCCTGACTCTCAGGACGCGCGCGCGTAAACAGACGACGCAGCTTGTTCATCACTTGTCCCGGATGGCCTTCGCGAATAAACCCGGTCGACAGCAGCGTTTGTTCCAGATGACCGTAAAAACGCTCTAAATCATCCACCAGCGGATACTCAGCTTCTTCGTATTCGACGCTCTTATCACCTTCCTGCGTCGCCAGCCAGGCCATGCGGACTTCATAAGAGATAACCTGCACCGCCATCGCCAGGTTGAGCGAACTGTATTCCGGGTTCGCAGCAATGGCGACGTGATAATGGCATTTTTGCAGTTCTTCGTTGGTCAGGCCAACGCGTTCACGACCAAATACCAGCGCCACCGGCGTATTCGCCGCTTCAGAGACGCTTTTCAAGCCGCATTCGCGCGGGTCCAGCATCGGCCACGGCAACGTACGGGAACGCGCGCTGGTGCCTACTACCAGACTACAACCCGCCAGCGCTTCATCGAGGGTATCGACGATCTGCGCGCTGCCGATCACATCGCTGGCGCCTGCCGCCAGGGCGATGGCCTGCGAGTCCGGTTTGACCAGTGGATTAACCAGCCACAGATTGGTTAAACCCATGGTTTTCATTGCACGGGCCACAGAGCCCATGTTGCCAGTGTGAGAGGTTTCCACCAGCACAATTCGAATATTTTGCAGCATTGTATTTCTTCGGCTAAAGATTATTCGGGCATATTATCATAAAACGAAGACATATTCCGAACTCGCTGCTATACTCTGCGCCGTTTTCCCGTTCTTTAACATCCAGTGAGAGAGACCGATGCATCCGATGCTGACCATCGCCGTGCGCGCAGCGCGCAAGGCGGGTAATGTAATTGCCAAACACTACGAAACGCCAGACTCTGTAGAAACCAGCCAGAAAGGCAGCAATGATTTCGTGACTAACGTCGATAAAGCCGCCGAAGCGATTATTATCGAAACGATTCGCAAATCTTACCCACAGCACACCATCATCACCGAAGAAAGCGGTGAACATGTTGGTGAAGATTTGGATGTTCAATGGGTTATCGATCCACTGGATGGCACCACCAACTTCGTAAAACGCCTGCCGCACTTCGCGGTATCTATCGCAGTACGCATTAAAGGCCGTACTGAGGTTGCCGTTGTTTACGATCCAATGCGTAATGAACTGTTCACCGCAACCCGCGGTCAGGGCGCGCAGCTTAACGGTTACCGTCTGCGTGGCAGCACGGCTCGCGATCTGGACGGCACCATCATTGCCACCGGCTTCCCGTTCAAAGCGAAACAACACGCCGCTTCTTACATGAAAATCCTTGGCAACATGTTTACCGAATGCGCTGACTTCCGCCGTACCGGTTCTGCCGCGCTGGATCTGGCCTACGTTGCCGCAGCCCGCGTTGACGGTTATTTCGAAATTGGTCTGCGCCCGTGGGATTTCGCCGCAGGCGAGCTGATTGCGCGTGAAGCTGGCGCCCTGGTGTGCGACTTCACCGGCGGCCATAACTACATGGCGACCGGCAACATCGTTGCAGGTAACCCGCGCGTAGTGAAAGCCATGCTGGCTAACATGCGTGACGAACTGAGCGACGCGCTGAAGCGCTAATCGTTTGATGCCGGATGGCGGCTAGCGCCTGATCCGGCCTACCAGGGAATTCCCCGTAGGCCTGATAAGCGAAGCGCCATCAGGCATTCATCCTACAACAGTGCTAAAACGGTCTTATCCCTCGCCCCACCGGCACCGCGCTCATCCACATCACCACCGCTGCCGCAATTAATACCGTGCCCCCGGCTAACGCCAGCGTCGTCCAGCCAATCTGTCGCCACAGCACCGGCGCTTTATGCCCGCTAAGTCTCACCGCCAGCGTGCGGAAACTGTGTACCAATAAAGCCAGTGACGTAATCGTCAAAGAGGTGCCCGCCGCCATCGCCAGCGCCGACGCCATACCCCAGTAAAAGACGCCAATCACTTTGCTGAACAGCAGCACCATGATGGCCCCGGAGCATGGACGCATCCCCATAGACAGAATAATCATCAGCCGGGCGCGCCAGTCATCACCGCTTTGCACCTGTTCAGGGTTCGGCAGATGCTGATGCCCGCAGCCACAACCGTCGTGATGCACATGGCGCGGCATGAAGGCGGTAAACGTTGGCCGCTTTAGCAATAAGCGCAGTTTTTTCAGCGCCCGCCAGCACAGCAGCAGGCCTAACACGCCCACCAGCACATAGCTCCCTCTCTCCAGCCAGAAGCTACTCATATGCAACTGCCGCGCAGGCAACTGCAAGACGGTGAGCACGATAACGACCAGACCAATCGCGACCAGTCCTTGTAATAAAGACGACGCCAGCGTCAGGCCGATACTGGATTTCAGTTTTGACGGGTGCGTCGCAAGCCAGGTGGTAATCACCACTTTTCCATGTCCCGGCCCCAGCGCATGCAGAACGCCGTAGAGAAAACTAAACAGCAGCAGCGATCCCCCTGTCTGGGTCGGACTGGCAGCAACCGCTTTCAACAATCCGCTCATCTGTTGGTTTACTTCGCGCTGCCAGACGATGCTTTTCATCATCACCTGCGGCCAGGCCAGCCATAGCCACAGTATGCCGCCTGCCGCCAGCAGCAAAAATAGCGCCAGCGGCCACAGCGTGAGCCAGCGACGTCCAGTGGGTCGTGGTTGATAAACTACTGACATTGCAGCGTTACCGTTTGTGCGAACTGTTTACCCAACTCCATATCCTCCGGGGGGGCGTCTTCTTTATCCAGCGACTGCGCAAAGATCAGCGTTTGTTCATTCGGCGTCGGGGTGTGTACTGAAATACGGCATTGCTGGCTGATCGCCTGCGACAGCCGGGCATCGCTATCCTGGTCATAGCTCATGTCCACGTAGTAGGTCGGATCGAAGGTTGAAATGGTATATTTTTGACCACTCAGCGGCTGTGGTTCAGCTAAGGGTAGAACGAACGTCAGCACCGCCTGATGTTCCTCACGCTCCATGCCGTATTCCGTCGGCCTGTTTTTAAACTTTACCTTTTGCCCTTCATGCCACACTTCGGTGAAATAATGCTGCCCAAGCACATTCGCCATCACTTCCGCCGCCAGTTTTTTCCAGATCTCCGAGCCAGGTTTGGCATTCCCCGCATCGTAAAGCAGATCTGCCGAGGTGATTTCATCCATCGTCCAGCGCATTTTCAGCGCCACGAACTGATTATTTTCGCTCACTATCTCGGTTTTCAAATGGATAAAGCTGTGGGGATGCGCGCCTGCGCCAAAGGACAGGACAGCAAGAAACAACGTTACAATGATGTGCTTAACACGCTGCATGACTTCTCCACGATAAAAATCCAGGCCGCCAGAAACAATGGTGTGTTTGGCGAAAGAGTGCTGAGGATATCATTGAACGAAAAAATGTTGAGCCCCCTTTTCCGGTATCGATTCAGTTCTCAATTTCGACAATTCTTTCTCCAGCAACACCCGTCTGAATCCCTTTTTGCCGCCACAATTTATGCAAAATGATAACAAATTGTTAATTAAAAGTTTTATTTTAATTATTTATTAACAATAATTTTGCTGTTATGGATATAAAACCTAGGAATTTAACCAATATTTAACCATTAGTTTTCTTTTAATTTACAATAACGGACATGGATCACATTCACGGAACTTATGATTCATTCCCTCTTCCATTCGTAGTTAACTTCACCCCGTGACATGTCCTGCCCCCTACGAAAGGTACAACTATGAAATTCAAACTCGCATTACTCAGTGCAACCCTGGTTTCTGCATGCATGTTGTCCGGCACGTCCTTTGCGGCGGAAAAATATGAAATTGCTGTGGTTGCCAAAGTCACCGGGATTCCGTGGTTTAACCGGATGGAAACCGGCGTTAATGAAGCAGCAAAAAAACTGGATGTGAATGCTTACCAGACCGGGCCTTCCACGCCGGATCCGGCTCAACAGGTGAAAGTCATTGAGGATCTGATCGCCAAAAACGTTAACGCGATCATCGTGGTGCCGAATGATGCCAAGGTCCTTGAGCCGGTGCTGAAAAAAGCGCGCGATAAAGGCATCGTGGTGCTGACGCACGAATCCCCGGACGAGCAGATTGGTCAATGGGATATTGAAACCATCGACAGTGAAAAATATGCGCAGGCTAACGTCGATGAATTAGCGAAAAGCATGGGCGGTAAAGGGGGTTATGCCATCTATGTCGGTTCGCTGACGGTACCGTTGCATAACGCGTGGGCCGATTTTGCGATTAAGTACCAAAAAGAAAAATATCCCGAAATGTTCGAGGTCACTTCACGTCTGCCGGTCGCGGAAAGCATCGATAAATCCTACGCCACCACGCTGGACCTGATGAAAACCTATCCGCAGATGAAGGGCATTATCGGCTTCGGCTCGCTGGGTCCAATCGGTGCGGGTCAGGCGGTGCAGAAAAAACGCGCCAAAGATAAAATCGCCGTCGTCGGGATCGCCATGCCAGCACAGGCTGCGCCGTACCTGATGCGCGGCGATATCAAAAAAGCGCTGCTGTGGGATCCAAAAGACGCGGGATACGCGCTGGTAACGGTGGCCGATCAACTGTTGCAGGGTAAAGAAGTGAACGCCGATTTGAGTATTGATGGTTTAGGGAAAGCCGATATCGACACGGAGAAGAAAGTGATCCGCTTTAACAAGATCCTCGAAGTCACCAAAGACAACGCACAATCACTCGGTTTCTAAGGCTTTAGCCGACACCAGGGAACCTTAACGCCGACCGTCTGGTCGGCGTTATCAACCAAACTAACACTTAGCGTCCATGCGGACGTGCGCAGGGGTATTGTCCATGACAGACACCACCGCATTTATCACTCTTGAGAATATCAGCAAACAATTCCCGGGCGTGCTGGCGCTGGATAACGTGAATCTGACGCTGAGAAAAGGCGAAGTTCACTGTCTGGCGGGTCAAAACGGCTGTGGTAAAAGCACCATTATTAAAGTGATCTCTGGGGTGTATCATCCGGAAAAAGGCGCGCAGATTTTACTCGATGGTAAATTATTCCATCACCTGACGCCGCAGCTTTCTTCCCATTATGGTATTCAGGTTATTTATCAGGATCTGTCGTTATTCCCTAACTTTAGCGTCGCTGAAAATATCGCGGTCAACCGCTATCTTCCCGGTGGCGATATCTGGGTACGCCGTGGCGCGATGAAACAGCAGGCGCTGGCCGCCATGAAACGCATCGGCGTGAACATCGATCCCGATAAAAAAGTCGAAAAACTGTCGATTGCCGATCGGCAACTGGTCGCCATTTGCCGCGCTATTGCCGCCGATGCGCGTCTGGTGATTATGGATGAACCCACCGCTTCGTTAACCCGCCAGGAGGTCAATGGTCTGCTGCGGGTCGTCAACGAACTGAAAGCGGCCGGGATTTGCGTGGTGTTTGTCAGCCACCGTCTGGATGAAGTGATGGAAGTGGCGGACCGTATCAGCGTGATGCGCGACGGCAAACTGGTGGGAACATACCCAGCCAGCGAACTCGACAGTCACGAACTGGCCTTCCTGATGACCGGACAACGCTTCCACTACAGCCCGCTGCCGGAAAGACCCGCTATTGAGCAAGAGCCGCTGCTCGAGCTACGCAACCTCAGCCGCCGGGGCAAATACCAGAACATCAATTTATCGCTACATAGCGGTGAGATTGTCTCCATTGTCGGTCTGCTGGGTGCCGGTCGCACCGAGCTTTGCCTCAGTTTGTTCGGCATGACCCATCCGGAAAGCGGCGAAATGCGCATTAACGGTCAGCCGGTTACTCTGCGCAATAACCATGACGCCATCAAACACGGGATCGGCTATGTCTCAGAAGATCGCCTGACGCAGGGGCTGATCATGGAGCAGTCGATCTATGACAACACCATCGTCACGGTGTTTGACCAACTGCATACCGGCAGCGGTCTGCTCGATCATCGTAAAGCGCAAAAGCTGGTCGCCGATTTGATCCGTGAGTTGAACATTAAAGTCTCCGATCCGCATCTGCCGGTCAAAACGCTCTCCGGCGGTAATGCCCAACGCATTGCCATTGCCAAATGGGTGGCAACCCATCCGCGCATCCTGATCCTCGACTCCCCTACCGTCGGCGTGGATATCGCCAACAAAGAGGGGATTTACCAGATAGCCCGCGATCTGGCGGAACAGGGAATGGCGGTACTAATGATTTGCGATGAAATCCCGGAAGCGTATTACAACAGCCATCGTGTGCTGGTGATGCGCCGCGGCAAACTGGTGGCGGAATTTAATCCTCATCACTGCCGTGAAGAGGAGATTGCTGAAGTGGTCGAGGTTATCAATGAATAGTCTGCGTCTCTCCCGTTTAATCGGGCAACATGAATTCTGGCTGGGCCTGCTGGTCGTGGCGCTCGCCGTCGGGCTGAGCGTCAGTACCGATGAGTTCCTGTCGCTGGGCAATCTCACAGATGTCGCCACCAGTTACGCGATTCTCGGCATTCTCGCCTGCGGGCTGTTTGTGGTGCTGATTTCCGGCGGGATCGACATCTCATTTCCGGCGATGACCGCGATTGCCCAGTATGCGATGGCCAGTTGGGTGATCGCTCACGGCGGCAACTTCATACTGGCTTTAACCATCGCAATGGCGGTAGGTCTGCTGCTTGGGCTGATTAATGGCTTCCTGGTGTACTGGCTGCGCGTTCCGGCGATCATCATTACCATCGCCACGCTAAACGTCTACTACGGCCTGCTGGTTTATGCCACCAAGGGTACCTGGCTGTACGGCTTCCCGGACTGGTTTATGAACGGTATCAACTGGTTGTCGTTCACCGCGACAGACGGCTACGACTACGGTTTAACCCTGCCCCTGCTGTGCCTGGCGGCGGTGATCATCTTTACCGCCGTGCTGATGAACTATACCCGTCTTGGCCGTCAGGTTTACGCCATGGGCGGCAACCGCGACGCGGCCTCGCGCCTGGGGCTGAATTTGCTGAAGCTGCATTTCTACGTCTATGGCTATATGGGCATTCTGGCAGGCGTTGCCGCCGTGGTTCAGGCGCAAATCACCCAGTCTGTTGCCCCCAATTCCCTGCTCGGCTTTGAGTTAACGGTGCTGGCGGCGGTCGTGCTCGGCGGCACCAGCATGAGCGGCGGGCGCGGTACGTTAACCGGAACGCTACTGGGTGTTGTGCTGCTGGCGTTCTTGCAAAATGGTCTGACGCTGCTGAGCGTCTCCTCTTACTGGCACACCGTGTTCAGCGGCGCCATTATCCTGGTCAGCATTAGCGCCACGGCCTGGAACGAAAAACGTAAACTGGCAAGGGAGCTTTGAGATGAAAACAATCGCCAGATTTTTACCCGGTGATGCCATCATTCGTCTGCAATGCGTCATTATTGTGGTCGTCGCCCTGGTCTTCTCGGCCCTGCTCGGCAGCCGTTTTTTCAGCGTCGCTAACTTCCAGTCGATCGGCTCGCAGTTGCCAATCCTCGGCATGCTGGCCCTCGGGATGGGCATGACCATGCTGACCGGCGGCATTAACCTGTCGATTATTGCCGGTGCGAACGCCTGCTCGCTGGTGATGGCGGCGATTATCGTCACCCACCCGGATAACCCGCTGTTTCTGGCGCTGGCGTTGATTGCAGGCGCAGCGGTGGCGGTGGCTATCGGCACG
Source organism: Citrobacter sp. Cc139 (assembly GCF_030334645.1). NCBI lineage: Bacteria > Pseudomonadati > Pseudomonadota > Gammaproteobacteria > Enterobacterales > Enterobacteriaceae > Citrobacter > Citrobacter sp. Cc139. The sequence goes on from NZ_JAOWDM010000093.1 coordinate 249,143, forward strand.
CTCAACGGCGCTTTAATTGCCTGGGTCGGCGTCTCGCCTATTCTCGCCACCCTCGGCACGATGACGCTGATCTCGGGGCTGAATATTTTGCTCTCCAACGGGACGGTGATTTCCGGCTTCCCGACCGCCATTCAATACCTTGGTAACGCGACGATTGCCGGTATTCCGGTGGCGCTGCTGCTCTTTTTCCTCGTGGCAATCCTGCTGTGGGTGCTGCTGGAGCACACCACGCTTGGGCGCAGCCTGTATCTCGTCGGTTCCAATGAGCAGGCTACCCGCTACAGCGGTGTGAATACCGTACGGGTACAAATTTCGGTGTACGTTATTTCTGCCCTGCTCGGCTGGGTCGCCGCCATTCTGATGATGGCGAAATTCAACTCGGCCAAAGCCGGATACGGTGAATCCTACCTGCTGGTCACCATCCTTGCCTCCGTGCTCGGCGGTATCAATCCGGACGGCGGCTTCGGACGCATTATCGGCCTGGTACTGGCGCTGATTGTGCTGCAAATGCTGGAAAGCGGCCTTAACTTGCTGGGGGTCAGCAGCTATCTGACGATGGCGCTGTGGGGCGCGGTGCTGATCCTCTTTATCGCATTACAGAATCGTAAAGCCTGATTTCAGGAGAAAAAATTATGGCAAGTTACTTTATTGGTGTGGATGTCGGAACCGGAAGCGCCCGCGCTGGCGTGTTTGATCTCAATGGCAGAATGGTCGGTCAGGCCAGCCGGGCCATCGAGATTTACCGTCCGCAGGCCGATTTTGTTGAGCAGTCTTCCGATAACATCTGGCAGGCTGTGTGTAACGCGGTACGCGATGCGATTAACCAGTCGGATATCAATCCTATCCAGGTAAAAGGTCTGGGCTTCGACGCCACTTGTTCATTGGTGGTGCTGGATAAAGAAGGTAATCCACTCACCATCAGCCCTTCCGGGCGTAGTGAACAGAACATTATTGTGTGGATGGACCATCGCGCCATTACCCAGGCCGATCGCATTAACGCCCTGCATCATCGGGTGCTGGACTATGTGGGCGGTATTATCTCCCCGGAAATGCAAACGCCAAAACTGCTGTGGCTGAAGCAGCATATGCCCAATACCTGGGCTAACGCCGGTTACTACTTTGACCTGCCTGATTTCCTCACCTGGCGGGCAACGGGCGATGACACGCGCTCATTGTGCTCGACGGTGTGTAAATGGACCTATATGGGTCATGAAGATAAATGGGATGCCAGCTATTTCCGCCAGATTGGGTTGGAAGATTTGCTGGAGCACGATGCCGCCAAAATTGGCCGCTACGTGAAAACCATGGGCGAACCGCTCGGTCATGGGCTGTCAGCGCGCGCCGCCAGCGAAATGGGACTCATCCCCGGCACCGCGGTCAGCGTATCAATTATTGATGCCCACGCCGGTACGCTCGGCACGCTAGGCGCCAGCGGCGTTTCTGGCGAGGTGCCGGATTTCGACCGTCGTATCGCCCTGATTGGCGGCACCTCCACCGGACACATGGCGATTTCTAAAGAGCCGCGTTTTATCGGCGGCGTCTGGGGGCCTTACTACTCTGCCGTACTGCCGGAATACTGGCTCAACGAAGGCGGGCAGTCGGCTACGGGGGCGTTAATCGACCACGTAATTCAGTCGCATCCGTGCTACGACACCCTACTGGCGCAGGCTAAGTCCCAAGGGCAGACCATTTATGAAGTGCTGAATGCGTTGCTGCGTAAAATGGCCGGTGAGCCGGAAGATATCGCCTTCCTGACCCGCGATATGCATATCCTGCCCTATTTCCACGGCAACCGCTCGCCGCGCGCCAACCCAACGCTTACGGGTGCAATCACCGGACTTAAGCTGTCGCGCACGCCGGAAGATATGGCGCGACAGTATCTGGCGACCATCCAGGCCATTGCCCTCGGTACCCGGCATATTATTGAAACGATGAATCAAAGCGGCTACACCATCGATACGATTATGGCCAGCGGCGGCGGCACGAAAAACCCGATCTTCGTTCAGGAGCATGCCAACGCCACTGGCTGCGCGATGCTATTGCCGGAAGAGAGTGAAGCCATGCTGCTGGGCGGCGCCATGATGGGAACCATCGCCGCAGGCGTTTTTGACTCCTTCCCGGAAGCGATGTCGGCGATGAGCCGGATTGGTAAAACGGTCACCCCGCAAACCAACCGTATTAAGCAGTACTACGATCGCAAATATCGGGTATTCCACGAGATGTATCAGGATCATATGAAATATCGCCAGTTGATGCAGGAGGAGGCATGAGTAACTCATGGTCTCAAGCCACCGGCGTATTCCAGATCTACAGCGATGCCCTTGCGGGACTGGGACAGCATCTGACTGAGTCGGTCTGGCAGTCGCTGATGGCGGAACTGCGCGGATGCCAGGGGAAAATCGTCGTTACCGGCGTCGGCACCTCCGGCATTGCGGCGCGTAAAGTCGCGCATATGCTCGCCTGCGTGGAGCGCCCGGCGATTTATCTCAATGCCACCGATGCGGCGCACGGCGATCTGGGTTTTTTACGCGCCGACGACCTGGTTATTATGCTGTCGCGCGGTGGCAATTCGGATGAACTTACCCGGCTGCTGCCTGGGCTGACGGCGAGAAATGTGCCGATCCTGAGCGTGACGGAAAACGCCAATTCGGCCATCGCTAAAGCCTCGAGGCTGGTGATTTCCACCGGCGTACAACGTGAGGCCGACCCGCTGAACATGCTGGCGACGACCTCAATTCTGCTGGTACTGGCTATCTTTGACGCCGCCTGCGCCTGTCTGATGAGTGAAAGCGGCTACTCAAAGGAGACGCTGCTGGCGGTGCATCCCGGCGGCGATGTGGGATTAACGCTGAGCCGTGGGCAGTAACGCCAGACAGCGTTCTTTAACCTGCCCCAACCATCCGCTGGTGTAATGGCAGTCAGTTAAACATGTTCAAATAAAAATACAGATGGTCAGGCGTGGCTGGTCCGGCTGAAAATTGCCGACGTGTTTCCGTAAGGCCGGGAGAGCCAGCATGGATGCTGGCTCAGGGCGCGCTTTACAGGGACGTTACATCGCGCCCGGCCCGGTAGCCTGGAGGAATAAGCGGAGGGAACCGCGGAGCGGCAATTTTCCCGCCGGGAGCCGGGATTGTTAAGGGTGCGGCGATAGCACCCTTAACACGTTCACTGGCGTTCAGTGTACAGAGAAGCGATGAACATGAGGTGAACGGAACCTTTCTCTAAAAAAGCATATTCATTATACTCCGCCAACCTATGTTGATGCTGAAGCGTTAACATAACGTCATTGCGCAAAATGCCGATTTTTTTATATCTCAACAAAAGATAAAACCGTGAAAAAGTGGATTAACGCGCTGCGTTTCACTACCGCTATCTGTTCCGCACGTTAAAAATTCTGTGACGCTCCCCAGCATTCCTGGCGTAAAGCTTTCCATTCCGCAAATCTATGCGCAAACTTTAACTATTCTTATCAAACATACTCACGGGAGATTCTACAGATGATGTCAACGCTCGCCCCGCCATCTGTACTTTCCGCTCCCCAACGCCGTTGCCAGGTACTGCTGACGCTTTTTCTGCCGGGGCAGATTGCTACCGCGCAGACCTTCAGCAGTCTCAATGGCGTCGATGATGCCACCGTTCAGGAGGATATCATTGGCGCGGGGCTCGAAATCCAGCGCTATCATCGGCTCGCCATTACTTCCGCCCAGAATGGCGGCTATACGATCGAAGGCGCCCCGCTGAACCAGCGGCTGTGCCTGTTGCATTGGCTGCGCCGTGGCCTGCGGATCTGCCCGACGTTTATCACGCAACATTTCACACCCACATTGAAAATGGCGCTTAAACAGCAGGGCATAGCGCGCACGTTGTATGATGACACCAATCTGCATGCGCTGATTAACCTCTGCTCCCGACGCTTGCAAAAACCCTTTGAGTGCCGTGATATCCAGTTCCTGCGGCTGTTTTTACAATACTGCCTGCTGCAACATCACGCGGGGATCACCCCGGAGTTTAATCCGCTCCAGCAGCGCTGGGCGCAATCCTGCGCGGAGTACGCTCTGGCTGAGGAGATTGCCCGTCACTGGCAACGTCACGTCATGCAAAGTGCGCCGCCGGGCGAATCGCTGTTTATGGCATTGCTGTTCTCAATGATTCGCATCCCCGATCCCATCCGCGATAACCACCAGCAGGATCGCCGTTTGCGTCTGGCTATCGCGCGGCTGGTGCTGCGTTTTCGCGAGTATGGCAACGTTCGCTTCAGCGATGAACAAGGGCTGAACGACCAGTTGTATATCCACCTTGCCCAGGCCCTAAACCGCAGTTTGTTTGCCATAGGTATTGATAACACGCTGCCGGAGGAGTTCAGCCGACTTTATCCCCGGCTGGTTCGCACCACCCGCGAGGCGATACACGGATTCGAAGCGGAATACGAAGTGCAATTTTCAGAAGAAGAGATCGGTCTGGTGGCGGTGATTTTCGGTGCCTGGCTGATGCAGGAGAAGGATTTGCACGAAAAGCAGATTATCCTGCTGACCGGCAGTAATGAACAACTCGAAGCGCATATAGAACAGCAGCTACGCGAACTGACGCTCCTGCCGCTCAACGTAAAACATATGCCAATGCAGGACTTTCAAAAAGAGGGTGCGCCGCGCGGCGTAACGCTGATCGTCACACCGTACACTACGCCGCTGCCGCTGTTTTCACCGCCTTTGATTCATGCGGATCTGGCGCTGACGTCTCACCAGCAGCAGCAGATCCGCAAAATCCTCGAATCATAACGTCGCAGGCTGCGCCACCACTTTCGGGCGCAGCACGATAGCCGGTAGCGCCACCAGCGCCATCACCCAGAATACGCCGCTGCCCAGGTTTTGGTACAGGTAGCCAGCGAAAACGGTCATGATGGCGATACTGCCGCCCATCGCTATCGCGGAATAGACCGCCTGTAAACGAATCACTTCGCTGCCCTGTCGCGCCGCGATATAGCGCATTGCCGCCAGGTGGCAGACGGTGAAGGTACCGCAGTGCAGGATCTGCACCACAATCAGCCACGGTAGTTCGGTGCTCCAGCCCATCAGCCCCCAACGCGCCACGCCGCAAACGGCGGAAAGCAACAGCAGATCGCGGGCACTAAAGCGGCGGAACAGCTTGTGGCTGAGCGCGAAGATAATGACTTCCGCCACCACGCCCAATGACCATAAATAGCCCACCGCCGAAGCGGAATAACCAGCAGACTGCCAGTAAATGGCGCTAAAACCGTAATAGGCGGCATGCGCGCCCTGCAGCAGACTCACGCAGGCCAGAAAACGCCAGCTTTGCGTTATTAACGCGCGCCAGGCGGGCCACCCCGCACTCTCCTGCTGACGGGTTTCACCTGCTGGCTGCACGCTCGGACGAATCATCATGCCCAGCAGCATTGAGGCGACGCCAAGCGACAGCAGAATAAGGATCACCCGATAGTCAAACAGGCTCACCAGCTTACCGGTCAGCGCAGAGCCAATCACAAAGGCCACGGATCCCCACAGTCGAACCCGCCCGTAATCCATGGTTATCTGTTTTTGCCAGGTGTTAGCCAGCGCGTCAGTCAGCGGCACCAACGGTGAGAAAAACAGGTTAAATCCGACCATCACCACCATCAGCCACGCCACGTTGGTCCCCGCCCAGAAGGCCAGCGCAAACACCAACGTCAACAGAGCCAGAATACGTAAAGCGGTAATCAGACGAGAGGGATCGCTCACGCGCGGCGCAATCAGCAAGCTACCGAGAAAACGGGCAATCAGCCCCGCGCCCAGCAGTAAACCAATGGTTTCCGGCGTCAGCCCCAACCCTTCGAGCCAGACGCTCCAGAAAGGCAGAAAAATACCGTAGCTAAAGAAATAGGTGAAATAACCGAGCGCCAGCCAGCGCGTGGAATGCAAAGCCATGAATCCCTCCCGTTTGGAGACGGTAGTCTGGCGATAAACTCTGGCTGGTGCAAGAGACCATTAACAGGCAGATAACATGATTTTCGCCCTATTCGACGCAAATTTGCATCGCAAAATGACAGCGTTCTCCCTGCGCTAAAACCTGCAATCCCGGCTGCCCCTGCATGTGGTGGGCATTCACCGGATGCGTCTGCGGCTCCAGGCACAGGAATGGTTCACCCGACATTCTGAACAGCATCAGCCACGGAGTTTGCGCTAAAATCGTGACTTTCATCACATCGCGCTGAATAACGGCCCGCCCGCTCCAGCCAGAATAACCCACATTCAACCAGGCATCTTCACCGTATTGCGCATGCATAAAATCCGCTGCGGGTGGAATATCACTTTGCCAGTCCAGTGGCAGATGCTGTTCCCCCTCCGGCCAGTAGCCGCTGGCGGTGAACTGGGCCGTACTGTACGTATCAAAGGCGAAAAACGGATGGAACCCGCAGCCATAGATCATCGGTCGTTCCCCGCAATGGGTGAGCGTCAATGAAGCATACAGGCTCGACGCTTCCAGTTGGTAGCAAATCTGCGCCGTATAGTCGTAGCCACAGGGATGCCAACTGCGCAACTGTAGCAAACAACCGCCTGGTGTCGCGGTGATAACCCGCCAGCGCTGCAGCCAGCCGTCACCGTGCAGGAAGAAGTGTTCATCCGCCTCATGGTGCGGTAGCACAACCTCTTCCCCACGTAGCATAAAACGGTTGCCCGCCACCCGGTTTGCCACCGGCAGCATCGGGAACAGGCCGCAATCACCGGGCTGCTGACCATGGCCTTCACGTAATATTGCCCGTTGATGTTGTAACGAAACCAGACTCAATAGCGAACCGCCCTGCGGATCTACGCACATCCGTAGATGTGCGTTTTGAAGCATCAGCAGAGAATTCATTAGCGGGTGCTTCGTTGTTGGCTTGATGCGCCAACTTTCGTATGCTGCGCCGCCAGCTGTTCCTCCAGCGCTTCCAGCGTCACGCCTTTGGTTTCCGGCACATTACGCAGAATATAGATAAAGCCCATCGCGCAAATCACACCGTAGAGCAGGAAGCTTCCCGATGCGCCCAGACTCGCATTCAGCAGTGGGAAGGTATAGGTCAGCAGGAAGCAGGCAATCCACAACGCCAGCGTGCCGAGCGACATCGCTAACCCGCGAACACGGTTGGGGAAAATTTCGGACAGCAGCACCCAGGTTACCGGGGCCAGCGTCAGGGCGTAAATGGCGATCGCCGCCAGCACCAGTACCAAAACCGGCCAGCCCAGAATGCCCAACCCGTATGCCCCGGCAATGAGTACGTAGATAACCGTCAGCCCTGATGCACCAAACAGCATCAGTTTACGACGCCCAATTTTGTCCACCAGCGGCAGAGCGGCAAGGGTAAAGACCAGATTGATGATCCCGGTCGCTACGATCGATTTTAACGTGCCGTTGATGTCGAATCCGGCAGAAGCAAATATCTCCTGCGCATAGTTGAAAATAACGTTGATCCCACACCACTGCTGGAACACTGCCAGCACCATGCCAATAATCACTATCGGTTTGATCTGCGGTTGTAACAGTGATGACCACGCGACCTTGTGGTTATCTTTTTGTAGCGTATGTTCAATCTCTTTCAGCGTTTGCCCGGCATATTCCGCCGAACCAATGCGCTGCAGCATGGTGCGCGCACGTTCGGCTTTTCCTGCCTTCACCAACCAGCGCGGCGATTCAGGGACAAAGAACATCAGCACCAGGAAAATTACCGCGGGCACTAATTCAGCGCCAAACATCCAGCGCCAGCCCGTCTGACCGTTCCAGCTTTCCACAATCGCCTGCTGCGTAGCGCCTGTAGCGACAGGTTCGGCAATCATCAGGTTGATAAGCTGCGCCGCCAGGACGCCAATGACGATGGTGAGTTGGTTAACGGCAACAAAGCGACCACGCTTTTCCGCCGGGCTGACCTCAGCGATATACAGCGGGCTTAGCGCGGATGCCAGACCAATCCCCACGCCGCCAACGATGCGATAGACAACAAACATGTCAAAATTGCTGGCAACTGCTGTTCCCCAGGCTGAAGCGCTAAAAAGGATTGCCGAGAGAATCAGCGGCATCTTTCGGCCAAACTTATCGGCGCACCAGCCGGAAATCAGCGCACCAAAGATACAACCAACCAGCGCCGAGCTCATCGCCCAGCCAGATTGCGCCGGATCGGTAATCGAAAAATAAGCTTCATAGAAGGGCTTTGCCCCGCCGATCACCACCCAGTCATAGCCAAACAGTAAACCACCGCAGGCGGCAACCAGGCAGATAGTCCAGACATAACCAATCTTTAAATGTGTCTGCGCGTTATTCATTATGATTCCTCTTTCAGGGAAACGCAGGGGACAGAAGGTTTCGGGTGAGGTTGCCCCCACCCGTTTCGGGTATTACTGGAACAGCTTTACGTTAATGGCGTGACGCAGCAGTAACGCCTTGTCATGCGCCGGATTGAGTTGCAGAAGCTCATCAAGATCGCGCTGGCAAGCAGAACTATTTCCCAGCCCCAGATGCCCAAGCGCATTGATAAACAGGCAGTGTTGCTGGTGTTTTGCTTGTGCTGAGGTATCCAGCACCACCAGATCGGGCAGCGATACGGCAAAGAAATCGACATCCGGGACGTTGTCGCGATGCGACTCAACCCATTGCAGGAAGCTGTTGAACAGAGCGTCCGCCTGTGCATCATCGCCGAGTTTTCTCTGCGCCATCCCCTGCCAGAAGAGATAGTCCACCGGCTGGTCGTTGTAGTAACGTCCGGCATCCAGTGAGCTACCGCCACGCGTGGCACGGGAGAAATAGCGCCGGGACTCCTCGAAATGCCCCTGCTGCTGGGCGCAATAACCCAGCAAATACCAGATGTCATTATCCGTTTGCCCAGGCAGGCGCCCCTCTCCAAGGTTTTGCGGGTAGTGCAGCGCCTGTTGCAGTTGCGTGATGGCGGTTTGCGGGTCGCCCGACTGAACGGCCTCCAGTGCGCGATGCATCTGATTCAGCAAATATTGCCCAGTGGCTTTGCCTTCTCCCCCCTCCCACGGATGAAATACACGCTCACGTAATATTGCCGCGGCCTCGTCGTAGCGCCCCAATCCATTCCACAGACTAAGCAGTTCCACAGTCAGATCGTCACGATGGAAGACAATATCTTTGCTGGCTTCCAGTCGTTGCAAACGCTGTTCAGCCGGTTGCGCCATCAGCTTTTTGAGATAGTCGAGTTCGAACAGGAAACGGGCATTTTGCGGCTCCAGTGCTACGGCCTGCGACAGATACTGCATCGCCTGCTGTGCATCGTGCTGTTTGTTCCAGGCATAGATACCCAATAAGCGATGCACTGGGGCAAAATCCGGCTCCTGCGCAAGGGTAAATTGCCAGCAGGAGACCGCCTCGTCATAGCAGCGTTTGCTGTACCAGAAACAGCCGAGCAAATAGCGGGCAAAAGCGCTCTGCTCGAGGGTTTGCAGCATCTGTACTTCATCCAGCGTATTGGGAAAACGGACGCGATTTTGCAGACACTTACGCGCTCGTTCGATGAAAGGTTGCGGATTGTCGCTCAGCGAAGCGCGCCACAGCATCGGTAGCGTTTCCTGGCTGTCGAGCAGTTCCAGCACGCCACGGGCAGCATCTTTTTGCCCCAATGCGATCAACCAGCCAGCCAGTTCACACGCGTTGGTACCGCGCCGCCCGGTAATCGAGATTAGCGCCTGTGCAGTGGCCTCATCCTGGCAAATGGCCCAGCGCGCATAGTGCAGGGTGTAACTCAGCGGATAATCAACCAGCTGTTGGCGAATGTATTCCAGCGCTTGCGCATTGCGATCAAGCTTAGCCAGCGCCAACGCTTTCAGTCCCATCGCCAGGTTATTACTGCCGTTAAAACGCAGGCTCTGCTCGACTTTTTCCAACGCGCCGGCATAGTCCTGACGTTTCATCGCCAGGCGCGCTAACGACCAGAAAGCCGCGTCCCGGCAGTTGCCGCTCCAGCTCGCCTTATAATAATTATCCCAGGCGCTTTCATCGTCGCCCTGGCGTTCCTGCGCGGCGGCCAGCAGCATACTCGCCTCGCCATCACGTGGATTCTTATTGAGCTTGTGCGCCCGTTCCAGCGCCTTACCCGCGCAATGGGCTGCAAATGCCCAGTCCGCGCGGTTTAGCGCCAGCGTCCCCAGCGCCACATTATTGCGATAATCAAGCGGGTCGACCTCCAACGCGCGGCGATAATAGTCTTCGGCATAGCGGCTGGCGTGGTTGTACTGCTCCAGATGCTGACCAATAAAATAGAGTTCATCGGTATTAGCAAGCGCTTCTGGCTGAGCTGGCGCGCTGGCCGCCGAGGGGAGTGGTAATTCTTGCGCCAGGTGCTCTTCGTACTGCAACAGCACAGTGCCATCGGCGCGAGTAACGGTCATCGTTACCCGGGCATGGCCATTGTCAGACACATCGGCTAACCAGCTCTGCCCCGGCTTAAGGGTGAGTGTATTCTCAAAGAACGGCTCCCCTTGTGCCGCAAGCGTAACCTGAACATCGCGTAGCGGCGCTATCGCATAAACGCCCACTGAAAGTTGGCTTCCCTCACGCATCAGCCGAAGCGCCAGTTGCGTGCTGGCGTTTTGCACCATGCCAAGTTCGCTATAGGGCAGGAAGTTTTGCACGAAAACTTTCTCTTCGTACGGCGCAAGCCAGGTGAAATCCGGTTGGTTATCGGTAAAGACCCCGGTCATCAGTTCGATATACGGACCGTTGTCATCGGTGAGATTACGATCCCAGGCAACGCCAAAGTCGCCGTATCCCCAGGTCCACTGTTTTTTCCCCGGCGAAACATGGTGGTCCGCCACGTGCAGTAATCCACCGCGTTCGCCGTGGTGCCAGGCACCGACAAAGTCATAATCCGATTTTTCCGCCATATAAGAGGTCGGAACGGGTACGTTTTTATAGCGAGAGATATCCACACCCGCCGAGTAATCCACTTTGTAGTAGGTGCCAGTAGCGACAGGAAACGCTGAAACATCGCGCTTGCCGTGGTCGAATACCGCGGTTACATCCGGCGGAAACACGCTCTGATGATCGTCGCCGCCTTTCACCGCCGGATTCGCCCACCACAGGAAGTGGCGCGGCGTGGCGTTACCGTTAAACACCTTCCCGGTTATTTCGATCAGCGCGCGATCTGGATACAGTGTGAATCCGGTCATCACCTGTAAACCACGCATGGGTTCAACCTCCCCCATCCACACGGTATATTCGCCCTGCTCGCCCTGCTGTTGCGTAAAATCAACCGGCATAAAGGTGGTTGGACGATGATGCTGCGGCCAGTTGAACTCAATGCCGCCAGAGATCCATGGCCCAAGCAGGCCAACCAACGCTGGTTTCACCACTTCGTTGTAGTAGACGAAATCACGTTGCTGCACTTTGTCATACGCACGATGGATACGTCCGCCTAATTCCGGCAGCAGCATGATGCTAATGAAGTCATTCTCCATCCACACCGCCTGATAGTCGCGCATTTCACGCTTGCCGGTCAGGGTATCAATCACGCCGTAGGGATAAACCGCACCAGAGGATCCCTGATACACCCTTTTCTCCAGAAACATCGGGTTAGCGTCTTCTTCACCCACCGTCCACGTTGGGAGGGTGATCGTTTCCTGCCAGACTTTAACTGAACCGTACATGCCGCTCTCCACTCAATAAACAAAAGTAAAAATTTAACCTGAGGCTATTCTGCGGCAGTTAAGTGGCGTTAAAATGCGCAATGCTCACGCAATATAGTAAAGGGAGTTAAGTGTATGCAGCGTTCGGGATTCAATAACGCCAGGGTACGTCAGGCAAATAAACAGATCTTTTTGTCGCATCTATGGCGGGAAAAACAGCTTAGCAAGTCGCAGTTGGCGCAGCTGACCAGTCTGTCGATCCCGGCGGTCAGCAATATTCTTGAAGAGCTGATGGATGAAGGGAGAATCAGCCATTCGCGAGAGACGTTAAGCCAGCGCGGTTTGAGTAGCGGCAGTTATCATTTGCCAGAAACAGGCGCCTGGACGCTCTGCATCAACGTCACCCCCACCAGCATCACCAGCCAACTGGCGGACGCGCGTCTGGTGGCCGTCGGCGACTGGCGCCATGAGGTCATTAATCCTGATACGCCAAAAGCGCTGCTGACAGCATTGGCGGCACACTGGCGAGAATACCGTCGGCAATTTCCAGAGGTTACGATTAATCTGGCGCTAGGCGTGCACGGCCAGGTTGATCCGATTACCGGCGCATCAAAAACCATGCCTCAGGCTCCGTGGAAAACACCGGTGGAAATAAAATACCTGCTTGAGGAGATGCTTGGTGTGCAGGTCCGGCTGGACAATGACTGCGTGATGCTGGCGCTGGCGGAAAAGTGGCAAAATCCGGCGGCTAACGGTGATTTTTGTGTGATTAACGTTGATTACGGCATTGGTTCATCGTTTGTCATTAACGATAACATCTGGCGGGGCAGTTTGTACGGCAGCGGTCAGATTGGCCATACAATAATTGATCCGGACGGGGTTGCCTGCGACTGTGGCCGTTATGGGTGTCTGGAAACGGTGGCGTCATTAAGCGCACTGAAAAAGCAGGCTCGCGTGTGGATGAAATCGCAACCGACATCCCTGTATGATCCCCAAACGCTGACGACCAACCAACTTATTGATGCCTGGAGGCACGGAGATGTTCGCATTCAGGCGTGGGCCGAACATGCCGCCAGCGCCATTGGCCTGAGTCTGTACAATTTTCTAAATATATTAAATATTAATCAAATCTGGCTGTATGGTCGTAGCTGCGCCTTCGGCGAGAGCTGGCTCAATACGCTGGTGCAGCAAACCGGATTTAATCCGTTCGATCATGGCGATAACCCACGAGCCCGGGCAACGCAGATCGGTTTCGGTAAGCTTAATCGCGCTCAGCAACTGATGGGCATCGGCTATCTGTATGTCGAGTCGCAGCTTAGCGAGCTGTAGTCGTTAATCCACAACGCTCACGGCTAAACGTTCATGCACCGTGGCGATAAAGTCGGTCAACGCCGGTTTCAGCGCCCCCTTTTTCCACGCCATCAGCAGCGCAATGGTCGGAACATCGCCAACAATAGGGCGAAAAACCACCTGCCCGGTATTAAAATTATTCATATAACCGGGTATCAAAGTCACCCCCAACCCCATGCCAACCAGGTTCATGGTCACCAGAATATTGGTCGCCACCTGCACGATATTGGGCTGGCTTTTTTGCTGCTGAAACCAGTTTTTGACAATCATCGCTAACGCGCCGGAATAGGCCGGATCGGTACTGACAAAATTCACTCCGTGCAGTTGCTGTGCCGATATCGCTTTCTCATTAGCGAGTGGATGATTCACCGGTAACACCACCACCAGCGGCTCATGAATCAGCTCCAGATAATCCAGCTCTGGGCTGTAAACCGGATGACGCATTAAGCCAACGTCCAGCTCTCCGCGCAGGATCTTCTCCTCCTGCTCGGTGGTGATCAAACTGACCAGTTCAATATGCGTATCCGGTTGTTTTAAACGAAACAAAGGCAGCACTTTGGGCAACAGATTTACCTCTGCGGAAGGGACAAAGCCGATGGCGAAATGGTTATCTTCCTGCACCGTTTTACGGGCGCGAACTTTGGCATTTTCCGCCTGCTCGAGGATAACCAACGCATCCTGTAAAAAACATTCACCTGCTGCCGTTAACGCAACTTTGCGCTTGTCCCGCACCAGCAAGGGAACCCCCACACAGGCCTCCAGATCGCGGATCTGACTGCTTAACGAGGGCTGAGAGGTATGCAGTTTTTCTGCCGCCCGGGTGAAATTCAGCGCCTGCGCCACCGCCACAAAATAGCGTAAGTGCCTCAGTTCCATGCCCTTCTCCTTGTTATCGAAAAAATGTCTCAACTGGTAGAAATTTACTATTTCACAGATTGATAACTAACCAGCAACATCCTTAGGGTACAAAAAAAGAAGGTCAATACATCTTAGCTTTCAGGATTAAAAAATATGACCATACCCTCAAATTTAGACATCTACCGACTGATCGACACGCAAAACGGTCGCGTAACCCCACGTATTTATACCGACCCTGAAATTTACCAACTGGAGCTGGAACGCATCTTCGGACGCTGCTGGCTGTTTCTCGCCCACGAAAGCCAAATCCCCAAACCGGGCGATTTCTTTAACACTTATATGGGCGAAGACGCCGTGGTGGTGGTGCGCCAGAAGGACGGCAGCATCAAAGCGTTTCTCAACCAGTGCCGCCACCGCGCGATGCGCGTGAGTTATGCCGACTGCGGTAACACCCGCGCCTTCACCTGCCCGTATCACGGCTGGTCATACGGCATTAACGGCGAGCTGATCGACGTGCCGCTGGAGCCGCGCGCCTACCCACAAGGGTTGTGCAAATCCCACTGGGGGCTGAACGAAGTGCCATGCGTCGAGAGCTACAAAGGGCTGATTTTCGGTAACTGGGATACCACCGCGCCGAATCTTCGCGATTATCTCGGCGACATCGCCTGGTATCTCGACGGCGTGCTGGATCGCCGTGAAGGCGGCACTGAAATCGTCGGCGGCGTACAGAAGTGGACCATCGACTGTAACTGGAAATTCCCCGCCGAACAGTTCGCCAGCGACCAGTATCACGCGTTGTTCAGCCACGCCTCTGCCGTACAGGTATTGGGCGCGAAAGACGACGGCAGCGACAAACGCCTGGGAGACGGTCAAACCGCCCGCCCGGTGTGGGAAACCGCCAAAGACGCGCTACAGTTCGGCCAGGACGGGCACGGCAGCGGCTTCTTCTTTACCGAGAAACCGGACGCCAACGTCTGGGTCGACGGCGAAGTCTCCAGCTACTATCGCGAGACCTATGAAGAGGCCGAGCGGCGTCTGGGTAAGGTTCGTGCGCTGCGCCTCGCCGGTCACAACAATATTTTCCCCACGCTCTCCTGGCTGAACGGTACCGCCACGCTGCGCGTCTGGCATCCGCGCGGGCCGGACAAAGTCGAAGTATGGGCGTTCTGCATCGCAGATAAAGCCGCCTCTGATGACGTCAAAGCCGCTTTTGAAAACAGCGCCACCCGCGCCTTCGGCCCGGCGGGGTTCCTTGAGCAGGACGACTCGGAAAACTGGTGTGAAATTCAAAAACTGCTGAAAGGCCACCGGGCACGCAACACTAACCTGTGCCTGGAGATGGGTCTCGGCCAGGAAAAACGTCGTGAAGACGGCATTCCGGGGATCACTAACTACATTTTCTCGGAAACCGCTGCCCGCGGCATGTATCAGCGTTGGGCCGATTTATTAAGCAGCGAAAGCTGGCAGGAAGTGCAGGAAAAAACCGCCGCATACCAGCAGGAGGTGATGAAATGAGCGCGTTAGTCTCCCCTGAGCTGCATCACCGCATCAGCCAGTTTCTGTATGAAGAAGCGCGTCTGCTGGACGACTGGCTGTTTCGCGACTGGCTGGCGCAGCTGGATGACGACATTCGTTACACCATGCGCACCACGGTCAATGCTCAAACCCGCGACCGCCGCAAAGGCATACAGCCGCCGACCACCTGGATTTTCAACGACAATAAAGACCAGCTTGAACGCCGTATCGCGCGGCTGGAAACCGGCATGGCGTGGGCCGAAGAGCCGCCTTCCCGCACTCGCCACATAATCAGCAACCTGCAGGTGAGCGAAACCGACCAGCCGGACGTGTTCGCCGTGCGCCTGAACTATCTGCTGTACCGCGCACAAAAAGAGCGTGACGAGACGTTCTACGTCGGCACGCGCATGGATAAAGTCCGTCGTCTGCCGGGCGACGAATGGCGCTTACTGGGGCGTGAGATCGTGCTCGATCAGGCGGTGATCACCTCCCACAACCTGAGTGTACTGTTCTGATGAGCCGCATATTTGCCTGCTCCGCCACGGAGCTACCGGAGGGGGAAGCCCTCCGGCTGGAAACCTCTCCCGTCATCGCGCTGTTTCACGTTGGCGGTGAGTTTTATGCCATTAACGATCGCTGTAGCCACGGTAACGCCTCGATGTCGGAGGGTTATCTGGAAGACGACGCCACGGTGGAGTGCCCGCTGCACGCCGCCAGCTTCTGCCTGAAAACCGGCAAAGCGCTGTGCCTGCCCGCCACCGATCCGCTCACCACCTATGCGGTGCATGTGGAAGGCGGCGAGGTGTTTATTGATTTACCCGAGGAGGCCAGATGAGCGATTTACGCGATAACGTTGTGTTTATTACTGGCGGCGGCTCCGGGCTGGGGCTGGCGCTGGTAGAACGCTTTATTGAAGAAGGTGCGAAAGTCGCCACGCTCGAGCTGTCCGCAGCGAAGATTGCCAGCCTGCGCCAGCGCTTTGGTGAACACCTACTGGCGGTGGAAGGCAACGTGACCTGCTATGCCGACTACCAGCGCGCGGTGGATCGGATCCTCACCACCTTCGGCAAGCTGGACTGTTTTATCGGCAACGCGGGTATATGGGATCACAATGCTTCGCTGGTCAATACGCCCGCCGAGGCGCTGGAAAGCGGCTTCCACGAGCTGTTTAACGTTAACGTGCTGGGCTATCTGCTGGGCGCCAAAGCCTGCGCCCAGGCATTAATCGCCAGCGAAGGCAGCATCATCTTTACCCTGTCTAACGCCGCATGGTATCCCGGCGGCGGCGGGCCCCTGTATACCGCCAGCAAGCACGCGGCCACCGGGTTGATTCGCCAGTTGGCCTACGAACTGGCGCCTAAGGTGCGGGTGAACGGTGTCGGCCCATGCGGCATGGCGACCGATCTGCGTGGCCCGCAGGCGCTCGGTCAGAACGATACCTCGATTATGCAGTCGCTGACGCCGGAGAAAATTGCCGCCATTCTGCCGCTGCAGTTCTTCCCGGAACCGGCTGACTTCACCGGCCCGTACGTGATGCTGGCGTCACGGCGCAACAACCGCACGCTGAGCGGCGTGATGATCAATGCCGACGCCGGTCTGGGGATCCGTGGGATCCGGCACGTCGCGGCTGGTCTGGATCTGTAAGGAGTCATCATGAACGAACAGATTATTGCCATCATCGGCGGCGGCCAGGCGGGAGCGATGGCCGCCGCCGCGCTACGTCAGCAGGGGTTTAGCGGACCGTTACACCTCTTTTCTGACGAGGCTCACCTGGCCTACGAGCGCCCGCCGCTGTCAAAAGCGATGCTGCTGGACGATAACCCGCAGCTTCAGCCGGTTCTGCCCGCCAGCTGGTGGCAGGAACACAACGTGCAGTTGCATCTGGGCGTTACGCTACGCGAGATTGATCGCGCCTCGCGTACGTTAACGCTCGCCGATGGGCAAACCTACCGCTGGACTCAGCTGCTGCTGGCTACCGGGGCCGCCGCCAGACCGCTACCGCTGCTGGATGCGCTGGGCGAGCGCTGTTTTACCCTACGTCATGCGGGAGATGCCGAGCGTCTCCGGGCTGCGCTACAGCCAGGAAAATCGATCGTGATTGTCGGCGCGGGTACCATTGGCCTGGAGCTGGCGGCCAGCGCCACCCAGCGCGGCTGCCGAGTGACGGTAGTCGAACTGGCATCAACGGTGATGGGCCGCAATGCGCCTGCGCCGGTGCGCGACTATCTGTTAGCCCGCCATCAGCAGGCCGGGGTGAGAATGCTGCTCAATAGCGCCATTGAGCACGCTGAAGCGGGAGAATTTCTCACGCTCACGCTGCAAAATGGCGAAACGCTACAGGCTGATGCCGTGGTTTATGGTATCGGTATCGTGGCCAACGATACGCTGGCCCGCGACGCGGGGCTGGAAACGGCCAATGGTATTATTGTCGATAGCGCCTGCGCCACCTCCGACCCGGCGATTTTCGCCGCGGGAGATGTGGCGCTCACTCGCCAGCCGGACGGTTCGTTAAAGCGCATCGAAAGCTGGGAAAATGCCAACTGCCAGGCGCAGGTCGCCGCCGCCGCGATGCTCGGTTTACCCCTGCCGGAAGCCACGCCGGGCTGGTTCTGGACCGATCAATACAGCGATAACCTGCAATTTGTTGGTGAAATGCAGGGAGAAAGTTGGCTCGTACGTGGCGATCCTGATGCGCAGAAAGCAATATGGTTTAGTTTGCAGAATGACGTCGTTGTCGGCGCAGTGACGTTGAACCAGGGTCGGGAAATGCGCTTATTGCGGAAATGGATTCAGGCTAAGAAAAAGCCACCAGTGGCGGCTTTAGTCGATGAAACAATCTTGCTTAAGTCACTATAACTGGCGGATGTCTCTTCGTTTATCCGGCCTACAGGTAACTCACCTGTAGGCCGGATAAGGTCCAGCAATCAATATGACTTACGCGTAAACCGGGAAGCGTGCGCAGATATCCAGCACTTTACCTTTGATGCGCTCAATTACCGCTTCATCATTGATATTGTCCAGAACATCACACATCCAGCCAGCCAGCTCTTTCACTTCCGCTTCTTTAAAGCCACGACGAGTGACAGCCGGGGAACCGATACGGATACCGGAAGTCACAAACGGGCTCTTCGGATCGTTCGGTACGCTGTTTTTGTTGACGGTGATGTTAGCACGACCCAGTGCAGCGTCGGCTTCTTTACCGGTCAGGTTTTTATCAACCAGATCCAGCAGGAACAGGTGGTTTTCAGTCCCACCGGAAACCACTTTGTAGCCGCGGTTCAGGAACACTTCCACCATCGCTTTGGCGTTTTTCGCAACCTGCTGCTGGTAAACTTTGAACTCTGGCTCCATCGCTTCTTTCAGCGCCACGGCTTTCGCCGCAATCACGTGCATCAGCGGGCCGCCCTGCGCGCTTGGGAACACGGCGGAGTTCAGTTTTTTGTACAGCTCTTCATCACCGCCTTTCGCCAGGATCAGGCCGCCGCGCGGACCCGCCAGGGTTTTGTGGGTGGTGGTGGTCACAACGTGAGCGTGCGGAACCGGGTTCGGGTAAACGCCGGCGGCAATCAGACCGGCAACGTGCGCCATGTCGACGAACAGGTATGCGCCGATGCTGTCGGCGATTTCACGCATTTTTGCCCAGTCAACAACGCCGGAGTAGGCAGAGAAGCCACCGATAATCATTTTCGGTTTGTGCTCTTTGGCCTGCTTAGCCATGTCTTCGTAGTCAATTTTACCGGACTCATCAATGCCGTAAGGAATGATGTTGTACAGTTTGCCGGAGAAGTTAACCGGGGAGCCGTGAGTCAGGTGGCCGCCCTGCGCCAGGTTCATACCCAGCACGGTATCGCCCGGCTGCAGCAGCGCGGTGTAGACAGCGAAGTTAGCCTGAGAGCCAGAGTGCGGCTGTACGTTAGCGTAGTCAGCGCCAAACAGCTCTTTAGCGCGATCGATAGCCAGTTGCTCAACGATATCAACGTACTCGCAACCGCCGTAGTAGCGCTTGCCCGGATAACCTTCAGCGTATTTGTTGGTCAGCTGAGAACCCTGCGCCTGCATTACACGCGGGCTGGTATAGTTTTCGGAGGCGATCAGTTCGATGTGCTCTTCCTGACGTACTTTTTCCTGCTCCATAGCCTGCCACAGTTCGGCATCATAATCGGCAATGTTCATTTCACGCTTTAACATCCGCATCTCCTGACTCAGCTAACAAGTAAATTTTGGCCTGAAAAGGCAGTCTTCCAGGACTTCGGCCAACAGTATAACCGAATCATTCTTCGATAACAGGTCTTGACAAAGGATTTTACGCAAACGATTACCTTCACGGTACACAAGGCTTTGGAGAACAAAGGTCTGCTGAATTTCAACGGATTTCTTTTCAGGTTTGTGATGCAGATTTTTCACGATGTAACCTTTACAACGCAAAGTTACAAAGAACCATTTACAATGCAGGGGTATTTTTTATAAGATGCATTTGACATACATCATTAAAGTTTCAGATAAAGGAAGACCGTATGCTTGACGCACAAACCATCGCTACAGTGAAAGCCACCATTCCCCTGCTGGTTGAAACAGGTCCGAAGCTGACCGCCCATTTCTACGATCGCATGTTTACGCATAACCCAGAGCTGAAAGAAATTTTCAACATGAGTAACCAGCGCAATGGCGACCAACGTGAAGCGCTGTTTAACGCCATTGCCGCGTATGCCAGCAATATCGACAACCTGCCAGCGCTGTTACCAGCCGTTGAGAAAATCGCCCAGAAACATACCAGCTTCCAGATAAAACCAGAGCAGTACAACATCGTAGGAAGTCACCTGCTGGCCACGCTGGACGAAATGTTCAGCCCGGGCCAGGAAGTGCTGGATGCGTGGGGCAAAGCATACGGCGTGCTGGCGGGCGTGTTTATTAACCGTGAAGCGCAAATCTACAGCGAAAACGCCAGCAAAACCGGCGGTTGGGAAGGTACGCGTCCTTTCCGTATCGTGGCGAAAACGCCGCAAAGCCGCGCGATTACCAGCTTTGAGTTTGAACCCGTCGATGGCGGCGCAGTGGCGGAATACCATCCGGGTCAATACCTGGGCGTCTGGCTGAAGCCGGAAGGTTTCCCGCATCAGGAAATCCGTCAGTATTCGCTGACCCGTAAGCCAGATGGCAAAGGCTACCGTATTGCCGTGAAGCGCGAGGACGGTGGTCAGGTTTCAACCTGGCTGCATAACCACGCCAATGTCGGTGATGTAGTTCACCTGGCCGCGCCAGCAGGGGATTTCTTTATGGACGTCGCGACCGATACGCCGGTGTCGCTGATTTCCGCAGGCGTGGGCCAAACGCCGATGCTGGCGATGCTGGATACGCTGGCGAAAGCTCATCATACGGCGCAGGTTAACTGGTTCCACGCGGCGGAAAATGGCGATGTACATGCTTTCGCCGATGAAGTAAAAGAACTCGGCAAAACGCTGCCACGCTTTAGCGCACATACCTGGTATCGTGAGCCAAACGAAGCCGATCGCGCGAAAGGTGCGTTTGATAGCATTGGTCTGATGGATCTGAACAAACTGGAAGGGGCAATCAGCGATCCGGCGATGCAGTTTTATCTGTGCGGCCCGGTCGGCTTTATGCAGTTCGCCGCGAAGCAACTGGTCGGTCTGGGCGTGAAAAACGAGAACATTCATTACGAATGCTTCGGCCCGCATAAAGTATTGTAATGTATTACGCGAGTAGGCCGGATAAGGCGTTTACGCCGACATCCGGCAATCACTCTGCCTGATGCGCTACGCTTATCAGGCCTACAAATTAACGGCGCGGCTTAGATTGCCGCGTCGTCTTCTTCACCGGTACGAATACGAATAACGCGCGCCACGTCGAAAACAAAAATCTTACCGTCACCGATTTTACCGGTCTGCGCGGTACGAATAATGGTGTCAACGCAGGTATCGACGATGTCGTCGGGAACCACAATTTCAATTTTTACCTTCGGCAGAAAATCCACCATGTATTCCGCACCACGGTATAACTCGGTATGGCCTTTCTGACGGCCAAACCCTTTCACTTCTGTCACAGTCATACCGGTAATGCCGACTTCAGCCAGCGCTTCACGGACGTCGTCCAGCTTGAAAGGTTTAATAATCGCATCAATCTTTTTCATGCTATTCCTTGAAAAGGTCGCCTGTCTTTTGATCGAATAAAGCTAACATAATCCGCAGATTTATTCTTTGAAATCGTTTGCATCCAGCTCATGGCGAGAAAGCAACTTGTAGAACTCGGTGCGATTGCGCCCCGCCATTCGCGCCGCGTGGGTCACATTGCCTTTTGTGATTTGCAATAGTTTGCGCAGGTAGTTAAGTTCAAACTGATTGCGCGCTTCAACAAAAGTCGGCAGCGCGGTGTTCTCCCCTTCCAGGGCCTGCTCCACCAGCGCATCGCTGATAACCGGCGAAGAGGTCAAGGCCACGCACTGCTCAATCACGTTGACCAACTGGCGTACGTTGCCCGGCCAACTGGCGGTCATCAAACGCTTCATAGCATCGGTCGAGAAGGCACGCACGAAGGGTTTGTGCCGTTCAGCAGACTGTCGCAGCAGGTGGTTTGCCAGCAGCGGAATATCTTCCGTACGCTCGGCAAGCGCCGGGATCTTCAGACTAACCACGTTGAGGCGATAGTACAAATCTTCACGGAACTCGCCCCGCGCCATCGCTTTAGGCAGGTCGCGGTGGGTAGCCGATATAATGCGCACATCAATGTCTATATCGCGGTTACTGCCCAGCGGCCTAACCTTGCGTTCCTGTAAAACGCGCAGCAATTTGACCTGTAACGGCGCGGGCATATCGCCAATCTCATCAAGGAACAGCGTCCCGCCTTCCGCCGCCTGAAACAGGCCCTCGCGATTGCTTACCGCACCGGTAAAGGCGCCGCGCGCATGACCAAACAGTTCGGATTCCAGCAGCTGTTCCGGTAACGCGCCGCAGTTAATAGCAATGAATGGCTTGTGGCTGCGCGGGCTGGCGTTATGAATCGCCTGGGCAAACACCTCTTTCCCGGTTCCGCTTTGACCGTTAATCAATACGCTCACATCCGATTGCGCTACCATCCGCGCCTGTTCTAACAGACGCAGCATCAGCGGGCTGCGGGTGACGATAGACTCACGCCAGCTGTCATCAGTGGCTGGCGCAGACTGTTCCAATGCGCCATCAATCGCGTGGTATAACGCGTCTTTATCAACCGGCTTGGTGAGAAAACTGAATACTCCTTGCTGCGTCGCGGCAACGGCGTCAGGGATGGAACCGTGAGCAGTGAGGATGATAACCGGCATTCCAGGTTGTACTTTCTGGATTTCAGTAAACAGCTGCATGCCGTCCATTTCATCCATACGCAGATCGCTGATAACCAGATCCACTTTTTCGCGGTTCAGCACCCGTAACCCTTCCTGCCCACTTTCGGCGGTTACGACGCTGTAACCTTCGCTGGTCAGTCGCATACCGAGCAATTTCAACAGGCCCGGATCGTCATCCACCAGCAGCAGATGTGCGGGCTTACGGCTTATCATGGTGTGACCTCATCGGCAGATGGCGCAGTGCCATCCTCGTTATCAGGCGTGGTGAGTTTATCATTCCCGTGCGGCGCGTCAGGATTGTAGCTGCCGGCAGGTTTGCGCGTGGAAAGCTGACGTTCTATATCAGTCAGATTCTCCAGCTTACGGGTTGTGAGATCGAGCTGAGACTGCAAATGCTGCTGCTGTTGACGCAGCGTGTCCAGATCGCTGTCCGATGTTTGCTGGAGTTTACTGTAGCGCATACGCTCTTCGGCAAGCTGCAGTTGTAGCGTTTGGCTGCTGAGCCAGACCTGATACAGCGGTCTGACTTGCGGCGGAATTTGCGGACTTAATGCCTCGAGGCGCGTAACAGCCTCCCGCCTTTCAGGTGGCGTAATGTTAGCGTTATCAAGCAGAATCCCGCGTCTGAAAGCCCCCTGCCAGGTATCTGGCATCATCATACTGGCTTCACTGCGCGCCTGTACCGGCATCAGGCGATTGGCGCAATCCATAGCCCGCAGCCAGTACAGTGGGTTTGTCTCTGTAGGCTGGCTCGTCAGGGACCAGATATCCGTACACTCGGTTGCAAGATAGTCCGCAAGTTGGTAAGGCGGAATTTTCTCCTGAGAGGGGTCGCCAGTAACATGATTCACCGCGTTCGGCACGCACCCGGCCAGCGCCAGACACGGCAGGCTCATAAGCAAGACTCGACGGAAAAAATGTCGTTTAAGCATTCGGAAAACAACTTGTGGCATACTCACCAGACTTAGGTTTATTTTAGTGATTTTTTGCAGCAGATAGGGGCAATTCTATGCGAAAACAAACGCTTTGCGCATGGTCATCAACCAGATACAGTTTGCCTCGCATACGGCGGATGCAATCTCTGGCAATGCTCAGCCCCAACCCGCTTCCTTTTACCGCCCCTTTTCGCTGATGGCTACCCTGGAAAAAAGGCTCGAAGATCATGGTCTGTTCTGCTTCTGGAATCGGTGTGCCTGTATTCGTTATATCGATGTATACCGTTGAGCCATGCAAACTGCTGCGAATCCAAATGTTACCGGATTCAGCGCCATAGTGCACCGCATTGGAATAAAGATTGTCCAGCACGCTCATCAACAGCATCGGTTCCGCCAGGCAGGTGTTCGCCTCAAGCGCTACCTCAGTATGTATCATTTTGCCGCGAGCAGGCAGGCTATGTGCAGAAACAACGCTTTCAACCAGCGGCGCAATGTCCACACTCTCAAGCTCAACCTCGTCATCCGCCAGTTTGCGGTTGTAATCAAGAAGCTGCTCAATCAGCTTTTGCAGGTTACGGCTGCTGTCATCCAGAATACCGACCACCTCTTTTTGCTCCGGCGTAAGCGGTCCAACGACCTGATCGGCCAGCAACTCCGTCCCTTCGCGCATGCTCGCCAGCGGCGTTTTCAGCTCATGGGAAAGATGACGTAAAAACTGATGCCGTTGCGACTCAAGCCAGGAAAGACGTTCGCTCAACCAGATAATGCGCTGACCGACAGACCTCAGCTCACGCGGCCCGGTAAATAATACGCTGTCGCCCAGCGAGCGCCCTTCCCCCAGCCGATTGATCATCCTTTCTATGCCCTTCACCGGGCCGATAATCATACGAGTGAACAGCAGTACCATCGCCAGGCTGACGAGAAACAGCACCAGCGCCTGCCAGCCGAAGAACTGCCCACGTTCGGCAATTTCCTGCTGTAGCTGCTGGCCACGAGAAAAGACCACGGTGCGCGTCGCCTGTACCATCTCGGTATTGGCATTCGCGAACGCTTCCAGCCGGGCTGCCGCTACGCTATCTGGACCGCTGTTATTGCACTGTAATTGCGCGAGGTCGTTGAGATCCTGACGTAACGCCTGATAAAGCTTGGTATCCGGCAACACGCCCGCATGCGCATCCAGCATGTCGCTATAGCGCTTACGCTGACTCTGGTAGACCTTTGCCAACGTTGAGTCATCAAGCACACAATACTGCCGGTAGCTACGCTCCATCTCCAGCGCGGCGTTGGTCATCGCCTCACTGCGTCTGGCGTCAATCAGCGTGGTGCGGTTGGTCAGCGCCGCCTGCGCGCTCAAGGCATTCAGGCTTTGCCACGCCTGCCAGGCCAGAACTAACAACGGCAGCAGAATCAGCAAGAATGCCAACATAACCAATTGACGTAAAGATCGGGGGAAAACTGACCAGCGCTTCAAGGCGTTACTCTCAATGGACAGGAATAGCTTGATGCTAACTGAGGGGAACGCCAGATACAACAAAGCCGGGATTAACCCGGCTTTGTTGTGGAATAAGGCGGTGCCTAACTCGACGTTTCGCCCGGAGGTTGATATGAGCCATGCTAATATCAGATGTTGGACGGCAGGCACCTTGTTGTGCGTCATTCGAAGTTTATGTAGCGCTTCCCGAAGGGGCTGACATAAGAAGGTGAATGAGCCACTGGTTAATATTATGCAGCATCTGTGCCAATATTCAAAACACTTTGTTAACACAATGATAGATATGAAGAATATCGTTGTTCATGCAAAAAATGGTTCTGCCGGTTTTTTGCACTTTCTGTCGCCAATCAGCAACAGCTGTAGCACTTAAAAACAAAACCATTATAAATTATATAATTAAATGTCTCTTTTTGACGACATCGTCACCCCGCCCATGTCGGGATTTCCCGACACTTTAATTTTGCGGCATAAGCACTGAGTTTATTGCCGGATGGCGGCGTAAACACCTTATCCGGCCTACAAAGAGACAGGCAAAAAAAAAGCCCCTCGCAGGAGGGGCTTAATGGCTATCGGGCTAATTAACCAAGCTGTTTGCGCGCATTGCGGAAAATACGCATCCACGGGCTGTCTTCGCCCCAGTTTTCCGGGTGCCAGGAGTTAGCCACGGTGCGGAACACACGTTCCGGGTGCGGCATCATAATGGTGACGCGACCATTTTCAGTGGTAACGGCAGTAATACCGTTCGGCGAACCGTTCGGGTTCGCCGGGTAGGTTTCGGTCACCTTACCGAAGTTATCAACGTAGCGCAGCGCCACCAGGCCTTTGCTCTCAAGCTGAGCCAGATGCGCGTCGTCACGCACTTCCACCCGGCCTTCACCGTGAGAAACGGCAATCGGCATCATCGAACCAACCATGTCGGAGAGCAGTAAAGACGGGCTTTGCGTCACTTCGACCAGGCTGAAGCGGGCTTCAAAACGATCGGAGTGGTTACGCACAAAGCGCGGCCACAGGTCGCTTCCCGGGATCAGTTCGCGCAGGTTAGACATCATCTGACAACCGTTACACACGCCCAGCGCCAGCGTTTGCGGGCGATGGAAGAAGGTTTCAAACTCATCACGGACGCGGTTGTTGAACAGAATCGACTTCGCCCAGCCCTCCCCGGCGCCGAGCACATCACCGTAAGAGAAGCCGCCACAAGCTACCAGCGCCTGGAAATTCCCCAGACCGATACGTCCGCCCAGCAGATCGCTCATGTGCACGTCGATAGCATCGAAGCCCGCACGATGGAAAGCGGCCGCCATCTCGACGTGGGAGTTAACGCCCTGCTCACGCAGTACAGCGACTTTAGGACGTGCACCGGTAGCGATGTAAGGGGCAGCAACATCTTCGTTGATATCGAACGTCAGTTTAACGTTGAGGCCAGGATCGGCGTCGTTGGTTTTAGCGTCGTGTTCCTGATCGGCGCACTCCGGGTTGTCGCGCAGACGCTGCATCTGCCAGGTGGTTTCTGCCCACCACATACGCAGGGTAGTACGGCTTTCGCTGAACACCGACTGTCCGTTAGCGGAGAGAGTGAAGCGGTCGCCTTCTACGGCTTTGCCGAGGTAGTGTACGCAGTCTGCCAGGCCGTTGGCCGCCAGAATGGCTTCCACCGCGTCACGGTCAGCGGCGCGAACCTGGATCACCGCGCCCAGTTCTTCGTTAAACAGCGCTGCCAGACGATCGTCGCCCAGCGTGCTGATATCAGCCTCAATACCACAGTGCCCGGTGAAAGCCATTTCCGCCAGCGTCACCAGCAAGCCGCCGTCGGAGCGATCGTGGTAAGCCAGCAGCTTGCGCTGTGCGACCAGCGCCTGCATGGCGTCGTAGAAGCCTTTCAACTGCGCCACATCACGTACGTCGGCCGGTTTGTCGCCCAGTTGGCGGTAAACCTGCGCCAGCGCGGTCGCGCCGAGTGCGTTGTGGCCCAGACCAAGGTCAATTAACAGCAGGGCATTATCTTCAGTAGAGAGCTGCGGAGTAATGGTGTGGCGCACGTCTTCCACGCGGGCAAAAGCGGTGATCACCAGTGACAACGGCGAGGTCATTTCGCGCTGCTCGTTGCCTTCCTGCCAGCGGGTCTTCATCGACATGGAGTCTTTACCCACCGGAATGGTCAGGCCAAGCGCCGGACATAATTCTTCCCCGACGGCTTTTACCGCTTCGTATAACCCGGCATCTTCACCCGGGTGACCCGCAGCCGCCATCCAGTTTGCGGAGAGTTTAATGCGTTTGATGTCGCCAATCTGTGTTGCCGCAATGTTAGTCAGCGCTTCACCTACCGCCAGACGGGCAGAAGCTGCGAAGTCCAGCAGAGCGACTGGCGCACGTTCGCCGATAGACATCGCTTCGCCATAGTAGCTATCAAGACTGGCGGTGGTCACCGCACAGTTAGCCACCGGGATCTGCCACGGCCCGACCATCTGGTCACGCGCCACCATACCGGTAACGGTACGGTCGCCGATGGTTACGAGGAAGGTTTTTTCCGCGACGGTCGGCAGATGCAGTACGCGGTTCACCGCATCGGCAATCGAGATTTCGCCACGATTCAGGGCATCACCCTTAGCTTTCAGCGTCTGCACGTCGCGGGTCATCTTCGGCGTTTTGCCCAGCAACACGTCCAGCGGCATATCGATCGGCTGGTTGTCGAAGTGGCTGTCGCTCAGGGTCAGATGCTGCTCTTCGGTGGCTTCGCCAATCACCGCGTACGGCGCGCGCTCACGCTTACACAGCTCGTCAAACAACGGCAACTGGTCAGCGGCCACCGCCAGCACGTAGCGCTCCTGAGATTCGTTACACCAGATTTCCAGCGGACTCATGCCTGGCTCGTCGCTCAGGATATCGCGCAACTGGAATTTACCGCCGCGACCGCCATCGCTTACCAGCTCCGGCATGGCATTGGACAGACCGCCCGCGCCGACGTCGTGAATAAACAGAATCGGGTTGGCATCGCCCATCTGCCAGCAGCGGTCGATAACTTCCTGACAACGGCGTTCCATTTCCGGGTTATCGCGTTGTACGGAGGCGAAGTCGAGATCGGCATCAGACTGACCGGAAGCCATAGAGGATGCAGCGCCACCGCCGAGGCCGATGTTCATCGCCGGACCGCCGAGGACAATCAGCTTCGCGCCGACGACGATCTCGCCTTTCTGCACGTGATCGGCGCGGATGTTGCCGATCCCGCCCGCCAGCATGATCGGCTTGTGGTAGCCGCGCAGCTCTTCACCGTTGTGGCTGTTGACCTTCTCTTCGTAAGTTCGGAAGTAGCCGGTCAGCGCCGGGCGACCAAATTCATTATTAAACGCCGCGCCGCCTAATGGCCCTTCGGTCATGATATCCAGCGCGGTAACGATACGGTCCGGCTTACCAAAGTCTTCTTCCCATGGCTGTTCAAAGCCCGGAATACGCAGGTTGGAAACGGAGAAGCCCACCAGCCCGGCTTTCGGCTTCGCGCCGCGCCCGGTTGCACCTTCATCACGAATTTCACCGCCGGACCCGGTTGCCGCGCCCGGCCACGGAGAGATGGCGGTCGGGTGGTTGTGAGTTTCTACCTTCATCAGGATATGGGCTGGCTCCTGATGGAAATCGTAGCGACCGGTTTTGTGGTCGGCAAAGTAGCGCCCCACGTCAGAACCTTCCATCACCGCGGCGTTGTCTTTATAGGCGGACAGCACGTGGTCCGGCGTGGTTTCAAAGGTATTTTTGATCATCTTAAACAGCGACTTCGGCTGCTGTTTACCGTCGATAACCCAGTCGGCGTTAAAAATCTTGTGGCGACAGTGCTCAGAGTTGGCCTGCGCGAACATGTACAGTTCGATGTCGTTCGGGTTGCGCCCCAGTTTGCTGAACGCGTCCTGCAGATAGTCGATTTCATCCTCCGCCAATGCCAGGCCGAGACGCACGTTGGCGTCAATCAGCGCCTGACGGCCCTCACCCAGCAGATCGACGCTGGAGACCGGCGCAGGCTGGTGATGCGCAAAGAGTTTTTCGGCATCGTTTAGCGCAGAGAAAACCGTTTCCATCATGCGGTCGTGCAGTACGTCGGCAACCTCCTGCCACTGCTCCGCAGTCAGCGTAGAAGCTTCTACATAGTAAGCAACGCCACGTTCCAGACGGCTAATCTGTTGTAGGCCGCAATTGTGGGCAATATCAGTCGCTTTAGAAGACCACGGGGAGATGGTGCCCGGACGAGGGGTAACCAGCAGCAATTTGCCCTCAGGAGCGTGGCTGTGAAGAGCTGGACCATATTTCAGCAGGCGTGCAAGCTGCGCGTGCTCATCTTTATTCAACGGTGCGTTCAGATCGGCAAAATGGACGTACTCGGCGTAAATATTGTGGACCTGGAGGTTGGCAGCCTGAAAACGTGCCAGCAGTTTGTTAATACGGAATGCAGACAGTGCAGGTGAACCACGCAGAATTTCCATCATAAGTCTCTCGTCTTCTAAGCTTTCGGTGTGCCCAAGTGGGGGAAACGGGCGGTATTATAAAGAATCTACCGCGTCGACGAAACCGTTTGCGTCGAAATAAAATCGCGGCCTCTTCTTATCATCAAATGCGGTCTGTTTTCTGAATAAGTTGCCAACTGACGCAAGTTTAAGCAAAATGCCGCTCATTAATGACGACTTCACTTCTTAAACAACACTACAGCAGGCAGAGACAACGTACGGTTCAGAGAATTAACTAATTGAAAAAATTAAAGATTAATTATCTGTTCATCGGCATATTAACGCTGTTGTTGGCAGCGGCCCTCTGGCCATCTATTCCCTGGTTCGGTAAAGCCGAAAATCGTATCGCCGCTATTCAGTCGCGGGGAGAACTGCGCGTCAGTACCATTGACTCGCCATTAACTTATGCGACCCTCAACGGCAAAAAATTCGGTCTGGATTATGAACTGGCCCAGGCGTTCGCCAACTATTTAGGCGTGAAGTTAAAAATCACCGTGCGCCAGAACATCAGCCAGCTGTTTGACGACCTGGATAACGGTAATGCCGATCTGTTAGCCGCAGGTCTGGTGTATAACAGCGAGCGGGTGAAAAATTACCAGCCCGGCCCGACCTATTACTCGGTGTCACAACAACTGGTGTATCGGGTTGGGCAATATCGCCCCCGAACCCTGGCTAGCGTGAATGAAAATCAGCTGACTATCGCCCCGGGGCATGTGGTGGTTAACGATCTCCAGCAGCTAAAAGAGAAAAAATTTCCCGACCTGAGCTGGAGAGTGGATGACAAAAAGGGCACCACTGAACTACTTGATGATGTCATCGCCGGTAAGCTGGATTACACCATTGCCGATTCCGTCGCCATCAGCCTGTACCAACGCGTACACCCAGAGCTGGCCGTCGCGCTGGACGTCTCCGACGAACAGCCGGTGACCTGGTTTAGTCGTCTGGACGATGACAATACGCTGGCCGCTGCCCTGTTGGATTTCTTTAATTCCATGAACGAAGAGGGTTCCCTGGCAAGACTGGAAGAGAAATATCTTGGGCATGGCGATGATTTTGACTATGTCGACACCCGCACCTTTTTGCGCGCCGTAGACAGCGTGTTGCCAGACCTCAAGCCGCTGTTTGAGAAGTATGCGCAGGAAATAGACTGGCGACTGCTTGCCGCGATCTCTTATCAGGAGTCGCACTGGGACGCGCAGGCCACTTCTCCGACCGGCGTACGCGGACTGATGATGTTGACCAAAAATACCGCCCAGAGTCTCGGGCTGACTGACCGTACCGATGCCGAACAGAGCATCAGCGGCGGCGCGCGTTATTTGCAGGATATGATGAGTAAAGTGCCGGATACCGTCCCGGAAGGAGAACGGATCTGGTTTGCGCTTGCCGCCTACAATATGGGTTATGCGCATATGCTGGACGCGCGGGCGCTGACGGTCAAAACCAAAGGCAATCCGAATAGCTGGTCCGATGTAAAACAGCGTCTACCGCTGCTCAGCCAAAAGCCGTATTACAACAAGCTGACCTATGGTTATGCACGTGGTCATGAAGCCTACGCCTATGTGGAAAATATCCGTAAATACCAGATAAGCCTGGTGGGATATCTGCAAGAAAAAGAAAAGCAGGCGCAGGAAACGCAGCAACTGGCGCAGGATTACCCGGCGGTGTCCCCCGCGGAGTTGTTAGGTAAAGAGAAATTCCCGCTTTCCGCGTTTCTGTCTCAAACGTCGTCAAACTACCTGACGCACTCCCCTTCCCTGCTGTTTTCAGCGCAAAAGAAAGAGGAAAAGTAGTCTTATCGGCCTGATAAACATCAGACAATCAGACCAGCATTTACACATTGGCGGATTTTTTCAGGGCTTTAATTTCCTGACGACGCATACGAAAGAAATCGCTGAGCAGCGTGGCACATTCATCCCGCAGGACTCCCTCTGTCACTTCAACCCGATGATTCATTCCAGGGTGATGTAGCACGTCAATTAATGAACCCGCCGCCCCCGTTTTCGCATCGCGCGCGCCAAAAACCACCCGGCCGATACGGCTGTGCACCATCGCACCGGCACACATCACGCACGGCTCCAGAGTGACGTACAACGTGGCATCCAACAGACGGTAATTTTGCAGCACCAGGCCGCCCTGACGCAGCGCCATAATTTCAGCGTGGGCCGTGGGATCATGGTGACCAATCGGCCGGTTCCAGCCTTCGCCAATGACGCGGTTATTATGCACTAATACTGCGCCCACCGGGACTTCACGCTCATCCCAGGCGCGCTTAGCCAGCGTTAAAGCATGACGCATCCAGTATTCGTGGCTAAATTCAACTTCAGACAAAGGGGATAACTCCAGTAATCAAAGCGGGCGCATTATACACAGACGCTATCGTTTACTCTATTCGAGTTGTTGCAGTTCCCCACGCGGCGTGACGCGCCAGCGATGCTGGCAAAAAGAGAGCAGCGGGTTGTCCTGCTTACTGTCGCTATAACCACTATAAAGTTGCAGCGGCGCGCCAATCTGACGTTCCAGCTGTGTCACTTTCTCATGCCCCAGACAACGCAGAGGCAGCACCCAGCCACCATATCCTCGCGCCATTTTACTGGCGATCAGATTGACGCGCGGTAGCCACGGGGTATCAAAGTAAACCTGCTCCACCAGCGACTGTGGGGAGCCGGTGATAAGCCAGATGTCGGCGTCAGAACTTAACAGATAAGTGGTCAGCCGCTGCTGTACGAGCGGAAACGCCGTCACGTTATCGCGAAACCAACGTACAAAATCGGCCTGGTGCGCTTTCAGACGCGCCTCGCTACGACCAAAAGTGCATCCCCACAACAGCAGGCTCATTGGCCAGCGGGCCGCGCGTCCTTTTATCAACAACGCCAGCGCAATCACCGGTAACAGAGGCAGCACAAGCAGCACGTTCAGCGGCTGACGACGCAGCAGATAACGTATAAAACTCCCGAACATATCCTGCTGATGTAACGTGCCATCCAAATCAAAAAAGACAACGCGGCGCTGGTGATTGGTCAAACTTTATTCCTCTGGATCGTTGAACCCCAATAGCCAGGTAAACAGAAACCCGGCAATAACTGCTACCAGATAGCCTAACAGATAGAACATCACTTTTCCGGCAACAATCGTTAATGCCAGCGGTAATCCTGAGATACCAAAGGTGATAACCGTCGCCACTTTCCAGTAGCTTATCAGCGCCCCGCCTACCGCTCCGCCAAGACAGGCACAGATAAACGGCTTACCCAACGGCAGCGTAACGCCAAAAATCAGCGGTTCGCCAATCCCCAACAATCCAACCGGCAACGCCCCTTTGATCACCTTTTTTAGTCGTGCGTTGCGGGTTTTCATCAGCACCGCAATCGCTGCACCGATTTGCCCAACACCCGCCATTGCAAGGATTGGGAAGAGCGCGTTATAACCATGCGCCTGCACCAGTTCGACGTGGATAGGCACTAACCCCTGATGAAGTCCGGTGAGCACCAGCGGCAGGAAGGTTCCCGCCAGTATAGCGCCGACCAGAAAACCGCCGCGATCGATAGCCCAGGATGCGCCGTGAGCGATAGATTCGGAAATCCAACCGCCCAACGGTTGCAGCGCCACTATCGCAATAGCCCCGGTAATAATGGTGGTCAGCAGTGGGTTAAGGATCAGTTCCAGTGATTCCGGCAGCAGTTCGCGGAATTTGCGTTCGATCCAGCACATCAACGCTACCACCAACAGCACGGCGATTACCCCGCCGCGCCCCGGCTGCAGCGTTTCGCCAAACAGGGTAATTTGCGCCAATTGCGGACTGGAGAGGATCCCCGCCATCACTCCGCCCATCGCCAGAGAACCACCAAACACTTTAGCGGTATTCACCCCGACCAGAATATTCATAATGGCAAACACGGCGCTGCCAAATATGCCCATCAGTCCAAGTAAATTCGGATAGTGGGTCGCAAAATCCCCGACGATATCCGGTCGCTTAAGGATGTTAATAATGCCGGTAATTAAACCGGAGGCGATAAACGCCGGAATAAGAGGGATAAAGACGTTCGCCAGCTTACGCAGCGCATCACTCATCGGCGCTTTGTATTTCGCTTTAGCCGCTGACTTCGTGCGCTCGATATCATGCGCATCGGTGCGCTCGCCGCCATCGGCAATCAGGGCGCGCATAGCATCCACCACCCTGGCGGCTTTCCCGGGGCCGACGATAATCTGGTGCTGCGCGCCCTGCTTCACGTAGCCGCTGACGCCGGACAGTTGCTTGAGTTGGGATACATCGAGCTGAGCCTCATCCCGGACTTCCACCCTGACACGGGTCATACAGTTTTCCAGGCGCAGAATATTTTTCTCTCCGCCAACGCCCAGCAGAATGTCGCTGGCCAGCACCGCCGTCTTATCCATATACACCTCTTAGCGTTCTAACGCCGCGCGTAAAAAACCCTGGTGAGCGGCAAGCTTTTCGCGGGCGGCAGCGGCGTCCAGGCCGGTGAGCGCCATTAAAATGGCGGGTTTAACCTCAAAGTCAGTCTGCTTTAACAAAGCTTGCGCCTGCTCACGCGCAATGCCAGTGGCCTCGACCACCATGCGACACGCCCGATCGACCAGTTTGACGTTGGTTGCCTGCATATCCACCATCAGGTTCTGATACACCTTGCCAAACTTCACCATCGCACCGGTGGAGATCATATTGAGCACCAGTTTTTGCGCGGTACCGGATTTCAGTCGTGTTGACCCCGTCAGGGCCTCCGGCCCTACCACGGGGGAGATGGCAATATCCGCTTCATGAGCAATAGGAGAATCCGGATTGCAGGAAATCGCCACCGTTGTACAGCCTACCGTCCGGGCATATTTCAGCCCACCAATCACATACGGCGTACGACCTGACGCCGCCAGACCAACCACCAGATCCTCTGGAGTAAGGTTGAGCGTACGCAGATCGTCTTCACCTAACTGCGGGTTATCTTCCGCGCCTTCAACCGCCTTCAGCAACGCGCCCGGCCCTCCGGCTATCAGGCCAACCACCAGACCGTGCGGTACGCCGAAAGTTGGTGGGCATTCAGAGGCATCCAGCACGCCAAGACGCCCGCTGGTACCCGCGCCCATGTATATAATGCGTCCGCCCGCTTTAAGCGCATCCGCCGCCGCATCGACCGCTCGCGCAACGTCAGGAAGAGTGGCTTTTACTGCTTGTGCTACCAGCGTATCCTGTTGATTAAAACGATGAACCAACTCCAGCGTGGAGAGCGCATCAAGATCCATGGTCTGAGGGTTACGGGTTTCTGAAACTAATGCACCGAGATTCATTTTTTGGTCCTTAGGAATTTTTAATTCATAATAATCTGTCATAATGGAATATTATATTCATCCAGGCGAGGGAAATTTTGTTTTGTAATCGCCATCACGTTTTCGCCAGGAGACAGCATGAACTGTTTAATTCGCATTCGTCAGCGTTACCCGGATCTCGCGCAAAGCGATAAAAAAATTGCGGATTATCTCCTTGCTCAACCAGATACCGCGCGTCATCTCAGCTCACAGCAGTTGGCCTTCGAAGCGGGCGTCAGCCAGTCCAGCGTAGTGAAGTTCGCGCAAAAATTGGGTTTTAAAGGATTTCCGGCACTGAAACTGGCGATTAGCGAAGCGCTGGCCAGTAATCCCAACCCCCATTCTGTTCCGGTGCATAACCAGATTCGGGGTGATGACCCGATGCGTCTGGTGGGCGAAAAGCTGATTCAGGAGAACGTGGCGGCGATGCATGCGACGCTGGATATTAACAGCGAAGAAAAACTGTTGGAGAGCGTCACGATGTTGCGCTCTGCCCGACGTATTATTCTGACCGGTATTGGCGCATCGGGTCTGGTCGCGCAGAACTTTGCCTGGAAGCTGTTGAAGATTGGTTTTAACGCGGTAGTCGAACGTGATATGCACGCCCTGCTGGCGACGGTGCAGGCGCTTTCTCCAGACGATTTGTTGCTGGCTATTTCGTACACCGGTGAGCGCCGCGAACTTAATCTGGCGGCAGATGAAACGCTGCGTACCGGGGCCAAAATTCTCGCCATCACCGGATTTACGCCCAATGCCCTGCAGCAACGCGCAAGTCATTGTCTGTATACGATTGCCGAGGAACAGGCCACGCGCAGCGCCGCGATCTCCTCCACCCACGCGCAAATGATGCTCACCGATTTACTGTTTATGGCGCTGGTGCAGCAGGATCTGGAGCATGCCCCGGAACGCATTCGTCACAGCGAAGCGCTGGTAAAAAAACTGGTCTGAGCAAAGAATGCGCGTATAATGCCCGCCCGATTTGTGATGTTTTGAGAGTTTCCTGATGGCCCTGTTAATCACTAAAAAGTGTATCAATTGCGATATGTGCGAACCTGAATGCCCGAATGAGGCGATTTCGATGGGTGACAGCATTTACGAGATTAACAGCGACAAATGTACGGAATGCGTAGGCCATTACGACACGCCAACCTGCCAGAAGGTGTGCCCGATCCCCAATACTATTTTGAAAGATCCGGCACATTTAGAGAGTGAAGAGCAGTTGTGGGATAAATTCGTCCAGATGCATCACGCGGACAAAATCTAACTTTCAATAATCACCGTGGCGCAGGCGTAGTGACGCTCATCGGCCAGCGTCACATGCATATGGGCGACGCCGAGTTTTTCCGCCAGGTTTAACGCCTCTCCCCATAACCGCAGACGCGGCTTACCGAGCTCGTCGTTGAAAACCTCAAACTGGTTGAATGCCAGGCCGTTGCGGATACCCGTACCAAAGGCTTTTGCTGCCGCTTCTTTAACCGCAAAACGCTTCGCCAGAAAACGCACCGGCTGCTGATGCGTCTCCCAGATTGCCCATTCGTTGTCGCTGAGCACGCGTCTTGCCAGACGGTCACCGGAGCGGGAGATCACCGCTTCAATGCGGGCAATCTCCACGATATCCGTACCTAATCCCAAAATCGCCATTAGCCACGCGCTTCCAGCATCAGGCGTTTCATTTCTACTACCGCGTCTTTCAGACCGCTCATCACTGCGCGTCCGATAATGGCATGACCGATGTTCAGTTCGTGCATTTCCGGGATCCGCGCGATGGCTTTAACGTTGTGGTACGTCAGGCCGTGACCCGCATTCACCTTCAGGCCAAGGCTTGCGGCAAAGGTCGCCGCTTTGGCGATACGCGCCAGTTCGCTGGCCTGTTCCGCGTCAGTTTTCGCATCAGCGTAACAGCCGGTGTGAATTTCAATAAACGGCGCGCCAACTTCAGCAGCGGCTTTAATCTGTTCTTCGTCGGCATCGATGAACAGCGAAACCAGAATGCCAGCATCCGCCAGGCGTTTACAGGCGTCGCGCATTTTGTCGCGTTGACCGGCGACGTCCAGACCACCTTCGGTGGTAACTTCCTGGCGTTTTTCCGGCACCAGGCAGCAAAAATGCGGCTTCGTCTCAACGGCAATGGCCAGCATCTCTTCGGTTACCGCCATTTCCAGATTCATACGGGTATCCAGCGTCTGGCGCAGAATACGCACGTCTCTGTCGGTAATATGGCGACGGTCTTCACGCAGATGCACGGTAATGCCGTCTGCGCCCGCCTGTTCAACGATAAACGCCGCCTGAACCGGGTCCGGGTATGCGGTGCCGCGAGCATTACGTAAAGTGGCAATGTGGTCAATGTTGACGCCTAACAGTAATTCAGCCATGACAATCCTCGTTAATCATTTTTAATTTTTACTGCGCGTTTTGGCATAAATTGCCGGAACAGTTCCCGGCTTTTTAACGGCTTACCACCAAGATACGGCTTTAACGCCATGCGGGTAAAGCGTTTCGCAGCGCGAAGCGTATCAGCATCCGGAAATTCACGCGACTCAAGCGCTTTCAGATGGCGTCCGGTAAAGGTGGCATTATCAATCACGACACTTGCGATAAATCCTTTCTCTTCCCGATAGCGATAGGTCATGGTGTCATCTACCGGCTCACCGCTACCCGCGCAGTGGGTAAAATCCACGCCATAACCCAGATGACCGAGTAAAGCCAGTTCAAAGCGACGCAAGGCAGGCTCTGGCGAACCCGTCGCGCCTGCCAGCGCCTGAATACAGTTCAGGTAGTCGAAAAAGAGTTCAGAAAAGCGGGTCTCGTATTCAAGCACGCGTGAGATAAGCTCGTTGATATACAGACCGCTGTACAACGTAATACCGCTTAGAGGGAGTGCCAGAGAGACGGCTTCGGCGCTACGCAAGGTTTTGACCTCACCACGTCCACCAAAGCGAAGCAGTAACGGCGTAAAAGGCTGGAGTGCGCCTTTAAGATTAGAACGTTTGGAACGCGCGCCTTTGGCTACAAGGCGCACGCGGCCCGATTCTTCCGTGAAGACGTCCAGCACGAGGCTGGTTTCGCTCCACGGGCGGCTATGCAGGACAAAAGCGCGTTGCCAGCCCTCCATCGGGGTTATTCTCAGAGATCGTCGCCGTAACCGAGGCTGCGCAGCGCGCGTTCGTCATCGGCCCAGCCGGATTTCACTTTCACCCACAGTTCAAGGTGAACAGGCGCTTCGAACATCTCCTGCATGTCTTTACGCGCTTCAATACCGATGGTTTTAATTTTGGCCCCTTTGTTGCCAATCACCATCTTCTTCTGCCCTTCACGTTCGACAAGGATCAGACCGTTGATATCGTAGCCGCCGCGCTCGTTAGAGATAAAACGCTCAATCTCAACGGTGACGGAATACGGCAGTTCAGCGCCCAGAAAACGCATCAGCTTTTCACGGATGATTTCAGAGGCCATAAAACGCTGAGAACGATCGGTGATGTAATCTTCCGGGAAGTGATGAATTGCTTCCGGCAGATGCTTGCGTACGATACCCGCAATGGTATCAACATTCAGACCGGTCTCGGCAGAGATCGGCACGATGTCGAGAAAGTTCATCTGGCTGGCCAGGAACTGCAGGTGCGGCAGCAGCTCGGCTTTTTCCTGAACATTGTCTACTTTGTTCACCGCCAGAATTACCGGGGCTTTACCATCACGCAGCTTGTTGAGCACCATTTCGTCGTCCGGCGTCCAGCGAGTGCCTTCCACAACGAAAATCACCAGCTCAACATCACCAATCGAGCTGCTCGCCGCCTTGTTCATCAAGCGGTTAATGGCACGTTTTTCTTCCATATGCAGGCCCGGGGTATCAACATAAATCGCCTGATACGCGCCTTCGGTATGGATGCCAACAATACGGTGACGAGTTGTCTGAGCCTTACGAGAGGTAATAGAAATCTTCTGCCCAAGCAGATTATTCAACAAGGTGGATTTGCCAACGTTCGGGCGGCCGACGATGGCAATAAATCCGCAGTAAGTTTTATCGATGCTCATTCCAGCTCCAGTTTTTTCAACGCCTGTTCGGCGGCAGCCTGCTCAGCCTTACGACGGCTCGAACCTGTGCCAACCACCGGTTCACTCAGGCCGCTGACCTGGCAGTGGATAGTAAATTCTTGATCGTGAGCTTCACCACGGACCTGCACCACCAGGTAGGACGGCAGCGGCAGGTGGCGACCCTGCAAATATTCCTGCAGGCGCGTTTTCGGATCTTTTTGTTTGTCGCCTGGGCTAATTTCATCCAGACGGGTTTGATACCAATTCAGGATCAGTTGTTCAAC
Source organism: Citrobacter sp. Cc139 (assembly GCF_030334645.1). NCBI lineage: Bacteria > Pseudomonadati > Pseudomonadota > Gammaproteobacteria > Enterobacterales > Enterobacteriaceae > Citrobacter > Citrobacter sp. Cc139. The sequence goes on from NZ_JAOWDM010000093.1 coordinate 288,336, forward strand.
GGTTTGAATATCGCTGTCGAGGAAGACGCCGCCGATCAAAGCTTCAACGGTGTCCGCCAGGATCGATTCACGACGGAAACCGCCGCTTTTCAGCTCGCCTGGTCCCAAACGTAAACATTCACCGAGGTCAAACTCACGGGCTAATTCTGCCAGCGTATTACCGCGAACCAGCGTCGCGCGCATGCGGCTCATATCACCTTCATCCACACGCGGGAAACGGTGATATAACGCATTAGCGATGACAAAGCTCAAAATAGAGTCGCCTAAAAATTCTAAACGCTCGTTATGTTTGCTGCTGGCGCTACGGTGAGTTAATGCCTGCTGCAACAGCTCCTGATGATTAAAAGTGTAGCCCAGCTTCCGTTGAAGCCGATTAATTACGATGGGGTTCATGCGATACCAATAAATGAATGCGTCAACAATTCAGCACACGAAACAGACCTGATATACGTCATTCACTTAGCCATCTGGCATCGTCTGAATGCTTTTGTATACAAACCAACGCTGTTTCGTGTGCCGTGGCAACCTGTCGGTGCCAACCTAAAACTTCGGGGGAATATTCTATACACAACGACAAGGGATGTCGTTAGTCTGCGGGAATTTATCCGAGAAATAATTCACGTTGTCGCCATAATGACGACAACGTGAACGATTATTAGCAATTAATGAATACCGCCAATACGGCTTAAACGCACGCCGGTCGGCCATTCACCCTCTTGCTTGTCGAAACTCATCCAGATTGCAGTCGCTTTACCCACCAGATTCGCTTCCGGCACAAATCCCCAGTAACGGCTGTCCGCGCTATTGTCACGGTTATCACCCATCATGAAGTAGTGTCCCGGTGGGACGATCCAGGTCGCCAGCTGCTGGCCAGGCTGACGGTAGTACATCCCTACCTGATCCTGCGCGATTGGCACGGTCAGAATGCGGTGCGTTACCTCACCGAGCGTTTCTTTACGTTCAGTGAGACGAATACCGTTCTCTTTCGTTTCGTTCAACGGAACTTCAAAGAAACCGCTGGTCGCTTCCCCGCCGTTGCGACGAGCAAAGGTCTGCACAAAATCACTTGGCTGAACATCGGAGTAGGTTACCGGCAGCGCATTTTCACACGCCTGACCGGAGCTGCAACCAGGCTGAATAGTCACCTCTTTCGCCACCGGATCGTACGTCACTTTGTCTCCCGGTAAACCGACAGCGCGTTTGATGTAATCCAGGCGCGGATCTTCCGGGTATTTAAACACCACGATATCACCGCGTTTCGGATGGCCGGTTTCGATCAACGTTTTCTGGTAAATCGGATCTTTAATCCCGTAGGCGAATTTCTCCACCAGGATAAAGTCGCCAATCAACAGCGTCGGCATCATCGAACCTGACGGGATCTGGAACGGTTCATAAATAAACGAACGCACCACCAGCACGATAGCTAATACCGGAAAAACGGATGCGCCAGTTTCCAGCCAGCCCGGCTTAGGGGCCACTTTTTTCAGCGTTGCTTTATCCAGTGAATCACCTGCAGCAGCTTGCGCTGCTGCCTGACGCTCCCGGCGTTTTGGCGCGAAAATGAATTTATCTACGCACCATAAAATGCCCGTCACTAGTGTGGCAATCACCAGAATCAGGGCAAACATGTTCGCCATGCCAACTCCTTAAGATTATTTGCTGTCTTTACCGACATGCAGAATGGCGAGGAACGCTTCCTGCGGCAGTTCGACGTTACCGATCTGCTTCATGCGCTTTTTACCCTCTTTCTGTTTTTGCAGCAGCTTTTTCTTACGGCTGATATCGCCACCGTAGCATTTCGCCAGAACGTTTTTACGCAGTTGCTTCACCGTTGAACGCGCGATGATGTGCGTGCCGATGGCCGCCTGGATCGCGATATCAAACTGCTGGCGCGGGATCAGATCTTTCATCTTCTCGACCAGCTCACGGCCACGGCTCTGGGAGTTGTCGCGGTGAGTGATCAGCGCCAGCGCATCGACACGTTCGTTATTGATGAGGACATCAACACGCACCATGTCAGACGCCTGGAAGCGTTTGAAGTTATAGTCCAGCGACGCATAGCCGCGGGAGGTCGACTTCAGGCGGTCGAAGAAGTCGAGTACCACTTCCGCCATCGGAATTTCATAGGTCAGCGCGACCTGGTTACCGTGATAAACCATGTTGGTCTGTACGCCACGTTTCTCGATACACAGCGTGATGACGTTACCAAGGTAAGCCTGCGGCAGCAGCATGTGACACTCGGCGATCGGCTCGCGCAGTTCGTAGATGTTGTTCAGCGGCGGCAGCTTGGACGGGCTATCGACGTAGATTGTCTCCTTCGCCGTGGTTTCCACTTCGTAAACTACGGTCGGCGCGGTAGTGATCAGATCCAGATCGTATTCACGTTCCAGACGTTCCTGAATGATCTCCATGTGCAACAGGCCGAGGAAGCCGCAGCGGAAGCCAAAGCCCAGCGCGGTTGAGCTTTCCGGCTCATAGAACAAGGAAGCGTCGTTCAGGCTCAGCTTGCCGAGCGCATCACGGAAGTTTTCGTAATCGTCAGAGCTGACCGGGAACAGACCGGCATAAACCTGCGGTTTCACCTTCTTGAAACCTGGTAGCGCTTTCTCTGCCGGGTTACGCGCAGACGTTAAGGTATCACCCACCGGGGCGCCAAGGATGTCTTTAATCGCACAAACCAACCAACCTACCTCGCCGCATTTCAGCTCGGTACGGTCAACCTGTTTCGGCGTGAAGATACCCAGACGGTCAGCGTTATAAACCTGACCGGTGCTCATCACTTTAATCTTGTCGCCTTTACGCATGGTGCCGTTTTTAATACGCACCAGCGAAACCACACCCAGGTAGTTATCGAACCAGGAGTCGATGATCAGCGCCTGCAATGGGCCTTCCGGATCGCCTTCCGGCGGCGGAATGTCGCGCACCAGACGTTCCAGCACGTCGGTCACGCCCACGCCGGTTTTCGCCGAGCAGCGTACTGCGTCGGTGGCGTCGATGCCGACGATATCTTCAATTTCTTCCGCTACACGCTCAGGGTCAGCGGCTGGCAGGTCAATTTTGTTCAGTACCGGCACCACTTCCAGATCCATTTCCATGGCGGTGTAGCAGTTGGCCAGCGTTTGCGCTTCTACACCCTGCCCGGCGTCAACCACCAGCAGTGCGCCTTCACAGGCGGCAAGCGAGCGGGAAACTTCATATGAGAAGTCGACGTGGCCCGGGGTGTCGATAAAGTTAAGCTGATAGGTTTCACCATCAGATGCTTTGAAATCGAGCGTCACGCTCTGCGCTTTGATAGTAATACCGCGCTCACGCTCAAGATCCATCGAGTCGAGAACCTGCGCTTCCATTTCACGGTCAGACAGGCCACCGCAGATCTGGATAATACGGTCAGACAGCGTCGATTTACCGTGGTCGATGTGAGCAATGATTGAAAAGTTACGTATGTTCTTCATATAGAGTAATTATTGTGCCTTACGCCCGCCTGAGCAGGCTCTGAGAAGTCGCTGATCTGAGCTTAACGTCTGTTTAAGTGAAACGCCGCATTCTACACTACAACGCTGAGGCGAGGAAACGTTCATAGAGCAAGGATAGCGGGAACTGGAAACAACCTTACAAAGTCGGTGAAACTTTTGCCGGATGGCAGCATAAACGCCTTATCCGGCCTACGCCTGCATCTGAAAACGCGGTAGGCCTGATAAGCGCAGCGCCATCAGGCAAAGATATCACTGCTGGGTTTCAACGCGAATAAGATCGGGCGGGAGGGCAACGTTCAGAATGACCGGCTGCCAGGCTTCACGTTCAGCAAGCTTACGGGAATATCCGCGGGCGATCAGGAATCCGCCCACGCCACCCAGTACAGCCCCGCTTAAAGCTGCCAGGTCGGAGCCAAACAGCACCTGGAACAGCGCCGCGAAAAGAAAGAGCCCCGCCAGCGGAGACATATAAACCAGCATCGCCGATCCCAACAGGCTCCTCTCGGCAATGCCCAGCTCAACTTTTTGACCAGGGGCCAATGGCTCATCGCTGGGTACCACAATAGTGTGCGTGGTCTGCGGTCCAAGTTTATTCAGCACGCGGCTCCCGCACCCGGCCCGGGAAGCACAGCTGCTACATGACGCTTTCACATCACAGCTGACCGTCGCCAGACCATTTTGCCAGGAAACGACTGTCGCCCACTCTTTGATCATTGTGCGGCCCTGAACTTAATATTGTCCGCGATACGCTTCGCCGTTTGTGGCGGCAGTTCGCCCACTATCGTAATTTCCGCGTTATCACGCACGCTGGTGCTGACCGTTCTACGCCCGGTTCGCAGCAGTTGATCGGTGCTGTTTTGCGTCGCACGGTTTACGTTCACGGAGAAACTGAACAGGCCATCCGAATAAAGGCGTGATTCAATCGGCATGTTATCCATGGTCGGCAGCGGACGTCGACTGCTGGAGACTTCACTAAAGCCTTGCGGCACCCATGACGGACTCCAGTTGAAGTTGGTTTTTTCACCCGCGGGAACCGACAGCAACGGCGGTAGATTGGCTTTCGCCAGCGTCTGCATGCTGTCGCTAACGCCGTTGTTTACGGTAAAGGCGATGACGCGGAACTGTTCCAGCGTTTCGCCATCACGATCGAGAAGATCGACACGCATCGGTAGCTTGGTTTCGGTGTCCATCCAGACGATATAGCTGTAACGGGTGCCGTCACGAGCGACAACGCGGATCACTTCACAGAGCCGATCGGCAATGCGAGTGCGGCCTACTGAAATAAAATCATAGTAGGGTGCAAGGCGTTTGAAGTCGGTATAAATCAGGGATGGCAATGAATCAACGATATAGTCGCCGTTCAGCGTGAACGGTTCGAGCCCAGGCTCGAAATAACTTATTTCATTGCCGCGTTGCACCACTTCCCGGCGCGGTCCATCCAATTGCAACAACTGTGCTAACGGACGGTTATCCTGGCGGGCATGGCGATAACGTAGGGATTCAACACCCTGTTTATTGATGCTGACAAATGACAGCTCATAGGTTAGCGACTGGCTGGCCAGATTCATCTGCTGCAACAACGCCCCGGACGCAGGATTGGCCGAGGCGTTTACAGAGAAGAACAGGCTACCAGCCACAAGTGACATGGCAAACCAAAGTTGCTTCATTACTGCGATTGCGTTCCTAAAGTTTGAATTCCTGGCACCTGCACAGCGGCTTGCTGTGTTTGCGCCTGCTCAAACTGAAGCTGTTCAGAGTGCAGTCGACGTTGCAGTTCGTAATCCTGCAACATGGCATTAATACGACGACGCTGCTCCTGTACCTGCTGTTGCTGACCGCCGCTGGCTGTCGCGTCAGAAGGTACACCCAGGCTTACCGGACTGGCTTTACCCATCATCGGTAATGTATTAAATACCGGCGTTTCGGGCTGCTGGGACGTTTCAGATTGACCGTTATAGTGCTGGACGCCAACAATAACTGCAAGTGATACACACGCAGCCACCCCCATTTGGGTAAGCTGCGCGGCCCACGGACGCATTTTCTTCCAGAATGGCATTTTCTGCCACTGGTGCGGTGCTGGCTGGGCCTCAGGAATCAATGGCGCCGTCTGACGTACTGGCTCATCCTGGATGGCAGCCATAACGCGGGCGGAAATATCGAAATGGAGAACGTCGGCGGTATCACCTCGCATGGAATCGCGAATCAGGTGATAACTCTCCCAGGTTTTTTGCATTTCCGGGTCGTGAGTCAGCTCTTTAAGCAACTCAGTATCCAGCGTTTCGCCATCCATTAAAGCGGAAAGTTTTTCTTTCTGCATGCCTAATACCTTTTCCAGTATCCCGCTATCGTCAACGCCTGATAAGCGGTTGAACTTTATTATCAATAGCTTCCCTCGCTCGGAAGATACGTGAACGCACCGTACCTACCGGACAATCCATGATAGCGGCTATCTCTTCATAGCTCAGGCCATCCAGCTCCCGCAAGGTTATTGCCATGCGTAAATCTTCCGGGAGGGACTCAATAGTTCGGAAAACTATCTGTCTCAGTTCTTCTGACAACATTAAGTTCTCAGGGTTCGAAATTTCTTTCAGTGCACCGCCACTTTCGTAGTTTTCTGCTTCAATCGCATCTATATCACTGGAAGGTGGACGACGCCCCTGAGCGACCAGGTAATTCTTCGCTGTATTGACTGCGATACGATACAGCCAGGTATAAAAAGCACTATCCCCCCGGAACGAGTCCAGCGCACGATAGGCCTTGATAAATGCTTCTTGTACTACATCGGGTACATCGCCCGACGGTACATAGCGAGAAACCAGACTCGCCACCTTATGCTGATAGCGGACTACCAGTAGGTTAAAGGCTTTCTGATCTCCCTTCTGGACCCGTTCTACCAGGACCTGGTCCGTTAACTGCTCGCTCATCCGAGGTAAAGTCTCCCCAAACCAAATTTCCACGCGCTGTCGAAACGCCACTCCATAAGCTTCACTATGAGCAAGCAAATGCTTAGAGTGCTCAAGTTTCGTAAAGTTCCGTTACGCATTTGTTTTTTGTTTGTCATGTTGTAGACAGGTCTTATCTCTCATTATAAGTCTACATAACCCGATCAACGCACTATCTGTAAGAAATGCCCATTTCACCGCTTGCAGAGTAACCCAACGGCCACTTTATTTCATCACATAATCTGATGCTAACGGCCTGCTTCACAAAATAATTTTGCTCATTTCGGCCTCGTCATACTTTTTCTTTCATGTTTAGCCATTGCAACACATTTAAAAATAAAACGTGCAGCAACGCGTATTCTGGTGCTATTGTGAGCAAACACTGTTTAGTAAATTAAACAAACATTATGAATACAACTCCTGAATTATCCTGTGACGTGCTGATCATTGGCAGCGGAGCTGCCGGACTCTCGCTGGCGCTGCGGCTGGCTGAGAAACATCAGGTTATTGTACTGAGCAAAGGTCCTGTTAGCGAAGGCTCGACGTTTTATGCTCAGGGTGGTATTGCCGCGGTTTTCGATGAAACCGACAGTATCGACTCCCACGTTGAAGATACGCTGGTTGCCGGGGCCGGACTTTGCGATCGTCATGCGGTAGAGTTTGTCGCCAGCAATGCCCGCACCTGTGTGCAGTGGCTTATCGATCAGGGTGTGTTATTTGATACGCAGGTTCAGCCCAACGGTGAAGAGAGTTATCACCTGACCCGTGAAGGCGGTCATAGTCATCGACGCATTCTGCATGCTGCGGATGCTACCGGTAAAGAAGTCGAAACCACCCTTGTCAGCCAGGCGCAAAATCATCCTAACATACAGGTTCTAGAGCGCAGTAATGCCGTCGATCTGATTGTCTCTGATAAAATCGGCCTGCCGGGAACGCGTCGGGTTGTTGGGGCCTGGATCTGGAATCGTAATAAAGAAGCTGTCGAAACCTGCCATGCGAAGTCAGTGGTGTTAGCTACCGGCGGCGCGTCAAAAGTGTATCAGTACACTACCAATCCGGATATCTCCTCGGGGGACGGGATTGCGATGGCCTGGCGCGCGGGATGTCGTGTCGCCAATCTTGAATTTAACCAATTTCATCCAACGGCGCTGTATCATCCGCAGGCGCGCAATTTCCTGCTGACCGAGGCGCTGCGTGGCGAAGGCGCGCACCTGAAGCGCCCGGACGGCTCGCGCTTTATGCCCGATTTTGACGAGCGTGGCGAACTGGCTCCCCGCGATATCGTCGCCCGTGCCATTGACCATGAGATGAAGCGTCTGGGCGCTGACTGCATGTTCCTCGACATCAGCCATAAACCGGAAGCATTTGTTCGTCAGCATTTCCCGATGATTTATGAAAAACTGCTGGGACTGGGCATCGATTTGACCAAAGAGCCGGTCCCTATCGTCCCTGCCGCGCACTATACCTGCGGCGGCGTGATGGTTGATGACTTTGGCCGCACGGATGTCGACGGTCTGTATGCCATCGGCGAAGTGAGCTATACCGGCCTGCATGGCGCCAACCGTATGGCGTCGAACTCATTGCTTGAGTGCCTGGTTTACGGCTGGTCAGCCGCTGAAGATATCGACAGGCGAATGCCTTACGCACGCGGTGTCAACACACTTCCCGCCTGGGATGAAAGTCGTGTGGAAAATCCGGATGAGTTGGTGGTGATTCAGCATAACTGGCATGAGCTGCGCTTATTTATGTGGGACTACGTCGGGATTGTGCGTACGACTAAGCGCCTGGAGCGCGCGCTGCGCCGTATCACCATGCTGCAACAGGAAATCGACGAGTATTACGCCCATTTCCGCGTGTCGAACAATTTGCTGGAACTGCGCAACCTGGTGCAGGTTGCCGAGCTGATTGTACGCTGCGCAATGATGCGCAAAGAGAGTCGGGGCCTGCACTACACGCTGGATTATCCTGAACAACTTCCCGAGTCAGGCCCGTCCATCCTCTCGCCGCTAAGTCATCACATAAACAGATAAAACGCCTGGGTCAGCGCCGTGTAACCTTCAGAGTAACGTTGGTCTGGCCCACGGATAACCAACCTGTCGCTAAAGCACCCCCGGCCTGCGGGGAGAATGCCAACAATACACGATGTGGTAGCCGGGCCTCAGTTTCTGCCACATCCGTACGTAAACGCAAATGCCAGCCCATACTTAATGCCTGCTGGGTAAAGGCGTTACCAATTTGTTCCGGCAGCACGACACAAAAAAAACCATCTTCTGTAATACTCCCCGCCGCCAGCGCCAGCAATGCTTCATGATCGAGCGCGGTCGTGTAACGTGCCTGCTCGCGCTGCGGCGTGGCGCATTCCACTCCCTGTTCATAATAAGGTGGATTGCTGATAATCAAATCAAAACGCACGGTCTGGCGTGGTATCCATTGCTGCGCATCTGCTGTATGAACGCTGACGCGATGCATCCACGGAGATTGCGCGATGTTCTCCTGCGCCTGCTGCGCGGCGTCAACATCAAGCTCCACGGCGTCAATGATGACATTTTCATCAGTACGCTGGGCCAGCATCAACGCCAACAGGCCGCTCCCGGTACCAATATCCAGGATCCGTTTTACGCCCGCAACGGGGGCCCAGGCCCCTAATAAAATACCGTCCGTTCCGACTTTCATCGCACAACGATCATGCGCCACAAAAAACTGCTTAAATGTAAATCCATTACGTCTAAGTACGGATGTAGACTGGGGCATGGAGAACAACCTTCCTGGGGAAAAAAGACGATAACATAGGATAAAAACAATACCTGAGAAGCTATATCCATACAAACAGATGAAGATTGCAGCCGTAACGTCTATAATCAGCGCCCCACACAGAGGTAGAACATGACTGTAACGACTTTTTCCGAACTTGAACTCGATGAAAGCCTTCTGGATGCCCTCCAGGAAAAAGGTTTCACTCGCCCGACCGCCATTCAGGCTGCCGCCATTCCGCCTGCGCTCGATGGCCGTGATGTACTCGGTTCTGCGCCGACAGGCACCGGTAAAACGGCGGCATATTTGCTGCCAGCGTTGCAGCACCTGCTCGACTTCCCGCGCAAAAAATCTGGCCCACCGCGCATTTTAATTCTGACGCCAACGCGCGAACTGGCGATGCAGGTTGCCGACCACGCCCGTGAACTGGCGAAGAATACGCATCTGGATATCGCCACAATTACCGGCGGCGTGGCTTACATGAACCATATGGAAGTCTTTAGCGAAAACCAGGATATCGTGGTCGCCACCACCGGTCGCCTGCTGCAATACATCAAAGAAGAGAATTTCGACTGCCACGCGGTTGAAACGCTGATCCTCGATGAGGCAGACCGTATGCTGGACATGGGCTTTGCCCAGGACATCGAACATATCGCCGGTGAAACCCGCTGGCGTAAGCAGACGATGTTATTCTCTGCCACGCTGGAAGGCGACGCGATTAAAGATTTTGCCGAGCGCCTGCTGGAGGATCCGGTTGAGGTTTCGGCGGATCCCTCGACCCGCGAACGCAAGAAGATCCATCAATTTTACTACCGTGCCGATGACATCGAGCACAAAACGGCTCTGCTGATCCATCTGTTAAAACAGCCGGAAGCGACCCGTTCGATTGTTTTTGTACGTAAGCGTGAGCGTGTGCACGAGCTGGCAGGCTGGCTGCGCCAGGCTGGCATTAATAACTGCTATCTCGAAGGCGAGATGGTACAGATCAAGCGTAACGAAGCGATCAAACGCCTGACCGATGGTCGTGTGAACGTACTGGTTGCGACCGATGTTGCCGCTCGCGGGATCGACATTCCTGATGTTAGCCACGTGTTTAACTACGACATGCCGCGCAGTGGTGATGCCTATCTACACCGCATTGGCCGTACCGGCCGCGCTGGCCGTAAAGGTACCGCGATTTCTCTGGTTGAAGCGCACGACCACCTGCTGCTTGGTAAAGCGAGCCGCTATATCGACGAACCGCTGAAGGCGCGCGTTATTGACGAACTGCGTCCGACAACTCGCGCGCCAAGTGAGAAATCTAACGGCAAGCCGTCCAAGAAAGTGCTGGCGAAGCGCGCCGAGCAAAAAGCCAAAGAAAAAGAGAAACCGCGCGTGAAGAAACGTCACCGCGACGCCAAAAATATCGGCAAGCGTCGTAAGCCGAGCGGAACGGCTCCCCAGCAGTCCGACAAAGAGTAAAACCGTATGCCGGGCCGTTTAGCCCGGCATTTTTTCATGCGTCGCAAAGCTCTCTTCAATACACTCAATAAACACCCGCATCGCCGGGCTAACGACTTTTCCAGCATGGTAACCGCACAATGCCGTAATTAACTCCGGCTGTTCGCTGAACGGTAACTCAACCAATTCCCCTGAACGGAGCTCCTTCTCAACGGCAAAACGCGGCAAAAAACTGACGCCAAGATTTGCCGATACGCAGTGCTTGATGCTCTCAATACTCCACAACTCAATCGTATTTTCCAGCGTAATATGACGCTTACGCAGTAGCCCTTCGAAGCGTTGTCTGAAAATACATTGCGGTTCATTAATGATAAAGCTGCAGGGAATGTGCTGGTGATGCCGGGTGAAATCAACGTGCTGCAGCAGAGGCGACGCAACCAGCACCAGTGACTGATCGCCCAGCGGTATCATCTCAAGTGCATCATCATTACCAACACGATAAAACACGCCCAGATCAACCTCATCACCGAGCAACGCATCGCGAATGACATAGCAGTTGAGCGACTGTAAGGACAACCGCACATGAGGCGCGCGTTGTTTAAATCGCTGTAGAACCTGCGGCATTTTATACGCCAGCAGCGTTTCGCCGGTCGCAACGCGTAGATCGCCGCTCGGCTGCGCATCCTGCTGCGCTGACTGACGAATCGATGCCATCACGCGGGTCAGGTCGTGTATATGCGGCATCAACCGTTTGCCCTCACTGGTGAGACACATTCTGCGGCCAATTTTTTCGAACAGCTGCACCGAAAGCTCTTGCTCAAGCTGTTGAATATGAAACGTCACGGTCGATTGCGTACAACAAAGCTTTTGTGACGCCCGCAGGAACGACCCCTCTTCCACCACCGTTTTTAACGTAATAAACCGACGTAAATCCATCCGCACCAACCCATCGAAAATATCGAACTCAGAATGCAAAAACATTCATTTTTTTAAATGTTTTGACTCGGGTACTGTCTACCAAAACAGAGGAGATAACAAGTGACCCCCATACTTTTAAGCGCATTCTGGACCTATACATTGATTACCGCGCTAACCCCCGGCCCAAATAACATCCTTGCGCTCAGTGCTGCGACGTCACACGGTTTTCGCCAGAGCACGCGCGTGCTTGCCGGGATGAGTCTGGGCTTTTTAATCGTCATGCTGATATGCGCCGGGATTTCGTTTTCGCTTGCCGCGATGGATCCTGCCATCATCCACTGGCTCAGTTGGGCAGGCGCGGCATATATCTTGTGGCTGGCATTGAAAATCGCCACCAGCCCGGCGGCAAACGATAATTTGCAGTCCGAACCGATCGGCTTCTGGGCGAGTTTTGGCTTGCAGTTTGTTAACGTCAAAATCATTTTGTACGGCATTACCGCGTTATCCACGTTCGTACTGCCCTATACGCAGGATGCACACTGGCTGATTGGGGTGAGTATTCTGCTGGCGCTGATCGGCACCTTTGGTAATGCATGTTGGGCGCTGGCAGGCCATCTTTTTCAGCGCCTCTTTCGCCGTTACGGCCGACAGTTGAATATCATTCTGGCGCTGCTGTTAGTGTATTGCGCAGTACGAATTTTTTACTAACGGATATAAAAAAGCGGAAGACGCGCTGGCATCTTCCGCTTTTGATTCTCTGCTAAACGGGGTTATTCCCCGCGAGCCTTACAGGCTCTCAGTAAAGGTACGAGCAATAACGTCGCGCTGCTGTTCTGGGGTCAGAGAGTTGAAACGTACCGCATAACCAGAAACACGGATGGTCAGCTGCGGATATTTTTCCGGATGCTTAACCGCATCTTCCAGCGTTTCGCGACGCAGAACATTCACGTTCAGGTGCTGACCACCTTCCACGCGAACTTCCGGCTGCACGTCTACCGGCACTTCACGGTATTCGATTTCACCCAGTTTGCTGACGGCAACGACGTCATCCGCATTGAAACCTGCTTTCGCAACGATGCAGCGTGCTTCGCCTTTTTCGCTGTCCAGCAGCCAGAAAGAGTTCAGCAGGTCGTCGTTTGCAGCTTTAGTAATCTGGATACCTGTAATCATTTGATGCCTCCCCGGCAAAATTATTTGATCTCGGTTGGCCGTCATCCGGCCAATTGGTAAAACCATTGTTGCTTGAGTGTATATATACCCCTCACACACCCTTGAATCTTTGATTTAAATCAATAAAAACCACACATGAAAAGTGGTGATAGGTGGATTTTATTGTTTTACATCAACTTACGCCACGTACACAGCTAAACTTTTTACATAAATTTTCAACTATCTTTAAGGCCCATGCCGTTGAGAAACGTACAGAATTTTGCGACGTGGTAAGAAGCAGTTAAGCTAGAGGGATTGAAAATTCGCAGGAGAGCGAGATGGCCACCGAATTAACCTGGCACGATGTGCTGGCAGATGAGAAACAGCAGCCTTATTTTGTTAACACGCTACATACTGTCGCTGGCGAGCGTCAGTCGGGTATGACAATTTACCCGCCGCAAAAAGATGTGTTTAACGCTTTTCGCTTTACCGAACTTGGCGACGTGAAAGTCGTCATCCTGGGGCAGGATCCTTACCACGGTCCAGGCCAGGCACACGGTCTCGCGTTCTCTGTTCGTCCGGGTATTGCCACTCCCCCATCGCTGCTGAACATGTACAAAGAGCTGGAAGCGACGATTCCTGGCTTCACGCGCCCAACGCACGGTTATCTGGAAAGCTGGGCACGTCAGGGGGTGCTGTTACTGAATACCGTACTCACCGTCCGCGCCGGTCAGGCACATTCGCACGCCAGCCTGGGCTGGGAAACCTTCACCGATAAAGTCATCAGCTTGATTAATCAGCATCGCGAAGGCGTCGTTTTCCTGCTCTGGGGTTCACACGCACAAAAGAAAGGCGCGATTATTGATACCCAACGTCACCATGTGTTGAAAGCGCCGCACCCGTCACCGCTCTCCGCGCATCGTGGTTTCTTTGGCTGCAATCACTTTGTACTGGCTAATGAATGGCTGGAACAACGAGGTGAAAAACCGATTGACTGGACGCCGGTGTTACCTGCAGAAAGTGAGTAAAAAAATGCCAGCGATTCGCTGGCATTTTTATTATCAGGCTTTGTTCTGACGCCACCACTCCGCGAGCAGTACGCCGGTTGCCACAGATACGTTGAGCGTTTCAACGTTACCCGTACCGTCAATCGCCACGCACAGGTCGTCGGCTGAGCATGCCGCTTCCGGCAGCGCTTCACGCTCACGCCCTAATACCAGCACCATTTTTTCCGGCAGCGTGGTAGTAAACAACGGTTTGCCTTTCACGCTTGAGGTCATCACTACCGTGTAACCTGCCTTACGGAAGTCGTCCAGCACATCGACAATGCTGTCACCGGTGATCGGCTGAACATGCTCTGCGCCACCTTCAGCGGTACGGATTGCCGCACCTGATTCCAGCAGCGCCGCATCCTGTACCACCACGCCTTTCACACCAAAGTGGGCGCAGCTACGCATCATTCCGCCCAGGTTGTGCGGGTTAGCGATGTCTTCCAGAGCCAGTACGCAGTCCTGCGCCCCAGCCTGACCCACCCACTGCTTAACGGTGGTACCGTTACGTTTTTTGATCAGGAAACAAACACCGCCATGGTGCTCAGTACCGGAGGCTTTCGCCAGCTCAGCTTCATCAACCACATGGTAGGCTTTACGGTTTGCCGCCATCCAGCGTAATGCTTCTTTAAAGCGCGGGGTGACGCTCTGCACGAACCAGGCGCGAACAATAGCGTCCGGACGACTCTGGAACAGAGCCTGACAGGCATTTTCACCGTAAACGCGGGTTTCTTCCGCGCGCTGACGACGTAAGACTTCAGGATCGATAAAACTCTTGCCGCTAATGCCACCATGATCGGCTTTATCCTCAGCATCATCATTCGGTGCGCGGGACACGGTACGCCATGGTGAATCTTCACGTCTGCGATCGCGTTCTGCATCGCGGTCACGACCACGTTCACGGCCGCGTTCGCTGTTCGGCCCCTTTCTGTCATCACGGGCAGGGCGACGACCGCCTTCGGCTCGGGAAGTACCGGGGCGTCCGCCGCCTTTACCAGTACGTGGATTTTGGGTGCGTTTATCCGAGTCATCGTCACTGCGGACGTACATCACTTTGACCTTGCCGTTTTTGTTCTTCAGTTCGTCGCTCATGTTTTTCTCCACCTGCTCTGCGCGAAGCGCGCAGATTACCCGATGTGCACGTCGTTAGCCATTATTTCATTTAAAAGCTAAGGACTATTGTACTCATTGAATAAAACGCATTGTTGTTTAGAACAGACTCCCCGATAATATGTAACATAATAGAAACATACTGGCGTCACTGCCATGAAGTCCACACTACTCATCCAGAGGTTAGTTATGAATACCGTTTGTACCAGCTGCCAGGCTATCAACCGCATTCCCGACGATCGTGTCCAGGAAGCGGCTAAATGCGGACGCTGTGGTCACGACCTGTTCGATGGGGATGTGATCAATGCGACCGGTGAAACACTGGATAAACTGTTAAAAGACGATCTCCCGGTGGTGGTTGATTTTTGGGCCCCCTGGTGCGGACCATGCCGTAACTTTGCCCCAATTTTTGAAGATGTCGCGGAAGAGCGTAGCGGTAAAGTACGTTTTGTTAAAGTGAATACAGAAGCCGAGCGTGAACTCAGCGCCCGCTTCGGCATCCGCAGTATTCCGACCATCATGATCTTCAGAAAAGGTGAAATCGTCGATATGCTTAATGGCGCCGTACCTAAGGCTCCGTTTGATAGCTGGCTTAACGAATCATTATAATCTCTGCGGGGCGCATCTTGTGCCCCGTTTTCACCTCTGCGACAATAGCGTTTTTCAACGTGTTCCCCCATGACCGATAACGCAGTTCTTCAGTTACGCGCTGAGCGCCTCGCGCGCGCCACGCGTCCTTTCCTCGCCCGAGGTAACCGTATTCGTCGCTGCCAGCGCTGCCTGCTGCCGCTAAAGCTCTGCTTATGCGCAACGTTAGTACCGTCTGAGGCCAAAAGCCGTTTTTGTCTGGTCATGTTTGATACAGAGCCGATGAAGCCCAGTAACACGGGACGTTTAATCGCCGATATTTTGCCCGATACCGCGGCTTTTCAGTGGTCACGCACCGAACCGCCGCAGGCGCTGCTTGAACTGGTGAAAAATCCTGATTACCAGCCGATGGTGGTATTCCCGGCTTCCTATGCGGGCGAAGAGCGCGAAGTGATTTTCACGCCGCCGACCGGCAAACCGCCGTTGTTTATTATGCTCGATGGCACCTGGCCGGAAGCGCGTAAAATGTTCCGCAAAAGCCCGTACCTCGACAACCTGCCGGTGATCTCCGTTGATTTATCGCGCCTTTCTGCTTATCACCTGCGTGGTATTCACGCCGAAGGGCAATACTGTACTGCCGAAGTCGCCATCGCTTTGCTGGATCTGGCTGGCGATAGGCAAGCTGCGGAAGGGTTAAGCGATCACTTCACTCGCTTTAAAACCCGTTACCTGGCAGGAAAAACTCAACATCAGGGAAGCGTCACAGCAGACTCGACAGAAAGCGTTTAAAATCATTCGGTCACTGGTGTCATTAAGGAAGCCGATATGAGTCAACGTGGTCTGGAAGCACTACTGCGACCGAAATCCATTGCGGTGATTGGGGCGTCGATGAAGCCTAACCGCGCGGGTTACCTGATGATGCGTAATCTGCTTGCCGGCGGTTTCAATGGGCCTGTTCTACCGGTGACGCCCGCCTGGAAAGCGGTATTGGGCGTACTGGCCTGGCCCAATATCAGCAGCTTGCCTTTTAGCCCCGACCTCGCCGTGTTGTGCACCAATGCCAGCCGTAACCTGGCATTGCTCGAGGCGCTTGGCGAGAAAGGCTGTAAAACCTGCATTATTCTTTCGGCTCCCGCGGCCCAGCATGCAGAACTGCTGGCCTGCGCCTCACGCTATAAAATACGCCTGCTGGGTCCCAACAGTCTGGGACTTCTCGCCCCCTGGCAGGGACTTAACGCCAGCTTTTCCCCCGTCCCGATTAAGCGCGGCAAGCTGGCTTTTATCTCTCAATCCGCCGCCGTATCCAATACCATACTCGACTGGGCGCAGCAGAGAGAAATGGGCTTTTCTTACTTTATCGCGTTGGGTGACAGCCTGGATATCGACGTTGATGAGCTCCTGGATTACCTGGCGCGCGACAGCAAAACCAGCGCAATATTGCTCTATCTCGAACATTTGAGCGATGCCCGGCGCTTTGTCTCTGCCGCCCGTAGCGCCGCGCGCAATAAACCCATTCTGGTGATTAAGAGTGGCCGCAGCCCGGCAGCGCAGCGTTTACTGCACACCAGTGCAGGGATGGACCCAGCCTGGGATGCGGCTATTCAGCGCGCCGGTTTATTACGCGTGCAAGATACTCACGAGCTGTTCTCGGCGGTCGAAACCCTGAGTCACATGCGCCCGCTGCGTGGTGACAGACTAATGATCATCAGTAACGGCGCCGCGCCTGCCGCACTGGCATTGGATGAGCTATGGTCGAAGAATGGCAAACTCGCCACGCTGAGTGAAGATACCTGCCAGAAATTACGCGATGCGCTACCAGCCCATGTTGATATCGGCAACCCGTTGGATCTTCGTGACGACGCCAGTAGCGAACATTATGTAAAAACGCTGGATATTTTGCTCACCAGCCAGGACTTCGACGCGCTGATGGTGATTCATTCGCCCAGCGCCGCCGCCCCCGGGACCGAAAGCGCGCAAGCGTTGATCGAAGCAGTAAAGCAGCATCCTCGAGGGAAATTTATCTCCTTACTAACCAACTGGTGCGGGGAGTTTTCTTCCCAGGAAGCCCGTAGGCTATTTAGCGAAGCAGGGGTGCCCACCTACCGTACACCGGAAGGAACCATCACCGCGTTTATGCATATGGTCGAGTATCGGCGTAACCAGAAGCAACTGCGAGAAACGCCTGCGCTACCGGACTACCTGACCACTAACACCGCCGAGGCGCATAATCTGTTACAGCAGGCGATTGCCGAAGGGGCCACATCGCTGGATACCCATGAAGTGCAGCCGATTTTACAAGCTTATGGCTTACACACGCTCCCGACCTGGATCGCCAGCGACAGCGCGGAAGCTGTGCATATCGCAGAGCAGATCGGCTATCCGGTGGCCCTCAAGCTGCGTTCCCCTGATATCCCGCATAAATCGGAAGTTCAGGGGGTAATGCTCTACCTGCGTACGGCAACAGAGGTACAGCAGGCCGCGAATGCGATTTTTGATCGGGTGAAAATGGCCTGGCCGCAGGCGCGCATCCACGGTTTATTAGTGCAAAGCATGGCGAATCGCGCTGGCGCTCAGGAGCTTCGCGTCGTCGTTGAACACGATCCGGTATTTGGCCCGCTGATTATGCTGGGTGAAGGTGGGGTTGAGTGGCGACCAGAAGAGCAAGCCGTGGTGGCATTGCCGCCATTGAACATGAATCTGGCGCGTTATCTGGTTATCCAGGGGATCAAAAATAAGAAGATCCGCGCTCGTAGCGCACTACGCCCACTGGATATCGCCGGGCTGAGCCAGCTTCTGGTGCAGGTATCCAACCTGATCGTCGATTGTCCGGAAATTCAGCGTCTGGATATTCACCCACTGCTGGCCTCCGCCGGTGAGTTTACCGCGCTGGACGTCACGCTGGACATTGCCCCTTTCACAGGCGATAACGAAAGCAGATTGGCTGTACGCCCCTACCCTCATCAGCTTGAAGAGTGGGTTGAGTTGAAGAACGGCGAGCGCTGCCTGTTCCGCCCCATTTTGCCAGAGGATGAACCTCATCTGCAGCAGTTCATTTCTCAGGTAACCAAAGAAGATCTTTATTATCGCTATTTTAGTGAGATCAACGAATTTACCCATGAAGATTTAGCCAATATGACACAGATCGACTACGATCGTGAAATGGCCTTTGTCGCTGTGCGTTGTAGAGATAATCATGAAGAGATCCTCGGCGTGACGCGAGCTATCTCGGATCCTGATAACGTAGATGCCGAGTTTGCCGTCCTGGTTCGTTCTGATCTCAAAGGACTTGGACTGGGTCGCCGATTGATGGAAAAATTAATTGCCTATACCCGAGATCACGGACTTAGACGTTTGAATGGTATTACGATGCCAAACAATCGCGGTATGGTCGCCCTGGCCCGGAAACTCGGGTTCGTTGTTGACGTCCAACTCGAAGAGGGGATTGTTGGGCTAACGCTTAATCTGGCCCAATTTGAGGAATCGTGAGTAAGGTACTGGAAATGTTGACCACATTAATGGGTACTGGTGGTATCATTGCCCGCTTATGTCGTCTGCATAGCACAGAGGACCCTTCAATGAACAGAGAAGAAATGCACTGTGATGTTGTCAAAATTTAAGCGTAATAAACATCAACAACACCTTGCCCAACTACCCAAGATTTCTCAGTCAGTTGATGATGTAGATTTCTTTTATGCTCCCGCTAATTTCAGGGAGACTCTGCTGGAAAAAATCGCCAGCGCGACGCGACGGATCTGCATTATTGCGCTGTACCTGGAACAGGATGACGGTGGCAAAGGCATACTCGACGCGCTCTATGCGGCAAAACGGCAGCGTCCTGAACTGGATGTCCGGGTGCTTGTCGACTGGCACCGAGCCCAGCGCGGGCGCATTGGTGCTGCGGCATCTAATACCAATGCTGACTGGTATTGCCGCATGGCGCAAGAAAACCCCGGTATCGATATTCCTGTCTATGGTGTGCCGATTAACACGCGCGAAGCCCTTGGCGTTCTGCATTTCAAAGGCTTTATCATCGATGACAGCGTCCTGTATAGCGGCGCCAGCCTGAACGATGTTTATCTGCATCAGCATGATAAATATCGCTACGACCGTTATCAGTTGATTCGCAACCCGCAAATGGCCGATATCATGTTCAATTGGGTGGCGCAAAACCTGATGAATGGTCGCGGCGTTAATCGTCTTGATGATATCAATCGCCCTAAAAGCCCGGAAATTAAAAACGATATCCGCTTGTACCGTCAGGAACTGCGCGATGCGTCATTCCATTTTCAGGGAGATGCGGATAATGAACAGCTTTCTGTTACGCCTCTGGTTGGACTCGGAAAATCCAGTCTGTTAAATAAGACTATTTTCCACCTCATGCCCTGCGCAGAGCACAAACTCACAATTTGTACCCCTTATTTCAATCTGCCCGCCATACTGGTGCGCAATATCATTCAGCTGCTGCGTGAAGGGAAAAAGGTCGAAATCATTGTCGGTGATAAAACCGCCAACGACTTTTACATCCCGGAAGATGAGCCTTTTAAAATCATCGGCGCGCTGCCCTATCTGTATGAAATTAACCTGCGCCGTTTCCTGAGCAGACTGCAATATTATGTGAATACCGACCAGTTAGTCGTGCGCTTATGGAAAGATGATGACAACACTTATCATCTGAAAGGTATGTGGGTTGATGATAAATGGATGCTGCTCACCGGCAACAACCTTAATCCTCGAGCCTGGCGTCTGGATCTGGAAAATGCCATCCTTATCCACGATCCTAAGCAAGAGCTGGCGCCCCAGCGCGATAAAGAGCTGGAGCTTATCCGCACGCATACCACCGTGGTTAAGCACTACCGCGACCTGCAAAGCATTGCTGACTATCCAGTCAAAGTGCGTAAGCTGATCCGTCGACTACGCCGTATTCGTATCGACAGATTAATTAGCCGTATTCTGTAACCAAAACCCCGTCACTGACGGGGTTTTTCATATGGAGGCAACGGTGCGCCTGTTTATTCTTACCAGTATCCTGGCTATTTCTGGCTGCAGCCACATGGCAAACGACCGCTGGAGCGGACAAGACAAAGCTCAACATTTTATTGCCTCCGCCATGCTTGCCGCAGCCGGTAACGAATATGCCCAGCATCAGGGTAACAACCGAGATCGCAGTGCGGCTATTGGTTTGATGTTCTCAATCAGCCTGGGCGCATCGAAAGAGCTGTGGGACAGCCGCCCCGCTGGGAGCGGCTGGAGCTGGAAGGACTTTGCCTGGGATGTTGCGGGCGCCTCAACCGGCTATGCAGTCTGGCAACTGGCGCATCATTAGAGGCGCAGCCCTTTCCCCTTACCATGCAGCATCAGCGATACTAAAAATGCGACGACTGCCAGCGCGGTAACGTACCAGAAGAATGTGGTTTCCATACCGATGGATTTCAGGGATAAGGCAACATATTCGGCTGAACCACCAAACAGAGCATTCGCCACCGCATAAGATAACCCAACCCCCAGTGCGCGCACCTGCGCCGGAAACATCTCAGCCTTCAGAATGCCGCTGATGGACGTATAGAAACTCACGATCAACAAGGCGCACATTACCAGAGCAAACGCCATATACGGAGACGTCACGTTTTGCAATGCTGTCAAAATGGGAACGGTGAAAATCGCAGCTAATGCGCCAAAGCATAGCATGGAAGTACGTCGGCCAATTTTATCTGACAAAGCGCCAAACAATGGTTGCACCAGCATGAACACACACAGTGCCGCCGTCATAATCCCGCTGGCTACGTTGGCATGCATACCTGCGGTATTAACCAGGTACTTCTGCATATAGGTTGTGAAGGTGTAAAAACACAGCGAGCCAGCAGCAGTAAAGCCAAGCACCATGATGAAGGCTTTGCGATTACGCCACAGACCTTTCAGAGAGCCCGCTTCTTTCAGCGCGCGAACGTCCTGTTTCGAGGTTTCATCCAACTGGCGACGCAGCCATAGCGCGACAATAGCTAACACGGCTCCCAGCGCAAATGGAATACGCCACCCCCACTCTCTGAGCGCTGAATCTTCTAAGGTTTGCTGTAAAATGACCACAACCAGTAATGCCAATAGCTGCCCGCCAATTAACGTTACGTACTGGAATGAAGCATAAAAACCTTTCTTACCTTCAATGGCCACTTCACTCATGTAGGTAGCGCTGGTCCCGTATTCGCCCCCGACAGACAGTCCCTGAAATAGTCTGGCCAGTAGCAATAGCGCAGGAGCCCAGGTACCGATGGTTTCATACCCCGGAAGACAAGCGATCACCAGCGATCCCATACACATCATACAAACTGACAGCAGCATGGATTTTTTGCGCCCGTGCTTATCAGCGATGCGACCAAACAACCAGCCGCCAATTGGTCGCATCAGAAAGCCTGCGGCAAAAACGCCGGCAGTCTGTAAGAGTTGCGTAGTGGTGTTTCCTGATGGAAAAAAGATATGAGCAAAATAGAGAGAGCAGAAAGAATAGATATAGAAATCAAACCATTCGACCAGATTCCCTGATGATGCTCCGACAATCGCCCAAATACGACGGCGGGTATCGCCGTCTGTCAGCGTCCCGTTCTCAGTTACACTGCTATCAGCCATTAGAATTATACCCCTGCCAAGGATCGCGTGAATTTATCAATGCTAGTTGTGTCTTTTTTGGTAAACCAAATGTTATATAATTGTTATAATTAATTATGCGATATAAGTCACGGTTTTAATTAGCACAGAAAGGATTCAGATATGTTCGAGGGGATAGAGTTGGAGGTCGCATAAGGCGACAGGTTTCATTTCGTACAGACGCAAAAAAGCCCATCCGGCAGGACGGGCTTTTTCACTTGTTTGATGCCTGGCAGTTTATGGCGGGCGTCCTGCCCGCCACCCTCCGGGCCGTTGCTGCGCAACGTTCAAATCCGCTCCCGGCGGATTTGTCCTCCTCAGGAGAGCACTTACCGACAGACCACAGATAAAACAAAAGGCCCGGTCTTTCGACCGGGCCTTCCGCTTTTATTTGATGCCTGGCAGTTCCCT